>NZ_JACHIS010000001.1:4800000-5101241 GCF_014203365.1 Actinoalloteichus hymeniacidonis
ACACCACGAAGTTCGGCTCGCTGGGAATGCCGGGTGAATCGAACACGAGGTTGTACTCGTAGGGTTCCTTCGCGTCGGCCGCCGAGCCCAGCGTCGGTCGATAGACGAAGCCGAGTCCGTTCGTCTCGGCCTCACCGGTCGGTATCACGTAGTTCTCGAACCCGTCTCCCATTTGGACGGCTCCCAGGGAGTAGCCGGGCAGCGTCAGGTCGAGCGTTGCCGCTGCCACCGTCGCCTCGCGATCGACCTCGACGGACACCGGTTCGCCTTGAGTGCCATCGAAGACGACCGACGTGTCCTTACTGAGGTCGACATCCATCTCGGCCGCGACGGTCGCCGTGCCACCGACGGTCACGCCGCCCTCTTCGACATTCTCGGTCAGCACGGCGAGGACGTCGTACCGCCCAATGGGCAGCCGGGCCGAGAAGACACCATCGGTGCTCTTGGCGACGGTGAACGATTCACCGGTCTCCCGGTTCACCGCCTCGATGTACGGGTTGACCGCCGCCGCGCCGGACTTCGTCGTGGCCTCGACGGTGAGGTCGTAGCTCTCCGACTCCAGGAACACACCCGTGGGAGTGGACACCGTGGTCTCGCCGTCTGCGCTACTGGCGAGCACGGAACCACCGAAGAAACCGAGTTGCTCGTTCACCGAGGGGTCCACGGTGAGCTCGACGACGGCCTCGCCGCTGGCAGACACGGTGACCTGGTCGGCACTCAAGCTGAACAGGCCGGCCGGAGCGGGAGCCCCGTCGGGTCCGACCGGTTCGAACGCCAGGTCGAGGGTGATCTCGCTGTCACCGGTATTGCGGTAGGTCAGTTCCTCGGTGGTCGGCTCCTGATCCTGTGGGTAGGGCAGCACGCCGTGGCTCACCGATGCCGGGCTGGTGTAGACCTCGGCTTCCACGGCTGCGGCGACATCGAGCCGACCGGCGCCCTGCGCGGTGACCGACGGTCCGTCGAGCGGCACCGATGATCCCGTCAACACGGCCTTGATCTGTTCGGCCTCCCAGTCCGGGTTCTGCGCGGCCACGATCGCCGCAGCGCCCGCGACATGCGGCGAAGCCATCGAGGTACCACTCATCGAGGTGTAGGACTCGTCGACCGGGTTGCCACCGGCGGTGCCCGCGCCACGCGCCGCGATGATGTCCGAGCCCGGCGCAGCGATGTCCGGCTTCATGGCCTTGTCCCGGAAACGCGGGCCCCGGCTGGAGAACTCGCTGAGCTCGTCGCCCTTGGTGACGCTGGCGACCGACAGTGCGGCGTCGGCGGCGGCTGGGGATCTGATGTCGTCGTCCGCACCCGAGTTGCCCACCGCGATCACGTACAGCGTGCCGCTCTGCTCGGTCAGGGTGTTCACCGCGGCCGACATCGGGTCGGTGCCGTCGGTGGGTCCGGCGCCCAGGCTGAGGTTCGCCACGTCGGCGCCCTGCTCGGCCGCCCACTCCATGCCCGCGATGATCGCGTCCTCGTAGCAGGAACCGCTGCTGCCGCAGACCTTGCCCACGATCAGGTCGGCTCCGGGGGCGACGCCGGCGTGTGCACCGTCGGATGCGGCGCCGCTGCCCGCCACGGTCGATGCGACGTGCGTGCCGTGCCCGTTCTCGTCGTCGGTTCCCGTGTCGCCGCCGGTGAAGTCCTCGGCGTCGACCACCACGTCGACGAGGTCGGGATGCTCGGCGTCATACCCGGAGTCGAGTACCGCGACGGTGGCGCCTTCGCCGGTGAACCCGACTTCCCAGGCTTCCGGGGCGCCGATCTGCGCGTTGCTCTCCTCATCGAGAACCTCGGCCTGGCCATTGAGCCACACCCGATCGATGGCTGTGGAGAAGGTGCTGTTCTCCGCGCCGAGCACCGACCACACCTCGGCGGAATCGTCCGAGGACGGCTCGACAGAGATGCCGTTGATGCTCGGCAGTTCACGGACGACCTCGGCGCCCACATCGGCCAGCGGGGCAGCCATAGTGCTCTGGATACTCGGCGCCGCCGGATCGCCCGCGAGGATCAACGGCAGTGGCCTGCTGTCCCCGAACCCCTGTTTGATGAGCCCACGGACATCGAACAACCGCGCGTCCAGCCGTCCGGACTGGACGAATGGCAATGCGTCGGCGGGGATGACGGAAATACCGTCCTCGGTCGAGGAATGGTGGAATTGCATGTTCTCGCGGCCTGCGGCCGGAATCACCGCGATGGATTGCGCACCACTACCGCTCGATGTCACCCGCACCTGGTCGCCGGTGATCAGGGTGACCACCTGCGCCGAGCCAGAATTGTCCGCCACTGCGGAGGCGTCGTCTTCGGCGTACGCTGCGACCCCTACCTGCAATGTCGCCGCAGTCAGACTGGAACTCAGCGCGATCCCTAATGCTACTGCGGTTACTTTCTTATGCTTCACTTGCACCCGTCTCTTCTCGTCAGCCGCTCGCGCGACAGCGTTGATTCGGCGTTTCCGGCGCTGTCGTGTTTCTGTTTCGACGCAACCGGTGATGCGGGAAAGAAACTAACAGACTCGCGGCGCGGACGTTTCCCACTCATTCTCGGCAGCGCCACGACACCCGAAGGTTTTCCGCTGATCGGGTGGTCCACATCACTAGGATTATGGCCAGGAGGACGAGTCCGAATGGTCCAGCAGCCTGCTAGCGAGTCGGATAACGCGCTGCTCCTTTCGGCCTAGTATTTCCCTGATGTCGCGCCCGATCAGCCGAATGGCTGCGGCCCGAGCCGGATGGCCATACTTCGAGTAAATGACGGGACGGACCTCACCCGCAGGATCAGGTGCCGAGCCATTGCCTCGGAGTCGGCTTCGGCCAGCTCGGGCTTCGAGTCGGAGTCCTCAGCACAGACGACGAGAGGCCGCCCCAATGGAGACGGCCCCTCGCTTGAAAACAGTCGTACTGATCAGCCTGCGGTGATCTGATACGCCCGCAACGTCGTCTGTTCCACGCTGTTGCCCGCGCTGTCCACCGCGCTCGCCCGCAGCGAGACGAACCCATCGCCCTCCGGATGAGTCAGTGACGCGGTCCAACCCTCGTCGGTCCGGCTGGGCTCCACGGTCGTCCACGACGCGCCATCGTCGTAGGAGACCTCCAGGCCGACCTCGCTGACCTCGATGTCGTCGCTGGTTCGATCCACTCGCAGATCCAACGGGTATTCGACGCCTGCGGGCGCCCGGCCCAGATCATCGACCTCGCCCTCGAATTGAATCCCGAGCAACGGCAGCGCTTCTGACAGACCACCGTCGACCGTGTCCGAGGTGAAGGTCCAGGTCGCATTCTGCTCGGTGCCCAACACCGACCAGGGCACCGAGCGAGTCGCGGTGGCCTCATAGGTGAAGACGTTCTCGCCGCCGGGCACCGGGAACACCTCGAAACCGGTCAACGGTGCGGTTGCGATGGTCTCGCCGTTCACCGACAGGGTGCCGGTACCGACGATCTCGGGCTCCGCACCGTAGAGGGTGTGCACCAGTGCGTCACCCGGTGCGAAGTAACCGGGGGTGAGGTAAAGCTCATCTCCGGACCGTTGTCCGCTGGGACTCGTCTCGGTACCGACGCTGATGCCGAGCGGCGCACGGTTCCAGGTCGCCGTGTGCTCACCGACCTCGTAGGTGTTCTGGTGCATGATCTCCTCGGCGGTGGTTCCGTCACTCAGGGACAGGTATTCCGTCCAACTGATGTCCCCCGAGGTGAACAGGTGCAGCCGCTGCGAGGGAAGCTCGACCGGCAGGCCGATACCGAAACCGCCGAGGTCGTCGGGCAGGACGCCCATCGCGGTGCGGGTGGCAGTCTTCTCGACGCCTTGCGCGTGATACCGCGTACTCACCGCCGCGAGTTCCTCATCGGCCACGGTGAAGCTCGGCTGGCCGGGGATGCCGGACTTCTCCAGCACGAGGTCATAGCTATACGGCTCGTCGGCACTCTCCGGTGAGGCGAGCACCGGCCGATACACGAGGCGAAGACCGTTCGGATCGACGTCACCGGTCGGTATGGCGAAGTTCTGGAACCCGTCCCCGTACTGGGAGGTTCCGATCTCGAACGAGGGCAGCGCCAACTCGAGTGCGGCACCCTGCACTGTCGCTTCGCGGTCCACCTCGACGGACACCGGTTCGCCCTGCGTTCCGTCGAAGCTGATCGTCGTGTCCTCGCCGACCTCGACGTCCAGCTCGGCCCCCACGGTCTCGGTACCGCCGACGCTGTCCTCGCCTTCGCCATACTCGCTCAACAGAGCGAGAACGTCGTACCGGCCAACGGGTAGCCGAGTCTGCAGGCTGCCATCGGCGGCCTGCTCGACATAGAACACTTCACCGGTCTCCCGGTTGACCGCGCCGATGTAGGGATTCTCCGCAACGGCACCGGAATGGGTCGTGGCCTCGATTGTAAGGTCGTAGCTCTCCGGCTCCAGGAACACGCCTGCCGGGGTGGACACCGTCGTCGAGCCGTCTGCACTGCTCGCGAGCACGGAACCGCCGACGAAGCCGAGTTGGTCGTTCACCGAGGGGTCCACGGTGAGCTCCACGATGGCCTCGCCGCCAGCGGGCACGGTGACCTGGTCGGCACCGAGGTCGAACAGCCCCGACGGGGCGGGCGTTCCATCGCCCCCGATGGGTTCGAAGGCGAGATCCAACACGAGGTCGGTATCCCCGGTGTTGTGGTAGGTCAACTCCTCGGTGACGGGCTCCTGGTCGTGCGGGTACTGGAACAGACCGTAGCTCACCGAGGCAGGGCTGGTGTAGACCTCGGCCTCGACGGCTGCCGCGACGTCGAGCCGACCAGCACCCTGCGCCGTGACCGACAAGCCCTCCAACGGCACCGACGATGCCGACAACACCGCCTTCAGCTCGTCGGCCTGCCAGTCCGGATTCTGGGCGGCCAAGATCGCCGCAGCACCCGCGACATGCGGCGAAGCCATCGAGGTACCGCTCATCGAGACGTAGGCCTCGTCGCCCGAGCCGCCTGCCTTGGCCGCGATGATGTCCGAGCCCGGCGCCGCGATATCCGGCTTGAGCGCCTTGTCACCGATCCGAGGGCCTCGGCTGGAGAAGTCGCTGAGCTCATCGTTCTTCGTGACGCTGGCGACAGCCAACGCGGCATCGGCAGCCGCCGGGCTGCTGACGGACTCATCGGCTCTGAAGTTGCCTGCGGAGATCACGTAGAGCGTGCCGCTCTGCTCGGTCAGCGTATTGACCGCGAGCGACAGCGGATCGGTGCCGTCGGTGGGTCCTATGCCAAGGCTGAGATTCGCCACGTCGGCATCCTGCTCGGCCGCCCACTCCATGCCCGCGATGATCTCGTCCTCTTGGCAGTCCCCCTCCGGACCGCATACCTTGCCCACGATCACGTCCGCGCCAGGCGCGACCCCGGCGTGTGCACCGTCGGACGCGGCGCCACTCCCCGCCACGGTGGAGGCGACATGGGTGCCATGCCCGTGGCCATCGTCGGCTCCCGTGTCACTGCCGGTGAAATCCTCGGCGTCGACCACCACATCGACGAGGTCGGGATGCTCGGCGTCGTACCCGGAGTCGAGTACCGCGACGGTGGCACCTTCCCCGGTGAAGCCTGCCTCCCAGGCTTCCGGCGCACCGATCTGCGCGTTGCTCTCCTCGTCCAGGAGCTGCGCGCGGCCGTTGAGCCACACCCGATCGACACCGGCGCTGAAAGTGTTGTGCTCCGCGCCGAGCACCGACCACACCTCGGCCGAATCATCCGCACCGGGCTCGACGGCGATACCGTTGATGCTCGGCAGTTCCCGGACGACCTCGGCGCCCACGTCGGCCAACGGCGCGGCCAACGTGCTCTGGATACTCGGGGCACTCGAATCACCGGCGAAAATCAACGGCAAGGGTCCGCTGTCCGCGAAGCCCTGCTCGATGAGTCCGAGGACGTCGAACAGTCTGGTATCCAGGCGACCGGACTGGACTAATGGCAGGGCATCGGCGGGGATGACAGAGATACTGTCCTCGGTCGAGGCACGATGGAACCGAATGTTCTCGCGGCCTGCGGCGGGAACCACCGCGACAGAGTGCCCGCCACCGTCGCTCTGTGTCACCCGCACCTGGTCGCCGGTGATCAATGTGATCACCTGCGCTCGACCGGGAGTATTCGCCGCTGAAGATGTGCCATCTCCGGCATACGCCACCGATCCAGTCTGCAACGTCGCCGCAGTCAGACCCGAACTCAGCGCGATTCCTAAGGCTACTGCGGTTACTTTCCTATGCTTCACTTGCACCCGTCTCTTCTCGTCAGCCGCTCGCGCGACAACGTTGATTCGGCGTTTCCGGCGCCGTCGTGTTGCTTGTTTCGACGCAACCCGTGATGCGAGTGCGAAATTAACAGACTCGCACCGAGAAGATGTGACTTCATTTCGCTTCATCGACGTAGCAGGCAACGGCTGTCCGGCGACAGACGTGATCTAAGTTGCGCACATTATGGCCAAAAGGACGAGTCCGATGGCCCGATTAGTCTGCTAGTGAGTCGGATAACGCGCTGGTCTGGTCGGCCTGCCTCGCGCCAGGGCTACACCCCGGTCAGCCGAATGGCGATCGACCCAACCGGATGGCCATACTTCGAAAAAATGACGGTGCCCCGGTCGATGAAGGTCGACCGGGGCACCGTCGGGACGGATCTAACCCACAGGATCAGGCGTCGGAACCACTCGCCTCGGAGTCGGACGCGGGCTTCGAGTCGGAGTCACCGTTCTCATCGGTCGCCGCAGGCTCGTCCAGGTCGCCCAGCAGGCGTCGAGCCTCTTCCAGCTCGGCCTGCAACTGCTCGACCTTCGCCCGCTGCTGTTCGCGGGCGGCGTCCAGCACCGGCTGCACCGCCGCGTCGGCCTCGGGATGCAGGATCTTCACTGCCTGCGCCACCGCGCCCATGCTGACCGTGGTCGGCTTGAGCACCTTCTTGGTGCCGACGGTGACCTCCGCCGTCCACAACCCCTCGGCCGTGGAGTTGAGCGTGATCGTCGCCGCAGCCCCCGGCTTCGATCTCTTGGCGGCACCGGTCCTGCGGTTCGAGGTGGGCTCGGTCACTGAATCTCCGTTCTCCGTGCTGGGTCGAGGCTTTGCACCCCGGCTCGTCGGCACCGGCGCGGGCTCGGGCGTCCACACTGGCTCGATCGGCGCAGGTGCCGAGGATTCCTCGGCCTGCGGCGTCTCGGGCGCGTCCGGCTTACGCGGCTTACGCGCGGGCTTGGTGAGCGTCACCTCGCCTGCGGAGAACGACAGCACGTCCTGCGATCCCGTTGGCCGAACCTGGATGAACTCACCCTCGGCGGGCTCGTCCAAAGCCGTCACCTTGCCCGACTTCCCCGATTCGACGCCGACGGCCCGGGAGGTGAACCACACCATCGGTGGGCGACCCGCCGCGAGTTCCGTCGCTAAAAATTCAAGGTCCTGCTCGGACAGCACTCGGGGCATCGCCTCTCCTTGATCAACAATTAGCTCTATCAGGTTGCCTTACCGCACCGACAGGAACGCCACCTGGTCGCCCGGAAGTCGGCATACTCCATCCGGACTAGCGGCGAGTCGGCCATTCGGCCTTACCCCATCGTGCAAACGTCTCAGCTCCGTCGGACCATATGCTCATGCGGAAAGCGAGCCAGCAGGCCGACGGGGCGCAGCCCGCCTCACATCTCGTCGCCGAGTACACCGTGGACGGCGACGAGTGGACCGTCACCGTCTCAGACGGGACCCACATTCGCACCGCCCGGGCGGACGATCTCGTCACGGCACGAGAGTCGGCGGACCGCCTCGCCGGAGAACTACGTACCGGCGGAGAACACCCGACCGTCGTCCATCTCCTCGACGGCGATGCGTTGGCGTTCACCTCCGCCTACCTCACCGCGAGACATGTCACCCCTCGCGCCAGCAGGCCGAACGAACCGGAGACCACGACGTCCCCGACGACGGCGAGCCCGACGGACGAGGCCGCACAGGATGAGGCCTCGAACGCAGAGTCTCCACTATCGAATACCACAGCCGAGAAGGGTGCTGCAGCAACCGGATCCAAGAAGAAGAGCAGCTCGCGTCGACGCCGGGGCGCTCGCACCGTCGCCATGACCACGGAGACGTCGGAGGAGGACGCCGACTCCGGAGCCAAGTCGACGGACGACGAACGCCCGGAAGCCGACTCGGCGTGAACCGCCGTGGCGTTCGGGGATCGACCGGCAACCCCCGAACGCCACTCGTTTCGGCGTCAGCGGAAAAGCTTGCGCAGGATCGCGAACACGATCAAGGCCGCGATCACCATGACTGAAATGCGGACCTTGGGGTCTTCGAACTTCCCGAGCACACTGCTCTGAGCAGACTCGACGAATCGCCTGGGATGCGCGCGCGTACCCAACTCGTCCAGGGTCACGGCCAGCGCTTCGCGGGCCTGCTCGATGTCTCGCTCGATCTCTTCTGGATGGCGGGCCACGTCTCCTCCTCGCACAGATGCGGTGCGGACAACGTTAGATCACCAGCTCGCATGCCACTCGGGGCGGTTGACCAGCGTTTCGCAACGGTGTTTCATAACGTCGTTACAGCCTATTCGGCCCGCTGTCAGGAGATGCGTCCGTCATGATCGAGACATTGCAACCACACACCCGGATCATCGCCGGGGCCGTCCTGCTCACCGTGGTGGGAATCGCCTTCGGTGGCTGGTTCCTGACCCGCGTCGTGCGCGGCAAGGTACCGATGACCGACTTCCAAGCCGCCTTCGCGCGCGCCGGTCACGCCCACGCCGGAGTCCTGGTCATCCTGAGCCTCGTCGCCCTGCTCTACGCCGACGGCCTGACCGGCGCGATCGGCTGGGCGGCCCGACTCGGCGTCCCGCTCGCCGCGGCGTTGATGTCCGGCGGATTCTTCGCCGCCTCAGCGGGCGCGGGCCGGACCACGCCCAACCGAAGCATCGTGATCCTGTGGCTCGGCGCAGGCTGCCTCATCGTCGGGGTGATCGCGCTGGGCCTCGCGCTCCTGTTGGGCGCGGGCGGCTGATCAGGGCGGCCGCAACCGGCCGAACTCCCGACGGTAGGCTGCACTCTCGGTGCGGCCCCTCGGGGAGTCACCGCACCGAGGGGCCGTGGCCCAATTGGCAGAGGCACACGGTTTAGGTCCGTGACGGTGTGGGTTCGAGTCCCACCGGCCCCACCCCACGCCTTGTCGGCGTCCTCAATCCAGTCGGGGACGTTGACGTCGAGGCGGTGGCATCTCGAAGGGCCGGCCGTCCCCGACACGCAGTTCGTCGTCTTCACCGATGTAGACCTTGGTCAGCACAACGCTCGCTTGCACAGACGCCTGTTGACTCTGCGCCTGCGCATGAGTGTCGACCGGTTTCCTCGTGGCGACTTCAGCTTTCGACGGCCTGCGCGCGCACCGGTTGCAGGGCGCAGCTCCACACCGTGACCTCCTCCAGCAACCTGGCCAGGTCGGTGACGTGACGGTCCGCAGGGGCGAAGACTCCGGTGATGGTGGGCTCGGTGATGTCTATGCCGGTGTAGTCGAAGTCGGTGAAGGTATTCAACGTGACCTGGGTGGCGACGTCGGCGAGCTTGAAGTCGGCGACGATCTGGCGCAGCTGTTCCACGGCGCGCACGCCACCGACGGTGCCGTAGCCGACGAATCCGACGGCCTTGTGGTTCCACTCGTAGTACAGGTAATCCAACGCGTTCTTCAACGGCCCCGGCACGCCGTGGTTGTACTCCGGAGTCACGATCACGTACCCGTCGAAGGAGGCGATCGCCTCGGACCACCGTTTGGTGTGCTCGTGCGCATAGACGCCCCAGGCTCCCGAGGCAGGCTCGTCGAGGACGGGCAGATCGAACTCGGCCAGATCGACCAGCTCCAGTTCGACGCCCGCAGGCGCGTGCTGTCGTGCGGTGGTCAGAGTCCAGTCGGCCACGGCCTTGCCTCGGCGGTGGGTGCGCGTGCTGCCGACGATGACGGCGATGCGAGTCATGGGTATTCCTCATCAAGTTCTGTAAAGTACAACGACGACTTTACAAGGTAGCCTTGACGGCGCACCACCCCGAGAAGCAAGGAGTCATCGTGAGCCCAGCGCGAGGCGAGGCGCCGCAGGCGAGCGGTCGGCTGCGACCGGCCAAGCATGAGGCGATCATGACCGGCGGCCGCGAGGTCTTCGCCCGCGACGGCTTCGCACGAGCAAGCATCGACGCCATCGCGACCGCCTCAGGGGTCTCCACGCGCACGATCTACAAGCACTTCGCCGACAAACCCGCCCTCTTCGCCGCCGTGATCGTAGACTCCGCTGGCCGGGTCGCCGAGGCCGAGATCGCGCTCATCGACCACCATCTCGCCACCGCAGAAAGCCTGGCAGAAGTCGAGTCAGCACTCCGGGCGTTCGCGATCGACTGGCTCGACGACACCGGCGACTGGCTGGCCACCATCCCGCACTCCGCAGCCCACCGAGCGCTGATCGGCCAAGTCCACGCCGAGGCTGGGCATCTGGGTCGCGAGGTCATCCAGACGTGGTGGCAGGCCGGCGCCGGGCGTGTCCGAGCCGAACTCGCTCGGGTCCTCGCCCGCTGGGGAGAGAACGGACTGCTCCGCATCGCCGATGCCGAGCGCGCCGCAGTGCACTTCTCATGCCTCGTCTCGGCCCAGCCCGGCCCGCCTGCCTCGGTCATCCGGACACCCGAGCGCACCGCGTGGATCGCTGACGGTGTGGCCGTGTTCATCCGCGGACACCAGCCATGACACACGGTTCGACCAACCGAGCCCCATCCGGTGAATCTTCAGATCGCGCTGGACTGCGGAGCCGCCAGGACCAGCGCTCGACGACGTTGGTGCACGGTCAGGTAGCGCAATCCATCGGGACCGGCCCGGAAACGGCGACGGGAACGCCTCGGCAACCACACCACCGCGCCCGGAACCAGCTCAACGACACCGAGTTCGGTGCCGAGTTCACCGCTGCCCGCCAAGACGTGGATCAGGACATCGAGGTCCGGGCCGACGTGCTCGTCGATGGTGCCCGCAGCGGGCAACGCGATGACGTTGGAGTCCAGATCGCGGGCGCGGCTGCGTAGTTTCCACACCGCGCCCGCCGTATCCGACGCAGGTTGAGCCGCCGGATCGGTGCTGTCGGTCGAGTCACCGATCAGCTCGGCGGTGTTCACCAACACCCGGGGCAGCGGGGTGCCTGCCAGTTTGCCGATCCGAACCCGCCATACCGACGGGCCCTGCTCCCGGTACTCCCAGCTGTGACTGTCCGGGTGTTCCAGCTCGAATTCCTCGTGGAGCCGGGCAGGGTCCCGGTCTGCGACCACGACGAAGGCGTCGCCCACCGGGAGCTCCGCATAGCGAGCGAAGACCGTCGGATACTGGTCGGGCTCGCGAAGCTGTCGCAGGTCGAGCTCCGAGTCGGCCATGATCGGGATTCCCCTCGGTAGGTGTGCGCGCGACCATCGACGTCACCTCGGTCAGTCGGCCTACCCGGGCCCCGGCCTGCGGAATCCGGTGGCGTCGGCGCGCGCCCGCGAATCAGCTCGTCACACTGCCAGCCGCAGCGCGAATTGCCAATCGGCGTATCACCGTGAGAGTCGTCCGGGGATCACGCATCCCGGCGCAGGAACAGGCCGGTTCCGATTGCGGAGGTCACGAGGATCCAGCCGACGAACACGGCCACGCCCGTCCCGGGATCGAGTGGGCCGCCCGCGTTCGCCGCCGAGCGGAAGAGCCAGGATCCCGCCCGGTCCGGGAGATAGCCCGCCAGTTCCGTGAACATCGACAAGATCGGGGAGAGCACGAGGACCAAGGTCGACATCACGGCTGTCGCCACCACCAGATTTCGAACCAGCAACGCGACTGCGGAACCCAACAACCCGATCAGCACCAGGTACACCGCCGCGCCGATGAGCGCGCCGAGCTCTCGAGCCCACCCGATCTCCGACACACCGGTTCCATTCGCGGTGAGGATGCTCGCCAGCGCCGCACCACCGACGGCGAGGACGGCGGTCCCGGTGGCGACCGCCAGATAGGCCATCGACTTGGCTGCCAGCAGCATCGATCGATCCGGCACACCGAGCAGGGTGGTACGGATCTGGGCCCTGGGGTATTCCGATGCCACGGTGAGGATCCCCAGCAGGATGAAACCGACCTGGCCGAGGTCGACGAACTGCAACGCCGTTGCCGTGATCGTCCCGGTCGTCTCCCCCGGCCCGCTCCCGACGCCGCTGCCCGCGATACCGCCGAAGAGCGCACCGAGCGCGGTGGACGACAGGACGGTGGCCAGGATGGTGCCGAGGACAGCGGGCAGCGTTCGCAACTTCGCGATCTCGGAGCCGATGGCTCCCCCGAGGTGCGCGAATACTCGCAGGCCCATCACGCATCGCGCCGAACGAAGACGATCGCGGCGATCGCCAGCAGCACGGCGGTCCAGCCGAGCATGACTAACCCACCGGGTATCGGGTCGAGCATGTCCGGTGCCGCGTAGTCGAAGACGAACATCTGTGTCCCCGCGACATCCGGGAGGAACCGGCCCCAAGAGGTGTTCCTCGCGGCGATGTAGGTGAGCGAGACGCCTGCCGTATTGATGATGAACACGATCAACGGGACGACTCCGCTACGGGTGATCACCGTGACCGCGAAGACCATGAGCCCCGTGAGCATCCAGAACGCCACAGCGCCGGGCACCCGCCAACCGAGTCGACCGACGGCCTCCAGGAACGCGAGGCCATGCCCACCCAATAGTGCTTGGGAGGCGGCGACGACCGCGAGAATCGTGCCGAACGCGAGCAGACCGGTCACCAGTGCGACCGCGAGTGCCTTGGCTGCCAGCAGCGGAACTCTGCGTGGTGCGCCGACCAAGGTGGTCAGGATCTGCCTGCCACCGCCCGATTCGTCATCGCCACCGAGGTATTCGCTACTGATCACGACGACACCGATGGTGATCGCGGCGATGCTGCCGATCGCCACGAGGTCGAAGCCCACCGCCATCGCGGGCACGTCGCCTGCGGGCGGGATCCTCCCCGAGTCGAGTGCGGCGCGATGGTGGTGCGCGTCGATCGCGGCGAGGAACACGGTGGCGACGAAGCCGATCACCGTGCCGAGGTAGGTGGCAGGCAGCGAGAGGAGTTTGCGTAGTTCGGCGCGCAAGGCGTTCATTCGGCACCCCGCTCGTCGCCCGGGACCGCCGCGTGGCCCATCCCGACTCCGAAGTCGCCGTCGGTGAGTGCGAGGAACGCATCCTCCAGCGAGGAGTGTCCGGCGGTGATCTCGGCGACCGAGCCCTGGGTGACGATTCGACCCTTGTCGATCACCACCAGGTCATCGGCGGTCTCGGCGGTCTCGCCCATCAGATGGCTCGACAAGAACACGGTGTTGCCCTCGGCCGCATACTGCCGCAGGAAGTGACGGATCCAGCGGATGCCACCGGGATCCATCCCGTTGACCGGTTCGTCGAGGATCAACAACTCCGGTTCACCCAACAACGCCGTTGCCAGGCCCAATCGGCGATTCATACCGAGCGAGTACCTGCCCACCCGTCGGTCGGCGGCCTCGGTGAGTCCTACCGTGGCCAGCACCTCGTCTATCCGGGATCTCCGGATGCCGTTGCTGCGGGCCACCCACGTCAGATGGGCACGCCCGGTGCGGGATCGATGCGCGCCACCGCCGTCGAGCAGCGCACCGACCGTGCGCAGCGGGTGTCGCAGCGCGCGATAGGGCTGTCCGCCGATGAGCGCGGTGCCCGAATCGGCCCGGTCCAGCCCGAGGATGATGCGCAGGGTGGAGGATTTACCCGCTCCGTTGGGGCCGAGGAACCCTGTCACCCGCCCGGCGGCGATGCGGAAACCGACGTCGTCCACGACGCGTCTGGTGCCGTGGGACTTGGTGAGATGCGCGAGTTCGATCACGCAGAGGAGACTGGCAAGTCTGCGTCGTCCGCCGCATCAGTCAAAGGTTGACACTCCTCACCGGCGAGGATCGTCGGCCTGCGGTGTCGACCGCAGCGTGTCGACGAAACCCGACTCATAGGCCAGGATCACCAACTGGGTGCGGTCTCGGACCATCAATTTCGCGAACAGCCTGCTCAGATAGGTCTTCACGGTGGCAAGGCTCAGAAAGAGCGCACCGGCGATCTCGTCGTTGGACATGCCTTGGACGATCGCGGCCACCACCTCGCGTTCTCGCTCGGTCAGCACGTCGAATCTGCTCGATCGGTGGCTTCGGCGATCATGCCGCGCCGCGACCTCGGCGATCATCCGTCGAGTCACCTCGGGAGCCAGCATCGCGTTGCCCTCGGTGACGGTATGGATGGCGCGAACGATCTCCCGTGCCGGGGCGTTCTTGAGTAGGAACCCGGCGGCGCCGACGCGGAGCGCCGCGTAGACGTACTCGTCGAGGTCGAAGGTGGTCAGCATGATGACCCGCGCCGAGGCATCGGCCGCGCAGATGCGCCGGGTGGCCTCGATCCCGTCCATGATCGGCATCCGGATGTCCATCAGGATCACCTTCGGCCGAAGCAGGTTCGCCGCCTCGACGGCCTCTCGCCCGTTGCGGGCCTCGCCGACCGCCGACAGCGCCGGATCGCTGTCGATCAGGTCCCGCAGCGCGGCCCGTGCCAATTCTTGATCCTCGGCAACCAACACGCGGATCCGTTGCGGTGGCGGCTGGAGCGCGTCAGACCTCGATTCGACCATCGCCACCCTCCGCTGCGACCGGCAGGATCGCCGTGATCGCGAAGCCGCCCGTGTCGTCCGGCCCAGCGGCGAAGACGCCGCCGAGTAGCTCCACCCGCTCCCGCAGACCGACGAGGCCGTAACCGATCGACCGGCTGCTACCGGTGGCTTCGCGGCGCGTACCGGTTCCGAGACCGTCGTCGGTGATCTCGACCCGGATCTCCCGGTCACCCCCGGCGACGACCACCCGTACCAAGGCGCCTGCCGCATGGCGAGCCGCGTTGGTCAAACCCTCCTGCACCAGGCGATACACCGCGAGGGCGGTGCTTGCCGCGACGTCGGTCGGCCCACTGACCACCAGATTCACCGAGGTGCCCGCGTTTCTCGCTCCGGCGACCAGCGCGGTCAGGTCCCCGATGCCCGGCTGTGGCCGTCGGCCGTCGGCATCCGCACCCCGGGCGGAACCGAGCACCACTCGCAGTTCGTCGAGAGCCTGCCTGCTGGTCGTCTCGATCTGGCTCAACCGCAGGCGTAGCCGCGATTCGGAGTCCGACGTACTCGCCGCGACCGGTGCGGCCGCAGCCGTCGAGGTCTGCGCGGTGGCGTCCGAGGGACCAGCTGCGTTGGGGCCGTCCTCGTCGTCCGGTTCCCTGTCTCGGTGGCCATCGGCGGGTCCGCCCGCGAGATGCGCACCGACCGACGAGGACAGCGCGATCGCGCCGAGCGAGTGCGAGACGACGTCATGCACCTCCCGAACGACACGCAGGCGTTCGGCGACCACGGCGTGTTCGGTCTCGGCACGCACGGCCTGTTCGGCTTCTCGCCGTTCCCGGCCCGCCGCGCTGCCCAAAGCCCACGCCCCCGCCAGTACCAGCAGACTCGACACCGAGTATCGGACGACCTCCGCCACCTCGGCGGTGCCGAGCAGCGTCACCATCGCGATGACGAGCCCGATGACCACCGACAGTCGGGAGAAGGACCGGGTGCTGCCGCGTCGAAGCGCCACCGGGTACAGCGTCCACGCCGCAGCGACGAACGGGTCTCGGGTGATGCCGAACAAGGCTCCGACCAAGGTCGCGGTCGCGACGAGCAGGAATGCCGGGATAGACCAACGGGATCGGAGGAGCAGCCCCGCCGTCAGCACCAGCAACAGCACCGGGAACAGCGGTGCGAGTGCGGTGGGCAGTTCGGCGGGCAGCCAGAAGACCAACACACACACCAACGCGATTCCCGCGTCGACTGCGATGGCGCGGGCGCGACCTGCCCGCCGTGTCGGGGTCCGACTCACCGGGCGACTGTACGCAGCGGTGCGGCGAGTCGGCGACCGACCTCGAACGGACCAGTGGTGACCAGCGCCTGATCAGCGCAGTCGGGGCACCAGCGCATCGAGCAACGCGGCGGCGAGGACGTCCATCCTGGCGGCCGTGGCCACGTACGCCGCATCACCTCGGCCTGCCGGGTCCGGCAGGTCGACCGCCTCCGACGACGTGGGTGGCGGCGCCATCGACAGCACCTCGGTCAGGTCCCGATCCTCGGGCAGGGTCGCACAGTGTTCGACGAACTCGGCCCAGACGTGTACTCGCGAAGCGACATCGGGCTCGTCGTCGAGTTGGCCGCGCAGTGCGTCACGATGCGCCCTGGTGGCGCACAGGGTGAGGTCGTTCTCCCGTGCCAATGCCGCAGTGACCTGCACTGCTACTCGCTGCCCCGGGCTGATGCCCCTGGACTCCAACACGGCCACAGCGGGTGGCGCGATCACCGACTCGGCATGCAGCCCGGCGGAGGAGACCTCGATCGGCAAGCCCGCGGTCTCGGCCGCCGCTCGGGTGATGGCCTCGGCCATCGGCGACCGACAGGTGTTTCCAGTACAGACGAACAGGATTCGCACTTCGACACGATAGAAGGCGGCCACCGTAGGTCTGATCGACCGACACCGAGTCGCCGTCCCCACCAGCCCGCTACAGGGGCGGATCCGGTTGCGAACTCGCATGGCTCGGCTGTTCGGGGATCAGTGGACGCAGTCGGGCGCTGCCTCGATCGCAGTGATCGGGGCAGCGCCCGGGCTGGGTCGGACCGTCAGGTCACGGCCGGTCGTTCTGGCGGGGCGTCGGTCCGGTGTGGCTGACTGGACAGTCGGATCGCAGGGGATGATCCGCTATCAGCAGTACAGGTTGCCGCCGGTGGTGGTGCCGAGGATCGCGGTGAAGTTCCGGAAGGCGGACACGCGTGCCTCCACCTGTGCGGGGTTTCCACCGTTGCACTCGATGCTGCCGTTGATGCTGCGGATGCTCTCGCCGAAGCCGTGGCCGTCGACGATCGCGGTGTGCCCCGACATGTTGCCCGCGCCGGACTGGGTGTTCCAGAACCAGAGGCCGGTCTGCCAGGCGACCGCGGGGTCGTTCTGCACCAACCAGGGGTTGTTCAACAGGTCGATGCCTAAGGCGTCGCCTGCGGCCTTGTAGTTGTAGTTCCAACTGAGCTGGATCGGGCCCTTGCCGTAGTAGGCGGCCTGGCCTGCCGGGCAGCCGAAGGGCTGGCTCCAGTCGCAGTAGTGCGGGTAGTTGGCCTCGTTCTGCTCCACGATGTGGACCAGCCCGCCGGTCTCGTGATTGACGTTGGCCAGGAAGGCCGCGGCCTCGCGTCGTTTGGTCGCGTCATCCCCGGTGTTGGCGAAACCCGGGTACGAGCTGAGCGCCTGCACCAGCCCGCTGTAGGTGTAGAACGGGTTCCGGTTCGGGAACATCTGGTTGAACTGGGCCTCGCTCACCACGAAAGACTGCTCTGCCGTGGTCGATGCCGAGTTCGTCGACGTCTCGGGCGTGGCGGCGGAGACGACGGTCGGCATCGCGAGGGCCATGGCTCCCGCCATCGCCAGGGCTGCGAGGGAAGCCGTGATGCGTTTCCTCGGCATGTGATTGCTCCTTCGAATCAACGCGAAGCACGCCCGCCTCGGCCCCTGACGCGAGGGGACTCGCCGGGGTGGTCCGCTGGAGATAACCGGATGGAACCGCTCACCAGGGAACCCGATTGGTCTACACCAGTCAAGACTCCAAACGAGATACACCGCAATTCGGTGATCTTCTGGCGAAATCCTGGCGGAGAAGCGAAAACCGCCGTATTGGAAGCCGAATCGGAGTCCGATTCGGCCCGAATCGAGGCATTGCGCCCGGTTCCGGTACTGGTCAGAGGCTTTTCGCGGGAACCTCCGTCGTCAACCAACAGTCCAAGCCCGCGCAACGCGTCGGCGTGGACCTAGGCCGACGACAAGGATCACCATCGTTCTGGAGGCGGTTCCACCTCATGCCACCACCCCCGCATCCCGGCATCCTGTTCGGCGTCAGCCTCTGGCGGCTCGTCATCGTGATCAGCGCATTCAGCGGATTCTGGCTGTACTACGACGGACACGCGCCCAATCTGACGTTCCTCACCCAGCAGGGGAACCTCTTCACCAGCATCGTCTATCTCGTGTTGCTGGTGTATCCGATGTTCACCGCAGGCAGGCGACACGAACCGAACTCGCCGTGGATCCGGGGCGCCACCACCGTCCTGATGATCCTCGTCGGTGGCACCTATCTGACGATGATGAGCGGCAGTCTGGAAGAGCCGCGTGACCTGCTCTCCCACGGCATCACGCCGCTGTTGGTGCTGATCGACTGGTTATTCGTCGGACGCAACCAGCAACGGTCCAAGTGGTGGCATGCCTTGACGTGGCCGGTCTTCCCCCTCGCCTACATCGTCTACTACGTCGCGGCGGGCCTGGACAACTATCGGTTCCTCGATCCCGAGGACAGCGGCTTCTTCGGCACGATCCTCGGTTTCCTGCTCGGCTTGGTCGCGATCGGCTATGTGCTCTACGGGTCGGCCAAGCTGAAGGGGGCGATCAGTCGGGGCATGTCCGGCGGCCCCGGCCACGGTCCGTACGGCCCGCCCGGCGGATACCCGCCCGGATACGGCCCGCAGGGACCGATGCAGCCGGGCTTCCCACCGGGCCGGTTCCCGGGGCAACCTCAGCCGCTCGGTCCGCCGCAACCGCAGGGCGCGCCGCAACCAATCCCGGGTGGCCCACCGATGCAGCCGATGGGTGGCCCAGCCGGACCGGGGCAACAGGCCGGACCGCCCCCCGGTCGATACTCGCCACCACAGTTCCCCGCCGGACCACCGATGCAGGGTCCCGGCGGGCAGGCACCGCACCGCTGAGCAGACAGCGGATCGCGCCGCGCCGCGATCGACCAGGAAAGAGGACCATGGCCACGACCGGTTCGGCCACACCGTTGGGTACCTTCAGCAGCGCCGAAGGTCGACGACGTTTCGACGAACACCTGAGTCGGGCGCTCGCGGCGTGGTCGCTGCCCCACACCGAGATCGTCGTGGACACCAGCTTCGGCGCCACCCATGTCTATCGCGCCGGGCTGGACCCGGCGGCGGGCGAGGGAGATCACCGGCCGACACCGGTGGTCCTGCTGCATGGAATGGGTGGAACCGCGGCGTCCTGGCAGACCATCGTCGAGGAGTTGGGCGCGAGCCATCCGGTGTACGCCGTGGAGATCCTCGGCGATGCCGGCCGCAGTGTGCAGCGCGCACCGGTCGCAGACCCCGGCACCCGCGCCGACTGGTTGACCGAAGTACTCGACGGACTGACGTTGGACCGCGTCCATCTGGTCGGGATGTCCTTCGGCGGCTGGGTGACCGCCAATCAGGCGGTGCGTCAGCCCGAACGGATCGCGACGATCGGCTTGATCGAGCCCGCCCGCGCGCTCGCCGGGCTGAGCCTGGGTTTCTGGTTCCACGTCATCAACAGCGAGGTCAGCAAAACCGAGGCGGCCCGCGACCGATTCATCAGCTGGCTGACCGGCGGCAAGCAGGCCACCGAACCGATGCGGAGCCTTTTGGAATCGGCGCGTGACTTCCAACCGCAGGCAGGCGCCCCGCAGAAACTCACCGACGCCGAATTGCGATCCTTGACGCAACCCGCGCTGATCATGTTGGGCGGTAACAGCAGGGCGCACGATTCCCGGCGGGCGGCACGCCGCGCCCGTCGGCTCCTGCCCGACGTGAAGGTCGAGGTCTTCGCGTCGGCGGGACACGAGATTCCCGACGAGGCGCCGGAGCGACTGCATGCTTTCCTGCAGTCCTGGGAGAAATCGCGGTCGAGAGAGGAAGAGGGAGAGCGCTAATCTCGACGGATCGACCGTGATCCATTCGAAACAGTAAGTCACCCGTCAGGCGGAACGTCGCATCACCCCGGTGTCCTAACGTTGATCCCCTTCTCACCGGGGGGCGTGAAGAATGGACGACGGGGGATTCTCCACCGCTTCGAACGACGACGCATCGAATCGAGGCGACGGCGTCGATCCGCCATCGACGACGTCGCCCGGCTCGGTGCCATCCGGTGCGGGCGACGATCCGAGATGGCCCACTCGAGCACCGACGGACCCGCCGGGCGGCCCGGCGACGACCGGCGCACCGGTCGGTCGGTTGGCGGGCGAACGGGCTCCCTACCCGGGGCTCACCGCCTTCCGGACACAGGACGCCGCATGGTTCTTCGGCCGCGACGCACTCGTCAGCCGGCTGCTGGCCGATCTCGCCGAGCGACTGACGACGGGCAAGCCGCTGGTGTTGGTCGGCGACCCCGGCGCCGGGAAGTCCTCCTTGCTCGCCGCAGGGCTGCTTCCGGCCGTGGCCGAGGGAGGCCTACCGGTCGCGGGCTCACACGAATGGCCCTGGTTGACGATGACGCCGGGCCGAACCCCGCTCGAAGAGCTGGTGACGAGGGCGGCCACGTTGGCCGGTGTGTCGGCGACCCAGGCCATCGCCGAGATCCGAGCCGAGCCGACCGCGTTCGGCGCGCTGGCGGCACAGGCCGCCGCCATGATCGGGAGCGCGGCGCACCGGCGCGGGCTCGACGGCGGCAGACTGCTGATCGTGGTGGACCAGTTGGAGGAGCTGTTCACTCAGTGCACCGACTCGGTCGAGAGAGAATCCTTCATCACCGCACTGACCAGTGCCGACCCCGCGCTGGTGGTCATGGCCGTTCGCGCGGACTTCTACCCGGACTGTCTGCGGCTGGACCGATTGGCCGCCGTGTTCGCGGCAGGACACGTGCCGATGCCCGCGATGCGCACCGACGAACTGCGCAGTGTCATCACCGAACCGGCGGCGTTGGCTGGGGTCACGCCGGAGCCGGGCCTGGTGGAACTGTTGACAGCCGAGCTGCACGACCACGGGCTGCGGCCCGTCCCCACTCCGCTGCCGCTGCTGGCACACGCCCTTCGTGTCACCTGGCTGCATGGCGGAGGCCACCGGATGACCGTCGCCGATTATGCGGCCACCGGCGGCATCGACGGTGCGGTGGCGGACACCGCTGAGGAGATTCATCGCAGCCTTGACGATGCGGGGCGCAGTACGCTGCGGACGGCGATGGTCTCGCTCACCGACGGCGATCGTCCGGTGCGCCGCCGCGCGCCGCGAGCCGAGATCCCGGGCTGGCTGCTGGACCGGCTGATCGGGGCGCGGCTGGTGACCGCGAGCGGGTCGAGCGTCGAACTCGCCCACGAGGTCCTGCTCTCGGCCTGGCCTCGGTTGGGCGACTGGATACGGCGAGATCGGGCCGGGCTGGTGATCCGACGTCAACTAGGCGAATCAATCAGGTTCTGGAGTGACTCCGGCGAGGACTCCGTAGCGCTCTATCAGGCAGGTCGGCTGGTGACAGCGTTGGAGTGGGCGGCAGACCGCCGGGACTTGAGCGACGCCGAACGTCGATTCCTGGCGGCCAGCGTCGCCGCCGAGGAACACGAACGGCATGTTCGGCTGCGCGAGGTCCGCAGACTTCGGACGTTGGTCGGCGGACTGGCCGTGCTCTTGGTGGCGGTCCTCACCGCAGGCGCCATCATGTGGGGCCAGCGCGCCTAGCGGCCGAGTCCGGGGCCTACCGGTGCGACTCGCGGCGGCACCCGAACGCGTCGCGACCGGTAGGCATGGTGGGTCTCGGCGGCGACCACCGGAGGACGGCGCAACCTCCGACGCTCCAATGGATCGACCGTCCGTCACACTGTCGAGATCGGGCTCAGCCCATCGTCTTCTGCCCGTCGATGGACTCCCTGATGATGTCGGCGTGGCCTGCGTGCTGGCTGGTCTCCGCGAGGATGTGCAGCAGCACCCGTCGGGCCGACCACGACGAGCCGGCCGGGAACCACGGCGCCTCGGGCAGCGGGTGCGCGCGGTCTAGATCCGGCAGGGCCAGGACGACTCGCTCGGTGCGCTCCGCGACTCGGTCGTATTCCGCCGTCAGGCTGGCGAGGGTCTCCCCCGGCAGCACCGTGAAGTCCTCCTGGGCCAGGTCGGGGTTCGGATTCCGCCACTGTTCCGCAACCGCGTCGAAGACCGAGGTGCCCTGTTCGATGAAATCCACCCACTGCCGTTCGACGTCGGCCACATGCTTGACCAGCCCCGCCAGCGTCAACTCACTCGTGGTGCTGCGGGTGGCGGCCTGTTCGTCAGTCAGCCCGGTCACGGTGTGCCGCAGGAAGAACCGGTGCTGCGCCAGGGTCGCGAGGATCTCGGCCCGCTCGGAATCGACGGTCTCGACTGCGGTGGGCGCGTCCGTGGCGATGCTCATCGGGTGGTTCCTCTCGGTTCGAACGACTTCGATACCGAGACGCTAGAAGGCAATGCGGACAGGATCGTTCCGCGTCTGCACCACCATCTCGTAGTCGCAGGCAGGACGCGTCGAACCCCCGCCGAGCGGGCGGCGGGGGTTCGACGGGGCACCTCGGGCATTACCTCGGCAGGGACCGCCGGTCTCTCGCCGTGTTCAGGGCGTGCCGTCCGCCGCAGGAACCGCGTTGGCCGCAGCCACCGAGGCGAAGCGGAGCGCGCTGGACTTCGGAGTGCGCTTCTGGGTCTCGTAGTCCACGTGGACCAGCCCGAATCGCTGGCTGTAGCCCGCAGCCCATTCGAAGTTGTCCAACAGCGACCACGCCAGATAGCCCCGGATGTCGGCGCCCCGCTCGATGGCCTCGTGCACGGCCCGGAGGTGTCCCAGCAGGTAGTTCTCCCGCTCGGGGTCGACCACGGTGCCGTCCGGCCGTACCTCGTCCGCCCAGGCCGAGCCGTTCTCGGTGACCATCAGCGGAACCTCGGGATAGTCCTTGCTCAGGCGCACCAACAGATCCCGCAGCGCGGCGGGTTCCTGCTCCCAGTCGAAGCCGGTGAGCGGTCCGCGCGGCGGCAGGTGACGCACGCCCCGCAGGCCGGGCATCCCACCGGAGACGAACTCCGGCTCGGCGGGTTCCACCCTGGTCGGGCTGTAGTAGTTGATGCCGAGCAGGTCCAGCGGCGCGTTGATCAGCTCGGTGTCGCCGGGTTGCACCACGGTGTCCCAGTCGCCGACCCAACTCGTGTCGGCGAGCACGTCGGCGGGGTAGGCGCCGTGCAACAGCGGTTCGAGGAACAGTCGGTTCTGCAGGCCGTCGACCCGCCGCGCGGCATCCCGATGGGCCTCGTCATCGCGGTCGACCCGCACCTGCGCGAGGTTGAGCACGATGGACAGCCGATGCCGTTCGCTCATCTTGGCCCGCAGCGCCGAGGCGGCGAGCCCGTGTCCCAGCAGCAGGTGGTGTGCGGCGACCAACGCCGCGCGGGCGTCGGTTCGGCCCGGTGCGTGCAGCCCGGTGAAGTGCCCCAGGTAGGCCGAGCACCACGGTTCGTTGAGGGTCGTCCAGTTGAGGACGCGGTCGCCGAGTCGATCGAACACCTGCTCGGCGTACTCGGCGAACCGGTAGGCGGTGTCGCGGTTCTCCCAACCACCCATGTCCTGCAGGGCCTGCGGGAGGTCCCAGTGGTACAGCGTCAACATCGGGTCGATGCCCGCCGCCAACACCTCGTCCACGAGCCGGTCGTAGAAGTCGAGCCCGCGCGATTCCAGTGTGCGGCCATCCGGCAGCACTCGCGGCCAGGCCACCGAGAAGCGGTAGACGTCGAGCCCGAGGCTCTTGACCAGCGCCACGTCCTCGGGATACCGGTGGTAGTGGTCGCAGGCCTGCGCCCCGGTGTCGCCGCCGAGCACCTTGCCCGGTTCGGCGGAGAAGGTGTCCCAGATGGACGGTCCTCGACCGTCCTCGTCGACGGCCCCCTCCACCTGGTAGGACGCCGTGGCGGTTCCCCAGATGAAGCCGGTGGGGAAGACGAGCGCGCCCTCGGTCTCGGTGACACCGGAGGTGGCGTTGTGACCTGCGGAGTCCGTTACGGACATGGTTTCCTCATCCCTTCACAGCGCCTTGCATGACCCCGCCGACGATGTAACGGGCCAGCAGGATGAACAGCACGACAACCGGCAGCACACCCAAGGTCGCCCCGGTCAGCATCAGCGAGTAGTCGGTGAAATAGCCGCTCGCGAGGTTGGACAACACGATCTGCACCGTGGGGCTCTCGTTGGGGTCGAGTACCACCAGCGGCCAGAAGAAGTCGTTCCACGCCGTCATGAAGGTCAGCATCGCCAGCACCGCGGCCTGGGGGCGCACGGCGGGCAGCGCCACCGTCCAGAAGGTCCGCAGCACCGAGCAGCCGTCGACCCTGGCCGCCTCGATCAGCTCGTGGGGAACGGTCTCCTCGCAGGCCTGCCGCATCCAGAACACGCCGAACGCACTGACCAGCGCGGGGACGATCACCGCTTCGAGCCTGCCGTACCAGCCGAGCTCGCTCATCAGCATGTACAGCGGGATGATGCCGAGCTGGGTCGGCACCATCATCGTTCCGACGACCAGCACGAACAGCCATTTGCTACCCGGGAAGCGCAGCCGCGCGAAGGCGAAACCGGCCAGGGCCGACAGGAAGACGTTCGACACCGCGACCGTGCCCGCCACGATCAGCGAGTTCTGGATCGCCAACCAGAAGTCGACGGTGTCGAACACCCTGGCGATGTTCTCGAAGAGATTGCCGCCCGGCAGCATCGGCGGCGAGGCCTGCGCGACGGCACTGTTGTCGCGGCTGGCCACCACGAACGACCAGTACAGCGGGAAGACCGAGACCACCGCGATGACCGAGAGCAGGCCGTAGACCAGCAGGCCCGGTCGGCGGCCGCCGGAGTCCCTCGATGTCGAACGACGTCGCGGTCGAGGTTCGGCGACGCGGGCGTCCGAGGGCGCCGGGGCGGGTGGATTGGGGGTTCTCGTAGCCATCTCCAGCACGCCCCTTCAGTCTTTGGACGCGATGCGTCGGCTGAGTCGGAAGTTGATCAGCGCGAAGACCAGCACGATGAGGAACAGCGCCCAGGCGATCGTCGAGCCGTAGCCCGCGTCGCCCAGTCGGACGCCCTCCTCGTAGAGGTACATGGTCACCGTCTGGAACTCGCGGGAGTTACCACCGACGCCCGCCGTCCCCTTCGGATCGAACAGCTGCGGTTCGGCGAAGAGCTGCAGACCGTAGATCGTCGAGACCAGGACGGTGAAGACGATGGTCGGTCGAATGGAGGGCACCGTGATCGACCAGAAGGTCCGCCAGCGGGAGGCGCCGTCGATCTCGGCCTGCTCGTAGAGCTCCCGGGGCACCGACTGCATGGCGGCCAGGTAGATCAGCGCGTTGTAGCCGGTCCACCGCCACACCACCATCACGCTGATGGCGAAGTGCGAGGTCCAGGTGCCCGATCGCCAGTTGACGGGGTCGACGCCGAACCAGCCGAGCACGTGGTTGATCACCCCGTAGTCGCGCCCGAAAAGCTGGGCGAAGACCAACGCCACGGCGACCACCGACACCACGTTGGGCAGCAGCACTCCGGCTCGCCAGAAGGTCCGCCCCCGAAGTCGCCGGTCCAACAACGCGGCGAGCCCGAGGGCGGCCAACAGCTGCGGGATGGTGGAGAGCAGGAAGATGCTCAGCGTGTTGAACAGGGCGTTCCAGAAGTTCGGATCGGACATCAGCGTGGCGAAGTTGGCCAGGCCGACGAAACCCTGATCGCCGAGGACGACGTGCCAGTCGTGCAGTGACACCCATCCGGTGTAGAGCAGCGGGAACAGCCCGAACGCCATGAACACCAGGAAGAACGGCAGGATCAACAGGTACGGGGTACCCCGTAGATCCCAGCGCGCGAGCCGCTCCCGCCACGGCTCCCGCTGCCGGGACGGTGTTGGGCGCTGCGGCGTTTCCGGCGGCGTGGTCGACGCAACCATCAGCTAGTTCTCCCGATCAGCGATCGACCGTGCCCGAGACGCCCGGGCCAGCTCGGCCCGGGCCCGAATCGACAGGGACACCGACGTCAGCCCAGTTCCCGTTCGGACTGTTCGAGTGCCTCGGCGAACGCCGCATCGGCGTCCTGCGCGCCTTCCTCGACGCGACCCAGTGCCTCCTGGAAACGGCTGCGCACCACGAAGTCCTGGGTGCCTCGGTAGTTCGGCTGCAGGCTGTCGGCGGAGGCCGCGAAGATCTCGCCGACCGGGGCGTCGTTGAAGTACTCGTTGACGCTGCCGAGCACGTCGGGGTCGTGGTAGACCTCCGGCTGGCTGGGCAGGATGCCCTTCTCCATGAAGAGCGTCTTCTGCTGCTCCGGCGCGGTCAGCCATTCGGCGACGCGGTAGGCGAGCTCGGTGTTCTCTCCCTGGGCGGGGATGGTCAGGATCGAACCGCCCCAGTTACCGCCGCCGCCGGGCACGGAGGCCACGTCCCAGACGCCTGCGTTGGCCTCGCCCGCAGCGCTCTCCATCTGGGCGAGCATCCAGGCCGGGCAGGTCATGGTCGCGAAGCCGCCCTGAGCCAATGCGACGTTCCATTCCTGGGTGAACGGCTTGATCTGCGCGGTCTGGCCGTCCTCCGCCATCCCACCCGCGAGCTCGAAGGCATCGCTGATGACCGGGTTCTCGTCGGCGATGTAGCTGTCGTCGGCAGCGGCGAAGTAGCCCTCGGGCGACTGGTTGATGATGGCGCCGTAGATGTTCTCGGCCGAGTCCGCGAAGGCCACCTCGGGTGTCTCGGCGGTGAAGTCGTCGGCGACCTGCGCGTACTCGTCCCAGGTCGGCCAGAGTGCGGAGACCTCGTCCCGGTCGGTCGGCAGCCCGGCCGCCTCGAACAGGTCGGTGCGGTAACACATCGCCAGCGGTCCGGCGTCCGTGCCGAGTCCCAGGACGAAGTCGCCGTCGCCTGCGACGCCCTGCTCCCACTTCCACTCCGCCCAGCGGTCCTTGATGTCGGCGGCGCCCATGGTGGACAGATCGAGGAAGAGCTCGTTGGACTCGCGGTACTGCGGAATCCAGCCCTCCTCGATGGCCACGATGTCGGCAGCGCCGCGCCCGCCCGCGAGCTGGGTCTGCAACTGCTGGTGGTGAGCGTCGAACTCGGACAGCCTGGTCTCGAGGGTGATCCCGGGGAACTCCTCGGCGAAGTCGTCCTGGAGCACGTCGTAGCCGAAGTCGCCGAAGGTCGCCACGACGATGGTGTTCTCATCGCCTGCGGCCTGGCCACCACCGCAGCCCGCGAGCAGGGTTGCCGCCGCAGCGCCGAGCGCCGTGACCGCGACCCGTCCTGGCCGAATGCCTCTCATGACGTCCTCCTTGACGTGCCGAACCGCTCACCCCTGGGTGAGAGCGCTCTCACAGTCATGCATGCGGAGGTCGCTGTCAAGAGTCGATCAGCTCGTCGAACTCGATCCGTGACCTTTCGACGCCCCAGCGCCACCGTGCGGACGCTCACTCCGCTGTGGACGGCCAACACCGGGCGCCCAGCCGGGTCACAACTCGGTCAGCAACCGCCGCATCGTCTCGATCTCATCCACCTGGGTGACCAGTACGTCCTGTGCCATCGCCACGACCTGCACGTCGGCGCCATCGGAGAGGACCTCCTCGGCCATCGTCACCGCGCCCTCGTGGTGCACGATCATCAGTTCGAGGAACATCCGATCGAAGTCGACACCGGCCAGTTCGGCCAGTTCGGCGAGCTGTTCCTCGGTCGCCATCCCCGGCATGTCGGCGTGATCGGCAGGACCGGCATCGGCATCCTCGCCGTGTCCGGCATGCCCATGGCCGTGCTCGCTCTCCGTAGCCTCGGCGTCGTGCAGATCCAGCCAGCCCTCGAGTGCGCCGATCTCGGCACCCTGGGCATCGGAGATCCGATCCGCGAGACTGGTCAGCTCTCGATGGTCCGACCGGTCGGGCACCAGCTCGGTGAGCACTCCGGCCTGCTCATGATGCGGAATCATCATCTCGACGAACATGGTGTCGGCCGCGTTCGCGACCGGTTGGCGATCGCCTGCGGCCAGCTCGGATTCGGTCGCATCCCTGGGCTCGTCCCCCGGTGCCCCGGGCATGATCACCGGAGCGCCGTCATTGCTGCCCGCCGCCTGATCCGTAGCCGATTCCCCGGTCGAGCCGCCCGTACAGCCTGCGAGCCCGAGGAACAACAGACCCACGACCGGCCATCGTGCCACGTATGAAAGACGCACTGCCCACCTCTTCGACCGCGTTCCGCTACCTGAACGAGTTTCGGTTATCCCTTGCCACCGATCCCCTGCGAGCCATACTGCAAAGACCCATGTTTTCTGCCGGCCACGAGCAGCACAAGTGAGGGGTCCATGGTGAGAGCCGTTCTTCGAAGAAGCCCCAATCGCCGAAGGGTGGGTGCAGCAGCGTTCTCCGCCGCCGCCACGCTCCTCGCCGCGACCGTCCTAGTGGTGCCCGGCGCCGCTGCGGCGTCCACCGAGGACTCCCCACCGGAGGAGCTCTCGACCCCTGCGGTGGTCGAGCAGCTTCCGCAGGACCTGCAGGACACCATCTCGCACAGCGACAACATCCGGCCGTTGGCCACGCTGCCCAAGCAGCCGCCGTTCGACAACACCGGCTCCTTCGGCACCGACATCGCCTTCCAGGGCAAGTACGCCTACGTCGGCAACTACGACGGATTCGTCGTCTACGACATCCGCAACCCCCGCAAGCCCACGGTGGCCAGCCAGGTGATCTGCCCCGGCGGTCAGGGCGACGTCTCGGTGAGCGGTGACCTGCTCTACTTCTCGGTCGACTATCCCCGCAGCAACAACAGCTGCGACAGCGAACCGAGCACGGCCGCCGACCCCGATGCCTGGGAGGGCATCCGAGTCTTCGACATCAGCGATCCGACGCGACCCGCCTACGTCACCGACGTGGCCACCGACTGCGGATCGCACACCCACACGCTGGTCCCCGACCACGATGGCGAAGCCGACTACCTCTACATCTCGTCGTACTCGCCGTCGGCGAACTTCCCGAACTGCGCACCGCCGCACGACAAGATCTCGATCGTGAAGGTGCCGCTGGCCGACCCGGCCTCGACCGAGTTGGTCGCGGAGCCGGTGCTCTTCCCCGAGGGTGGCAACCCCGGTCCGCCGGAAGGCGCCAGGGCCACCACCGGCTGCCACGACATCACCGTCTACCCGGAGAAGGACCTCGCAGCGGGCGCCTGCATGGGTGACGGCATCCTCCTCGACATCACCGACCGGGAGGCCCCGGTGGTCACCGAGCAGGTGCGCGACGACGTCAACTTCGCGTTCTGGCACTCGGCGACCTTCAACAACGAGGGCACCAAGGTCGTCTTCACCGACGAGCTGGGTGGCGGTGGCGCCGCCACCTGCAACGCCGAGATCGGCGAGACGCGGGGAGCCAACGGCATCTACGACATCACCGGATCGGACGCCGACCCGTCGTTGGAGTTCCGCAGCTACTTCAAGATCCCCCGGCACCAGGGCGACACCGAGAACTGCGTGGCGCACAACGGATCGCTGATCCCCACGCGCAACGGCGACTACATGGTGCAGGCCTGGTACCAGGGCGGCATCTCCGTGTGGGACTTCACCGACTCGGAGAACCCCGAGGAGATCGGCTACTTCGACCGTGAGGCCTTCGACTCGGAGAACCTGCTGACGGCCGGCTCGTGGTCGGCCTACTACTACAACGGCTACATCTACTCCAGTGGCATCCAGGAGGGCCTGGACGTGCTGGAGATCAACGACCGCCGGGTGAACGACGCCAAGCGCGTCCAGTTCGACGAGTTCAACCCGCAGACTCAGCCGAGCTACCAGCGCTGATCCTGCCTCACGGCGTGGCATCGATCCTCCGGGATCGGTGCCACGCCGTTGTCGTCTGTCGAGACAGGACCCGCCGCTGCGGGAGTCGGGTCAGCGGCGACGCGGCCGCAATCCGGTCAACAGGCTGAGGCCCGCACCGAGCACGGTGCACACCATGGCCAGGCTCAACGGGGACAACGTGCCCGGACTGATCAGCACGGTGATCGCCCACCAGCCCAGCAGCACCGTTCCGGCGCCCAACGGCACTCCCACCAACGCGATGCGCCCATCGGGCATCCCACCGCGAGTCGCGGTCAGCCGTGCGCGGGCCGCCACGATCGGCATCGCCAGGAACACGATCAGGCCCACCAACGCCAGGCCGAGGAATCCGTCCATCCGGTTCGAGTCCGGTGCCGCCTGGATCATCAACGCCAGCACGCCGACGCCCTGCACCAACCAGATGCGTCGTAACAAGGGCGCCACGCCCACCGGCCGCACCAGTCGCTTGACGCCTTCTGATCCCGGCCCGCCCTGCTCGCCGGTCGCCTTCCCCGCGGCCGCCTTACCCGACGGGCCCCGCCGACCATCCGATGTCGACGTCTCCGTCGGACCGGCGCTCGTCGCACCGGACCTCGGCTTCGCCGGTTCGTCGTCTCGGCCTGCACCGGCCGAGGTCGAGCGCCTGCGGATCCGCTGGAACAGGGCGCCGACGCTGGCCCAGCCCGTGTTATTGCCCTCGGTGGTCTGCTCCGCATCGGTGTCCGGGCGTGCGCTGGGTGCCTCGGAGCGGGTCCCGGCCGACCGGGGCCGAGTCTGCCGCTTCCCGCCGGGCTGCGAGCCTGCTCGACCGTTGGATCCACGCTGTTGCTCGGCGATCCGCAGGTTGGCCTCGATGTCGGCCGCCTGTGCCGGGTCCAACGCGAACTCCAGGGCGCGGCGATACGAGGAGGCGGCGCCGGGGCGGTCGCCGCCACGCAGTAACGCATCGCCGAGGACCTCGTGCGTGCGCGGCTCGTCCGGGGCCAGTTCGACCGCGCGAAACGCCGAGGTCGCCGCCTGGCCGTACAGGGCGCGGTCCTCACCCCAGATCAGGGCCTCCGCCAACGCCACATGACACCGCCATTGGCGTGGCTGCCGATGCACGGCCTTGCGAGCCGCCTCGACCGCCTCCCGGTAACGGCCCAGATCGCACAGTGCCAGCGAGCAGAGCAGGTGCGGCCAGTGATGGGTGGGGTCGACGACGGTGGCCTGCCTGGCGAACTGCTCGGCGTCCCCGGCATCCCCGGCGTTCAGGCAGGATGCGGCGAGCTGGCACAACGCCGATGCATGGTTGGGCATCCGAGCCACCAACGGCCGCAGCAGCTGGACGGCCTCGGTATGTCGTCCGGTATCGCTGAGCGCGGCCGCTCGCCGGACGGTCGCATCCGCGTCCACCTCAGACATCTCTCTCGCCACCCATTAACCGGACTCGCCTGATGGTCACACCCCGTTATTACCACGTCACAGCGAACGGCGAGCGGGGCGGATCGCCTCGGCCGAATCCGCTTGCCACCCATCCAGCTCATCCCCAGAATCAGCCGATGATCAGTACATCGGCCATGACGCCGTTCGAGCCCGCCGCCGGGCATCGACACTCGCAGGAGGCCCACCGGATCCAGGGTGCCCGGCAGGTGGACCGATGACCGCGCCGACCATCCGTCCGATGCGTCCATCCGACGTGCCCGGCTTGGTATCGGCCAGCATCGCCGCAGGCACATTGTTCGCCGAGCACGGGATCATCCTCCCGCCGGACGATCCAGCGGCGACCCTCGCCGAGGCCATCGACGTCCTGGTCGCCGAGCCCATCGACAGCGCGTCCGCCGAGCGGCAGCAGGCTGCCGGGCCGGTCGGTTTCGCCGCGACCACGGTGCTCGACGGGCACTGCCATCTCGAGGAACTGGCGGTGCATCCCGCCTACGGCAGGTTGGGCATCGGCAGCGCGCTGCTCGCCGCCACCACCGAGCGAGCGGCCCGGCGCGGCTTCACCAGGGTCACCCTCACCACCTTCGCCGACGTGCCGTTCAACGCACCCTGGTATCGACGGCGAGGCTTCGAGCCGCTACCGGAGCGGGACTGGGGCCCGGAGTTGATCCGTCAACGGGCACGCGAGGTCGAGGCAGGCATCGCCGTGGCGCCTCGGGTCGTGCTGTTCCACGATCCCGCGTGACCGCGCGTACTCACTACTCGGTGTCCTCCCGACGCAGCAGGGCCGCTGCGGCCGCCACCCGAGGGTCGGCGAGCAACTCGTCCACGGTCAGCCGAAGCGGCAGCCGCCAGTTCGGATACTGATCGACCGTGCCCGGCAGGTTGGGCTGCCGCTCCTCGCCGATCAGGTCGTAGGGAGCGGCCAGCAGCAACCGGGATGGCGTCCTGGCGAGCAGGGCGTGCATCGCGAGGATGATCTCCTGCTCGGTCGGCTCGGCCGCGCCGGAGTCTGCGGTCAGCACTCCCTCCGTCACCAGATGGGCGAGGAACTCGGCACGTTCCGCCGCAGCCCGGCGCCGCTCGACCTCGACGTCCTGGGTCAGCACCCCGAGTTCGGCGCGGATGCGCACGTGCTCGCCGCGCAGGAAACCGGTGGCCGTCGGCAGATCGTGGGTCGAGACACTGGCGGCGGCGGACTCGCCCCACCGGCCCGAGGGCAGCAGGGTGCCCGCAGGCAGCTCCGGATCGTCGTCCTCGGCTCGTTGGAACCAGAGCACCGAACAGGACAGGATGTCGCGTTCCTGCAGGGCCTCGGTGACCCCGTCCGGAACGGTGCCGAGATCCTCCCCGATCACCACGGCGCCCGCCCGCGACGCCTCCAGAACGAGGATCGCCAGGAGTGCCTCGACGTCGTAGTGGACGTAGGTTCCCCGGTCGGCGGTCTCGCCCGGCGGAACCCACCACAACCGCCACAATCCCAGGACGTGGTCGATGCGGATGCCGTCGGCCTGCCGCAGGACGGCCCGCAACATATCCCGATAGGGGGCATAACCCTGGGCGGCGAGGCGGTCCGGCCGCCACGGCGGCAACCCCCAGTTCTGGCCCTGCTGATTGAAGTCGTCCGGCGGTGCACCCACCGAGACCTCGGTGGCCAGCACATCCTGCAGAGCCCAGGCATCGGCGCCGTTGGGAGTGGCACCGACCGCCAGGTCCGCGATCACGCCCACGCGCATCCCCGCATCCCGACCGCTGCGGTGTGCGACGTCGAGTTGAGCCGCGCAGCAGGCCTGTAGCCACGCGTGGAAGGCGACCCGGTCGGCGAGGTCGCGACGTGCCTGGGTCACCGCGGCCGAATGCGGGTCACGCAGGGCCGCAGGCCACTCCCGCCAATCACCGCCATGTCGCTCGGCGAGCGCCCCGTAGGTGGCGAAATCGCGCAACGCCGGGTCCTCGGCGAGATCGACCGGTCGGGCGGCGGGCCAGAGCAGTTCCAATGCCGCGTGTTTGGCCCGCCAGACCTCGTCGTAGTCGATGCGGTCGCCGCCTGCCGGGATCGCCAGCGCGTCGATGCGGGCCCGGGTCGCCTCGTCGACGATTTGATACTCCGGCAGGTCCTCGATCCGCAGATACAGCGGATTGGCGAACCGCCTGCTCGATGGCGAGTAGGGCGACGACTGGACGGGGTCGGTCAGGGCGACGGCATGCAACGGATTGAGCAGGACCACGTCGACGCCGAGTTCGGTTGCGGACCGGCGCAGCAGTTCGCGCAGGTCGCCGTAATCGCCGATGCCCCAGGACTTCGCGGAGTGCAGGGCGTAGAGCTGGACCATCCACCCCCAGCTCGTCGGCACCCTCGGCGCGCTGCGCGGTGCGACGACCACGGTGGTGAGGTCGTCCCCCGTGCGCAATCGGTGATAGCCCAGCGGCAGGTCCGTCGGAAGGCGGTCGACGACCGCGTGTGAACCGCCCTCCTCCAGCTCGATCACCGCCGGTCCGGTGAGCGGGGCCGACTCGCCCTGGCGCAGCACGATGGTCGCTGGCATCCGGGTGCGGCGTTGGGCCGCGTCGGCGAGCGCGGCCCGCACGGCGACCGGGGTGCTCGCATCGATGCCGAGTTGGCCGAGCACCGCGATGACGACGTCCTGATCGACCTCGATCCGCTGATGTCGCCAATCCTCGTACCAGGTGGCGACGCCGTGTTCGTCGGCCAAGGCGGCCAGTTCCTCGTTCACCCGTGTACCACCGTTCCCGATCGGGCTCGATCTCGAGACGACGAGCGACGGCGCGCCGTCCTCGGCTTGATCGTCGCCCACCGCCACGGAGGCCCACAAGCGGGCAGGCCTAGATCCACTCCATACGATGGAGCCCGGCTGTCAACCCGGTCCCGGCTCCGCAGGCGCCCGGGAGAACAGGGTCGCGCCCCCGCTCGCCACGATCACCAGCCCGATCGCCAGCACTTCCCGGCCGGTCAACTGTTGGCCGAGCACGATGAATCCGGCCACGGCGGCGAGCGCGGGACCGAGGCTCATCAGGACGCCGAAGACCCGCGCCGGGATACGCCGCAGGGCCAGCATCTCCACGGAGTAGGGCAGTACCGAGGAGAGCAGGGCGACCGCGAGTCCGATGCCCAGCGTCGTGGGCGACAGCAATGCCGAGCCCGCCGAGGCGATGCCCAACGGCACCACCAGCACCGACGCGAAGGTCATCGCCACCGCGAGGCCCTGGATGCCGGGGAAGCGCCGACCGGTCTGCGCGCTCAGCAGGATGTAGCAGGCCCAGCCGACTCCGGAGCCCAGGGCGAACAGCATGCCCACCGGGTCGAGTCGGTCGAATCCACCGCTGCTGAGCAGCACGACGCCGACACCCGCCAGCAGTACCCAGGCGACATCGCGCAGTCTGCGGGAGAGCACGACGGCCAAGCCCAGCGGACCGAGGAATTCGAGGGTGACGGCGGGACCCAGGGGCATCCGTGCCATCGCCTCGTAGATGCCGACGTTCATCACGGCGAAGGCCACGCCCAGGCCTGCGGCCGCAGCCAGGTCGGTTCGCGAGCGACCGCGCAGTCTCGGCCGCGCGACGATCAGCAGCACCACCGCCGCCAGGGCGAGTCGAAGGGTCACCGTGCCGGTCGGTCCGATCTGGACGAACAGCGTGGTGGCCAGCGCCGCGCCGAATTGAAGAGCGGAGCCGCCGGTGAGCACCAGCAGCAGTGCGGCCGTCCTGCCACCCGCTACCGATGCCGCTTCCGTCGATTCCCCTCGTCCCGATTCGGCCACGTCAGAACGGTAGACCCCGCTCCGCCGAGCCTGCTCGCTCGTCAGCGCCGTGCTTCGCGTGCCCGAATCCGCCGTCGGCTGCTGTCCAGGAGCCGCCGCAGCTCACTCGATCAGATGAACTTGCCGATGGGCTGGCGAAGTCGGGACCATCGAATCGGCCTTTCGCGGACGTCGGGCGGGACGGGTGGCGATCCACCGCGCGGATGGCCGGGACACCGATGCGTCTGAAACTCGGCGACGCCATCCCCTGTCGGTCCCGGCGATGCCCGGCGCGTCGGCGGCGGCACCCTCGATCGGACACCGGATCGAGCCGGGGATCCCGGCGGCGCTGATCATCCCGACACCAAGGACACTACTCACGAGCAACGGCCGCCTGCGGTCAAAATCTCACCAACTCAGCCAAAAACTTACGCTGAGCCAACGGCTGCAACCCGAGCGAGGCCAAGATCAGCGAAATCGAGTGAGTCGTACATCACAACCGACGCCTAGCGTCGCTGTTCGATGCGTCGACTCAATGAGAAGGTCGACAGCGCCCCGAGGAACTGTCGTCACAGGATCGGGCTCGCGGAGTCTCCACTCCCGGAGAGTCCACGAAAAGCACAGCAGCGAAGACAGAGCCGGTGACGGCGGAATGTGGGGTCATTGTGGTCCGCAACCAATGGTCGGTGAACTGCCGGGATGTGGCGGGCAGGAAGCGCGATCTGACCGTCTTCGTCAACGATGGCCAGGTCGTCATCGTCGCCCCACCCGGTGAGACCGCAGTGCTGGCACCCCTGGAGGTGGGCAGACTCAGGGCTGCGTTGCGCGACGCTGTGGTCACAGCGTCCGTAGCCTCTAAGGAATGACCGGAGCCAATACCGATCACCTCTCACGTACGACCATCCGGCCCGCCGACTCCTCGGACCTCGCGGGCATCCTGGCGATGCTCGATGACGCCGTTCGCTGGTTGTGTGCCAAGGGCATCGAGGGCCAGTGGGGCTCGACGCCCTTCTCCGCCAGGGAGAGCACCGTCGATCGCGTCGCCGGTTGGGTTCGGCGAGGGGTGGTACAGGTCGCCGAGCAGGATGACGAACTGCTCGGCGTCCTCGCGTCGGGTCCCGCACCCGATTACGTCCCGGCCGCCACCGGGCCCGAGGTCTACGTCGTCGCGCTGGTGGCAGGTCGCACCCCGGCTGCGAAGGGCACCGGCGCCCGGTTGCTCCGCCTGGCCGAGCAGCAGGCCATCGACGAGGGTGTCGACCGCGTCCGGCTCGATTGCTGGGCGGGCGGCTCCGGCCGATTGATCGACTACTACCGGGGACAGGGCTACGAGCCGGTCGAGACCTTCGATCTCGACGGTTGGCCCGGTCAGATCCTGCAACGCGAGTTGGACCGGCGGTGACGGCCCGCGACGCCCGGCTCCGGCGGGCGCGATGACGGCCCAGGATCCACCCAACAGCGTCTGGAGTGCACTGCACGGAATCCGCACCTTGATCGACAACGGGGTGCTGCGCCCGATGCGGCCGGATCGGCTCGTCCGGTTGCTCGCCGCGCTCTGGCGTTGGAACACCAGCCTGGCGCTGGGTTTCGCCACCGGCGCGGTCCGGCATCCCGACCGCCCCGCCGTGATCGACGAGCACGGCGCGGTCAGTTATGCCGAACTCAACGACCGCACCACCCGACTGGCCAACGGTCTCGCGGACCTCGGCATCCGGGAGGGCTCGTGGCTCGGAGTGCTCTGCGGCAACCATCGTGCCCTGGTCGAGACCCTCGTCGCCGGCAGCAAACTCGGTGCCAACATCCTGCTGCTCACCAATAATCTCTCGCCTGCCGAGATCACCCGGTTCCTCGATACACATCAGGTCGACACCGTCATCGCCGACCACGATCTCGCGCCGAGGCTGCCGGTCGACGAACGCGGACTCACGGTCCTCACCGCGTGGACCGAGCGCACCACGTCGGCGACCACCATCGACCAGCTCATCCTCGATTCGGAGCCGACACCGAGGCCGAGGCGGCAACGTTCCGATCAATCGGACGACAGCGTCGTGATGCTGACCTCCAGCAGTCACGGACTGGCCACCTCGGTGCCGAGCAGAACCCCGTCGCGGATCACCCCGGCCGCCACCGTCTTCGGCCGCATCCCGTTGGCGGCAGGCGAACGCACACTGATGGCGGCCCCGCTCTCGCACACCTGGGGGATGTCGGCCCTGCATCTGACCGTGGTCCTCGGCGCCACCCTGATCCTGCTGCGCGAGCCGACCACCGAGTCGATCCTCACCGCGCTGAAGCGTTATCGCTGCACATCGATGTTCGCCCGCCCCGACATGCTGCGCGGGCTGGTCGATGCCGGGCCCCCGGAGGGCGGGTTGCCCGCCCTGCGCGCCGTGGTCTCGACCGGCGGACAGCTGCCCGGCGACCTCGCCGCGCGCTTCCGCAACCATTTCGGTCCGGTGTTGCACAACCTGTACGGCACCACGGAGCTGTCCTGGGTCAGCATCGCCACCCCCGCCGATCTCCGACGGGCACCCGGCACCGTCGGCCGTCCCCCCAGAGACATCCAGGTGACGGTTCGGGACGAGTCCGGCAGGCTGCTGCCGCCCGACGAGACCGGCCAGATCTTCGTGGAGGGCGCTGGCTGGGACAGGGGCTTCGACGAGAACAGCGTCGCCCAGTCCTCCGAGCAACCCGGCCGGGCCTTCACCGGCGACCTGGGACATTTCGACGCCACCGGCCTGCTCTTCGTCGATGGCAGCAAACGCGATGTCCCCTCGGCCGAGGAACGCCGAAAGTCCAAGGAGCGGCGGCAGGGCGACCGCCGCAAGGGCGATCGACGCAAGGTCGACCTGGGGCGCCCCGAGGGCGAACGGCGACGCGGTGAACGACGGCAGGGCGAACGACGTCAGGGCGATCGCAGGCAGAGCGATCGGGAGCGCAGGACCGACCGATCCCGACCGGAGGAACGACCCGCGCAGCCCGATTGCACCGCCGGGCCGCCCGGGGAAGCCGATCGCGATTCGACCGGCACCTGCCTGCCAGGGCAGCCGACCAGCCCCGACCCGGATCGCGACGACCCCACGGGCCCGACCGGCGGATCGGAGCCCGACCAGCACGGTCCCGGATAAGGCAGAGTAGGGCCGTGACTTCCACAGAGACCGGCGCAGAGCTTCCCGATGCCGGATCGGTTCAACCGCTGCGTCTGCGGCCACCCCGGCATCGGGTCAGCCGCCGGGCGATCCTCTGGTGGACCCTGCGCAGCGCCATGAGCTGGCTCGCCGTCATCGTGCCGCTGCTGGCCGGCTACTGGTGGTGGAGTGACCCGCCCTTCCACCTCGGCTGGGCCGCGCTGGCCGCAGGCGTGATCGGGTTGCTGCATGTGGCGATCATGCCGAGCTGGCGTTATCGGGTGCATCGCTGGGAATTGGGCGAACACGCGGTCTTCACCCAGAGCGGTTGGCTGAACCAGGAATGGCGGGTCGCCCCCGCCTCCCGGATTCAGACCGTCGACACCGAACGCGGCCCGCTGCAACAGCTTCTCGGTCTCTCGACGGTCACGGTGACCACCGCCTCGGCAGCCGGGCCGCTCCAGATCGCCGGGCTCGATCGCGAGACCGGCATCCGGGTCGTGGCAGAACTCGCCGCCACGACCGAGGCGAATCCGGGGGATGCGACGTGACCGGTCCCGACCCGGACCACACCGGCGAACCGCTCGGGTCCCGACCGGTGTCCGAGCCGCCGCCCGCGCCGATGCCTACGACGTCGGAGACACCTGTCGAGGCGGCGGGCCCGGTCGTGGCCGACCCGCAGCCCTGGGCCGCATCGCCTGCACCACCCGGTGACGAGGAACGCTGGCACCCCGGCCGGTGGCAGAGCGGCCCGGCCCAACCACCGCCGCCCGAGGCGGAGATGTCGGCCTCGGAACAGATCGACCAACGGCTCGACGCACGGATGCTCGCGGTCCGGCCGCTCAACGAGGCGATGGGCCTGCTGCCCGTGCTGATCATCGCGATGGTCGTCGGCAGCGGGGGCGGCTGGCAACTACCGCTCGCCGCTGCGGGTGCGGGATTGCTGCTGATCAACGGGTTCTCCCAATGGTTGACCACCCGATATCGGATCAGCGACGACCAGGTGTTCCTGCGCAGCGGTTGGCTGTTCCGCACCCGCCGCGCGGTGCCGCGCGATCGCATCCGCACGGTCGATCTCACCGCGAAGGTGATGCACCGGGTGTTCGGCGTGGTCACCGTGAAGATCGGCACCGGCGGGCGCAAGGGCGCAGGCATGAGCGACGAACTCGTCCTCGACTCGGTCTCCCGCGCCGAGGCCGAACGGTTGCGCCAGGTACTCCTGCATCGTGCCCCCGTCGGATCGGTGTCGACGCCGGTCGACTCCGAGGCACCCGACGGTGTTGCCGCCGATCCGACCGCGTCGGGCGCGACAGCGCAGAACACCACTGGCGAGGAGCCGGGCACCGTACTGTCGAAGTTGGACCCTCGGTGGTTGCGGTTCGCCCCGCTGACCCTGGCAGGCCTCACCGCGGTCGGTGTGCTGGCCGGAGTGAGCATGCAGTGGCTGCAGGAGCTGTCGATCGATGTCGACGAGGTCGGTCTGGTCCGCGACTGGGTGGGTTGGCTGTCCGAGGCGCCGATCGCCCTGCTCGTCGTCGGTATCGTCCTCGCCCTGTTCGTCATCAGCTCCGTCCTGGCGTTGATCGTCTACGCCATCCGTAACTGGAACTATCTGCTGACACGCGAGACCGATGGCACGCTCCGGGTTCGTCGCGGGCTTCTGACGACCAGGGCCGTCTCCCTGGAGGAGAAGCGGTTGCGCGGGGTCGAGCTGCAGGAACCGCTGCTGCTGCGTAGCGCGCGCGGCGGTCAGGTCAACGCGGTCGCGGTGGGCATCAGCATGATGTCCCCGGAGAGCAGCCAACTGCTGCCGCCCGCCCCGGTGACCGAGGCACATCGGGTGGCGGCGGCGGTGGCCAAGCAGGACCACGCCCCCACTCGAAGCTCGTTGAGCCGCCATCCGGCGGCGGCACTGTCGCGCCGGCTGGTCCGGGCGGTCGTCCCGGTGGCCGTGCTGGCGGCCGCCCTCTGGGCGTTGACGACCTTCGGTTCCTGGCCGAGCTGGCCGGCCTGGACCGCCACCGGTCTCCTGCCGTTCGCGGTGTTCCTGGGGGTGGATCGCTATCGCAGCCTCGGGCATGCCCTGGGATCGCGCTACCTCGTCACCCGATACGGATCGCTCAGCCGCAACACCGTGGCGTTGGAACGCGACGGGATCATCGGTTGGAACATCCGGCGGACGATCTTCCAACGGTCGGCCGGACTGGTGACCCTCACCGCGACGACGGCGGCGGGCGGCAACTCCTACGACGTGGTCGACGTCGCGGAGCCGGTCGCACTCGGTGTGGCCGACGAGGCGGTCCCCGCCCTGCTCCAACCGTTCCTGATCGGCGGAAACGCCCGGGACCACCGGGAATCGACACACCGACAGCCAGTCCCGGCCACGACGTCGGAGGACCTAAACTCATCGACGTGAACTACCGCTTGGTTTGGATCGACTGCGAGATGACGGGCCTCGACCTGAAGTCGGACGCACTGATAGAGATCGCCGCCCTCGTCACCGACGCCGATCTGAACGTGCTGGGCGAAGGGATCGACATCGTGATCAGCGCCGAGGAGTCGGCGTTGGAGAACATGCCCGATGTGGTGCGGGAGATGCACGCCAAGTCGGGTTTGACCGACGAGGTCCGGCGTTCCACGGTGACGATGGCCGAGGCCCAGCAGCGCGTGTTGGAGTTCATCCGCGAACACGTCCCCGAGCCGGGCAGCGCGCCGCTGGCGGGTAACTCGATCGCCACCGACCGGGCATTCCTGGCCAGGGACATGCCCGAGTTGGATGATTACCTGCACTACCGGATGGTCGATGTGTCCTCGATCAAGGAGCTGTGCAGACGCTGGTACCCCCGGATCTACTTCGCTCAGCCCGAGAAGGGGTTGGCCCACCGGGCACTGGCCGACATCCACGAGTCGATCCGCGAGCTGCGCTACTACCGGCAGACCGCGTTCGTGGCCCAGCCCGGTCCGACCAGCGAGCAGGTGCAGGCGGTGGCCACCCGACTCCTCGGTGAGAGCACCGACGTCAGCGGGACCGCCGTGGCCCGGGAGAAGGCGGACGAGAGCGCCTGAGTGAGGCCCTCGCCGCACCGGTCGGGTGCCGAAAGGTAACCCGCTTCGAATACCGCGATCGGACAAGATAAGCTGTGTCCCGTCGCGGTGGTCGCAACCAGGCCAGCGGATCGTGGTGGGTGTAGCTCAGCTGGTAGAGCACCGGGTTGTGGTCCCGGGGGCCGCGGGTTCAAGTCCCGTCACTCACCCCAGTTAAACGAGGTGCGAACTCCGACTGTGGAATCAGTCGAAGTCCGCACCTCGTTCTCATTTCGGGTGTCTTCAGCCCAGCGTGCCCGTCTGTAATTCCCGATCGGTGAGCGCAGCGAACGGCGTGCGGGCATCCGGCCCTCACATCTTCGTCCTCTTCAAGGTAGATCTCGCTGAGCAACGTCTTGTTGCGAGGACGCAGGCCCACATCATCACAGCAAGCGATGACCGGATCCGTCGCGAACGACGATGAGCTTCACGCAGTCATCCGCCAGGCGACGCCGACCGGTCAACAGAGCGTGTGGTCGGTTGCTCGAGGGACCGCGTGCCTGGGTACGCCCACTCTCCGCTCGGCAGCAGCTGCCTTTCGACGGTGGGAACCGAGGTGGCGCCTGCGAGTCTGCTCAGATGCCTCGTGCGGTTGCCGTTCGGAGTGCACGGCCGCTCAGCAGCCACATGGCGGTGGCCATGAGTAGTCCGATCGGTGCGGCGATGGCGAGGCGCGCCGGAGTGTCGGCGGTGAGCGGCCAGGCAGTGGGTCCGAGGATCCAGAGCCAGGTCTCGGCAAGGACATCGCCGCCGAGAGTGATGCCTAGGGTCGTGATGACGACCGTCGCGCCGAGTGCCCAGCCGGTGCCGTAGCGAACGCTGATCCAGAGGGCACCGAGGACGCCGGCCGTACCGAGCATCAGCCACAGCATCCCGGACCGCAGGAGCGACATGATCGTCGCGGGGTCTGGGTCGCCGCGCAGCACGCTGTTCGCGAGGGCACCGAAGGTGACGGCGAGGGTGACGGAGGTGACGCACAGCACCAGCCAGGTACGCACCGAGGCCAGGACGTTGCTTCGCCGCAGGACGAGGATGCGCCATCCCGGGGTGAGGGTCTGCCAGGTGAGCACGGCGACGACGCAGACGCCGATCGGGAGCATGGCGTAACTGTGCAGGCCGAGGAGGTAGCTGTTCGGATACACGGCTGCAACCGCGATGGCGAGCACGATCGCTGCCGCGCAGAGCGGGATCACGGCGCGGGACCTCATCACGCAGCGCACCGCACCGAGCTTGCCCGGGCGGGCGCTGCGCCGCCCGACCGGACGGTTGTCGATCCGCGTCGTACGTGCGGCACCGGTCCCGCGCAGCCGCGCACCGACAACGACAGCGGTGAGCAGCAACCCCAGGGTGAGGGCGAGCGCCGGGGACTCCTGGGCGAGCGGATCGGTCGGATCGAGTGGAACGCCGTTCTGGTGCGCACCGAGTAGGGGCAGCATGGCTCGCACCGCCCAGGTGGGCGGGAGCACGGTCCAGAGGCCGGCCTCGGCGGCGAGGGTGCCGATCGCCTGCCACACCCATGCTGCGAGGAAGACGGGGATGAGTCCCCAGGCCTCGGTGGCGATGTAGGCGAGGGCGAGCACTCCGAGCGTCGCAATCCAACAGCCTGCCCCGGCCCAGAGGATTCCGGCGATGTCGGTCGGGGCTCCGGCGAGTAGTGAGAGCGGGATGACGGTTCCGAACGCCAGCGCGTGGAAAAGGGCCGAGAGAGCGGCGAGGATGAGGATCCGGGCGAGCACGATGATCCTCGTGTTGGTCGCGCGCCATTCGGTGCCGCCCTCACGGGCGGCGACTTCTCGTGCCGTGGTTAGCCCGGCCAGCAGGGTGAGCAGCGGGGCGGCCATCCCGGTGGCGTACAGCGTCTGCCACAGCAGCGCAGCGCGCTCCTGGCTGTCGGGGGTGATGAGGATGCCTGCGAAGCTGATCCCCGCGATCACCAAGCCGAGCCAGGGCAGGTACGCGGCAGCCGAGCCGCGAGTTCGGACGGTTTCCGCGCGGACGGCGGCGAGCAGCGGACGCATCAGGCGGCCCCCGGCCGTGCAGCATCGGGCAGGGTCAGGTCAAGGAACATCTGCTCCAGCTGCCCGGCAGGGGCGAAGTCTGTAAGGGTGCCTTGGTAACGGCATCGGCCGTCGACCAAGACGGAGATATCGTCGGCGAGCTGCACGATCTCACCGAGCTGATGAGAGCTCACGAGCACGGTCCGGCCTGCTGCGGCGTAGTCACGCAGTAAGTGCCGCAGCTCGACGATGCCCTGCGGGTCGAGCCCGTTCTGAGGTTCATCGAGGATCAGCAGCTCCGGTTCGGTGAGAATCGCGGTCCCGAGCGCCAACCGAGCTTTCATGCCCATCGAGAAGTGCCGGGCGCGTTTCCTGCCCGTCCCGGCGAGCCCCACGATGTCGAGGACCTCCTCGATGCGTGCCCGCCCGACTCCGGTGAGGCGGGCGTGCACGAGCAGGTGATCGAAGGCGCTGAGGCGCTCGTAGATCGCGGGGCCGTCGATGCTGGCACCGATCCGTTCCAACGCAGCCGTGCTCCGACCACTCTGTGAAGGTGATTCACCGAGGACTTCGATCGTCCCAGAATCGGCTTGCATGAGGCCCAGCAGGATCCGGAAGGTCGTCGACTTCCCGGCCCCGTTGCGGCCGAGCAGTGCGTGAACCCGGCCGGCAGCGACGGTGAGATCGAGGCCGTCGAGCACCGCCGTGTCGCCGCGCCGCAGCCGCACATCGGCACAACGGACAGCGGGGCTTACAGCCGGACGTGCGTGATCCTCGTCAGTAGCCATCGGAGGTTTCCTCTCGCAGGAATGATGATCAGGCATCACAGGCGGTGAACGCGAAGGTGCGCAGGTTGCCGATGGACCCGTCGACGATCACATCGATGTCGGGCAGATCCTTGTTGTCATCGACCGCGTTGAGCGCGTAGACGGTGCCGTCGGGCGCGGTGAACGTGAGCACCGGATCGCCGTCGGCGTTGTTGTCACAGGCGACGGTGCCGTGATCGACGGTGAGGCTCCAGGAGTGCCCGGGGTCGTCTTCGCTGACCTCGGCCGGGTTGCTCGTCGCGGTCGCAGTCGGCCCGTCGACCGGGAAGTCCTCGGGATGTTGTATGCCGTTGCACCCGCTCAGTCCAACGGTGCTGAGGGCGCAGGCCGCGAGGACGAGCCGGACGGTGTGGCGACGCGAGGTGAAGGTGTCGATGTTCATGGAGTTTCTTTCAGTAGAGCGTGTGCCATGTAGCCGTCCTCGAGGTTCGGCGCGGCCGGGGTGGCGTCGGCGGGTGGGGTGTCGGTGATGATCCGGTACCGGGTGCCGGTGCCGGTCGTCGTCGCGTTGACGACGATGACCTGCTCGGGCGGCGGCGCGGTTCGGGCTGCGGTAAGCCAGGTGCGTCCGCGGGCGGCGTCGATCAGTCCCTCGGTCGGGCCGTCGTAGTGGGCCCGGCCGTCGCGGAGCACGAACACGTACGGACAGGTCTGCGCGACGTCGTCGAGGATGTGGGTGGACAGGATCACGGTGCGGTCCTGGCCGAGGCCGGCGAGCAGGGTGCGGAACCGTATCCGCTCCTCGGGGTCGAGTCCGGCAGTCGGCTCATCGACGATCAGCAGTCTCGGATCGCCCATGAGTGCCTGCGCAACCCCGACGCGACGACGCATCCCGCCGGAGAACCCGCCGATCCTGCGATCCTGCGCATCCGTCAGTCCGACACGGACGATCAGCTCCCGTGCCTGCTGCTTGCGCGCGCTCGCGTTGTCGATGCCTTTGAGGACGCCGACGTAGTCGAGGAACTCCAGCGGAGTGAGGTTCGGGTAGGGCTCGACATCCTGCGGTAGGTATCCGAGGGTCTTCTTCACCGCCCGACGCACGCTCGCGTCGGCGAGGTCGCGGCCGTCGATGTGTACACGGCCACGGGTGGGCCGGATGATCCCGCACAGGATGCGCATGAGCGTGGTCTTCCCAGCACCGTTCGAACCGAGCAACCCGATCAGGCCCTGCGGCAAATCGATGGTGACGTCGTTCAGCGCGGCCTGCTTCTTGCGGAAGTCCTTGCCGAGATGATCGATCGAGATGAACATGCAAGGTTCCTTTCAACGCTTCCGGGTGCGTTCAGCCAGCCACGCCCCGGCCAGCAGCAGGGCGACGACGATGACGAGTCGGAGGATCAGCGAGACGGTCGCGCCTAGCGAGGTGCCATCGAAAGCGAGCGGCCCAGAGGAGGCGGCATAGATCGGGCCCGCACCGAACCATCCGGTGACGATCGCGTCGCCGACCACGGAGAACACGGTTCCGTTCGGGGTCGGGATCGGCAGTAGTGGGCTGGAGAAGACCAGCAGGAACCACGCCAGCACCGCCACAATCCGTGCCAGCGCCTTCGGCAGCAACGCTCCCGCTACACCGGACAGCGCCGTGGCGATCAGTGCGGCCGGTGCGACAACGGTGGCGGTGACGGCCAACGCACCCGGCAGCGACCAGGGACGCCCACCGATCATCTGCACCAGCCCCATCGTCAGGAGCACGACCAGGGAGGGGGCGATGACGACGGTGAAGGCGCCGAGCACGCGCGCGGTCCGCAGTAATGCCTGCGGAACGGAGGTGGCGGCTTCGATCTCGTGCATGCCGAACCTGGCCGAAACAGTGAAGAAGTCCGCGAACGCGGCCGCGTAGGCGATTCCGGTGAAGATTGCGATGATCTGTCCGGCAAACGCGAGGTCTTCTATCCCGCCGGTGCCGGGACGCCCCGGGGATACGACCGCGAGCAGCGTCGCGAACGCGGTGAGCGGGACCGTGGTGAACCAGAGCGCGCTCTGCCTTCGCGCGACGCGGGAATGGGTGCGTGTCAGGCTGATGAGCGTCATACCGTCGTCACCTTCGCGATGTTGCGTTCACCGTCGCCGAGCCGAGACCATGCCAGCCCGAACAGACCGGCTGCGGCCAGGAGCGGTAAGCCGCGCTGCCGATGCAGTGGAAGCACGTACGGGTCCCAGAGCATCGCGAGGCACATCCACGCCATGACGACCGCGATCGTCGTCGACGATGGCGTCCCGGCGAACGCCGCCGTGAACAACGCGATCACGGCGACGAACACGACCGCCCCGGCCGGAGAAAGCACGCTCGCCCAGCCGGTGTCGCGCGGCCATACCCCGAGCAGATGCAGCGGCGCCACCATGATGACTGCGCCGACAAGCCCCGACACGGTGCAGAGCATGGCGCGCAACAACTGGACGGTGCGGAACGACGTCGTCGTCGACTCGTGCAGTTCGATCAGCGGGTCGCCGGTGAGGGCGACCGCAACGCAAACCCCGGCGCAGAGCACGAAGGCCTGGGCCAGCCAGCTCACCAGGCTCATCGCCTGCGAGGGCGGCCACGCCGACGACGCCATCCAACCGACGACCGCAACCAGCGCACCCGCGATCAGCGGTCCGACCGCCACAGACAGACCGACGCGCCGCCATTGTGTCCGAAGCAGCGCTCCCGACATCCCGGTTCTCCTCACTCACGGGCCCAGGCCCGCAGTTGTCTCCGGCCTTCGCTCGGTCAGTAGCGGCGAGGAGGGGAAAGGTTCACCCCGGTTCCGGGAGCCCGCCTCGAAGAGCGGTGGCAGACCTTGCGGACAGGACCGCGGCAGCGAGAATGAGGAGACCGACGCCTGCGACGCCCGCCGGGGTGATCGCTTCCCAGACCGCGCCGGAGAATGCACCGAGGCCGATGCTCGTCGTGCTGTTCGATGCCGGAGTCACCAGGGGAATCACTACGAGGCCTGCGATCATGCCAGCCCACGGGACCGCCCAGATCGCCATGAAGGTCGCAACTCCGGCGATCACCGCCAGCGGAGCCAACCAGCCGGCCAGCACTGCGGCCAGCCCGCCGGTGTACCCCCACGCGGAGACCAGCGCCGAAGCCGCAGTGCCGGCAATCGCGTCGAGGACGAGCACGACTCCGATCCGCGCCATCAGCACGACCTGCGGCCCCAGCGGAGTCGACAGCGATACCGTGTCCGCGCGACCCGGCGACAGCGCCATCGTCACCGTCGCAGCCACGCCGAGCAGCATCAGCATGCAGAACCCCGACAACGCCGCCGACGCTGACTGGCTCACACCGAGGAAGCGGGCGGCGAGCACCGCCATCGTGACCGTCACCAGCACGATCGGCAGCACGAGCCACGGAACCACGCGCAACTGCGCCCACGCCAGTGCCCCGGCCAAGCGCAGGCTCCGACCCGCCGTCCAGCGTGGTGCGACAAGCGGTGACGGCTGCGCGGAGATCCGCCGTCGGATCGCCGGGAATCCCGGTGCTCGCGGTCCACGCTCCGCCTCCCACCGGCGCAGAACGTCGCGGAGGTCTTCGCCCCGTGATCGGTCCGTTTCGGGTTCAGGCATCCTGCCTCCTCATTTCCTCGCGCAGCAGCCTGCGCGCCCGCGACACCCGGCTCTTGACCGTTCCCAGCGGCACACCGAGCACCTGGGTGATCTCCTCGTACGGCAGCTCGTGCAACCACGCCAACCGCACCACCTCGGCCAGGCTTTCTGGAAGTGCGTCGAGCGCGTGTAGCACAGCGGCTGTCTGGTCGGCCGCGATAATCAACTCGGCAGGACCAAGATCCTCGGACGGCACCTCGTTCACCTGTGCATCATCGAGGGGTTGCTGTGGGAGGCGTTTGCGCCGGGTGTGCATCGAGATCTGACGCTTCGCGATCCCGAGTAACCAGGTGAGTACCTTTGCATCGCGTCGAAACGCGCGGGCCGAACGCCAGCACCCGAGCCAGACGTCGGCGCTCACCTCCTCGGCGACCCCTCGGTCGGAGACCCGAGCAAGCACGAAGACGAATACGACCGGTCCGTAGCGGGCATAGAGACCGCCGAGTGCGCGTTCATCGCCATTGCCGACCAGAGCCAACAGGTGATCATCGGTCTGCGGCTCATCGTCCCGCACCAACCAGCTCCACTTCGCTCCGCCGCTCCCATTCGATGGCCATCAGCGGATCAGTAGCGCCCATACCTTCCCGGGTTCACTGAGATCGGTACCTGACGACTGCGGGAGCGTGAACCGGCGCTACGCGGTTGCCGGGTGCCGTCATAGCCTGGTTCGACGGGAGCCCGAGCGTAGGGTCACTAGCCGACCACCCGGGTCAGCGAGGAGCGGCCAGCACCTCGGCCAGCCCCTGCTGGAGATCGGCGATGAAGTACTCGGGAACCTCGAGCGAGGGAAAGTGCCCGCCGGTCTCGGGCTCCGTCCATCGGACGATCCGACGGTATCGCTCCCCCGCCCAGGGTCGCGGGCACTTCTCGATGTCGCGGGGATAACTGGTGATGGCCGTCGGAACGTCGATCCGAAGCTCGGGATCGAGCGCATTGACGCCGCCGTGGCTCTCGAAGTAGATCCGGGCCGCCGACGCGCCGGTCCGCGTCAACCAGTACAGGGTGACGTCGTCGAGAACTCGATCTCTGGAGATCGTCTCGAAGGGGCTGAGCTCGGTGTCGGACCATTCGGCGAACTTGTCGAGGATCCAGGCAAGGAGCCCCACCGGTGAGTCGACGAGCGAGTATCCGATGGTCTGCGGCCGGGTCGCCTGTTGTCTTGCGTAGGCCCCATGGCGGAGATAGAAGTCGTGGGTCTCCTCGGCCCACCTGCGTTCGGTCGGCGTCAGTCCGTCCGTGGTCAGTCCCGGCGGTGCCTGCGCCAACGTGGTGTGGATGCCGAGGACGTGCTCGGGGAAGCGGCCAGCGAGGACTGCGGTGATCACCCCTCCCCAGTCGCCGCCGTGGGCGAGGAACTCGTCGTAGCCGAGCCTGCCCATCAGGGTCACCCACGCGGCCGCGATGTTCTCGACTCCCCATCCGGTGGTGGTCGGCCTGTCGCTGTAGCCGAATCCGGGAAGTGAGGGAACCACGACGTGGAAGGCGGGTGCGTCCGGGGCGTGCGGCTCGGCCAGTTCGTCGACGATGTCGACGAACTCGGCGATACTGCCGGGCCACCCGTGGGTCAGGATCAGTGGAATGGCGTCCACGCGTGCGGACCTGCGGTGCAGGAAATGGATTCCCAGCCCGTCGATGGTCGTGCGGAACTGACCGATCCGGTTTAGCCGCTGCTCGAAGGCGCGCCAGCTGTAGTCGGTGCGCCAGTAGTCCACGAGGTCGACGAGGTCGACGAGCGGAACGCCCTGGTCCCAGCGGCGCGCGCCGGTTGCGATGCGCTGGATCGTCTCCGGCTCCGGTAGTCGCTGCGCGTCCAGCCGCGCCCACAGATCGTCGAGGTCGGCCTCGGGTGCGTGCGCTTCGAACGGGTGCACGCGGTGGCTGGGACCGGACATGCGACCTCCTGGCCATAGACGGGATCGATAGCGGCAACAATTGAACCGCCTATGCCGGTTCTAGCACGCCATCTCGGCAGCAGGCAACCAGCTATGGTGGTTCCATGAGCGCCGAGTACCCCGAATTTCGCCTGGGCACCGAACTGTCGACCAGCTTCACCGCGACGTTGACGGAACGCCGTGGCGACTCGGTGGAGCGCATCCCCACCCCCGCGCGGCTCGTCGATTGGTTGGCGCTGAGCGGCTTCGCGATCAACTCCTGCACCGCCGCCCAACTCGCACTCGCTCGCGAACTGCGCGAGTCGATTCACGCCGCCGCGACCGCGATCGCGACCGACGACGCTCTCCCCGAGTCCGCTGTCCGAGTCATCAACGACCACAGCATTCGCGGTCGGGCCGCAGCCGTCCTCACCCCCGAGGGCGGCCGGGAGTGGCGACTGAGCTCGACGTCCAGCGTGGAGGATGCGCTGGGTGTCATCGCCGCAGACGCGATCGCCCTGATCACCGGGCAGCGCGACGGAAGATGGGCCTTGTGCGCATCGCCGAGCTGCCGGGCGGCGTTCTTCGACACCAGCCGATCTCGCACGCGCAGGTGGTGCGAGATGAACACCTGCGGGAACCGGCAGAAGAAGGCACGATTCGTCGCCAACCGTCGCAGGCAGCCCGAGCCTGCGCGAAATGGCTCGTCGACGTCATGAGACCGGGGGCGACGGCAGCCGGAAACCCTGCTCACCACCGTCGCCCCGGGTTTGCTCAACCCCACCGGGTCCCCGGTAACCCTCTAGGCGTTGGAGAACTCGATCACGCGTCGTCGCCGTGATCGGTGGCGGCCGCAGCCTCGCGGAAGGGCTCCGCCTCCCGGGCAATGCGCTCGGTGACCACGGCTCGACGATCCAAGGCATCCCGCCCGACGGGCAGATGCAGCGGGAGCCTCTCCCCGCTCGCGACCTGATAGATGAAGGCGGCCCCCTTGACCGGATCACCGGCCTGGGTGTGGTTGGCCTTATCCACCCAGTTCAGCGTGACGTGAGCCGGGGTGTCGTCGTAGTTCGCGATGCGTCGCCCCGACAACTGCACCGAGGACGTATCGAGGAGATCCGTACGGAACACCCCGGGTTCGACGACCATGCTCTGGATACCGAACGGCTCCAGCTCTGCAACGAGAGCCTCACTGATCCCGGCGACGGCGAACTTGGACGACGAATACATGCTCACGCCCGGCTCGCCCTCGAATCCGGAGCGGGAGCCGATGTGCACGAGCTTGCCGCGCCCCGCCTTGCGCATCACCGGAAGAACGGCACGGGTGGTGTTGATCAGCCCGAATACGTTCACGTCGAACAACGAACGGGTCTCTTCGTCGGTGATTTCTTCGAGGGCGCCGATCAGCGCGCGACCGGCGTTGTTCACCAGTACGTCGATCGTGCCGAACCGCTCGACGACCGTTGCCACGGCCGCGCTGATCTGATCGGAATCGGTGACGTCCAATGCCACCGGCAGTGCCTGCGGGTGGGTGCGGACATCGGTGGGCAGTCGGTCCGGCCTGCGCGCAGCCAGAGCAACCTGCTCGCCACCGGCAAGGGCGGCGCGAGCGATCTCCACACCGAAGCCCCGAGCGGCGCCGGTGATCATCCAGACAGACATAGTGCTTCCTTCTCCCGAGATCGAGGGCGATGAGGCCGCTGTCGAGCGGCCGTTCCATGCTCGGGCGGGCTCGGCGCGTGGTGAAGGCCCGACCTTTCCGGGGACAGATTGGGCTACCCGCCGCGCCTATGTCAGACCCTGATCCCGGCAAGAATGGAAGCCATGAGCGAAGGCGCGGAATCCGCACTGGCCGGCTATCTGCGTTCGGCACGAACGCGGCTCAAGCCCGAAGATGCCGGTCTGAGCGAGGCTGGCCCACGAAAGGTCACGGGGTTGCGTCGCGAAGAACTCGCGATGCTCGCAGGGGTGAGCGTCGACTACTACACCCGCCTCGAACAGGGCCGCAGCAAGAGCGCCTCCCCTGCGGTGCTCGATGCACTCGCCGACGCGCTGCGGCTCGACGACGCCGAACGGGCACACCTGCACACCATCGCCAGACCCATGCCCTTCCGACGGCGACGCGCAGCCAGAACCCAACGACTCCACCCCTCGACCAGGTCGTTGCTCGACACCCTCGACGCCGCACGGCGCCCGGCGTTCGTCCTCGGCAGGCGGCTCGACGTCCTCGGCCACAACCGGATTGCGGCACTGCTCATCGCCGACTTCGAGGTCATGCCCGCAAAGGAACGCAATCAGGCCCGATTCGTGTTCCTCGATGCCCATGCCCGCGAGCTGTACCAGGAATGGGACGGCGTCGCCGCCGATACAGCGGCCATGCTCCGCGTCGATGCGGGCAAGTATCCCGACGACCCCGCGCTCAGTCGTCTCATCGGCGAATTATCGATCCACAGCACCGATTTCCGCAGATTGTGGGCTCGCAACCGCGTTCATCAGCGCACCACCGGCACCAAGGGCTACCGGCATCCGCTCGTCGGCACCCTCACGATCACCTACCAAGCGCTCGTCCTCGGATCCGATGCCGACCAAACGCTCTTGGTCTACGACACCGAGCCGGGCTCTCCCTCCGCGCACGCCCTGCAACTTCTCGCGGAGGGAGCCGGGAAATCCGACGCCGACTCGGCGATACCCAGCGGTATGCAGATCCGCTAGCAGCTACTTCGCATCTGTCTGAGCGGTGCTGGCCGGGTGCGACCACATGATGCGACCGGACAGCGTCCTGCGGAGAACACCGGTGCATTCCCCGCTGGGGGTCGGCGGGCTCCACCGCTTCGGCGGGCGTTTACAACGGTGGTTGTGCCGACTGAACCGCACGGACGGACGCCGTGGGCTCGGGTCCCGCACCGCATCTTCCTCTTCCCGCAGGACTCAGCCACGTAGCCGTCCCTCGATCGCCGCTCTGGACGCGATCACCTGTTCCCGGAGCCGGTCGACGTCGACACCGACGAGTTCCCCCGCCCATTTGCGCGCGATGCCATCGACGAGCACGCCCTCGATCTCCCGCGTTCCCGCCCCGAGGACCAAGGTGCCGATCGCGTCGTTGCGGGGCATCGTCGCGATCGACTCGGCATCGACGATGATCAGGTCGGCCCGCTTGCCCGGCGTGATCGAACCCGTCTCATCGCCGAGCCCGACCGTCCGGGCCCCGGCGTGCGTCGCGAACTCCAAGACATCGTGCGTGGTGATTCGGGGCCCTGCGGGTCGGCCGGTTCGGGCGCCGTCCTCGACCGCCCGCATCCGCTGGATCGCCAACAGCACTCGCATCTGGGTGATCATGTCGCCCGCCAAGGCGACCTCGACGTCGATACTCAGCCCTGGCCGGACACCCACCGCGAGAGCCTCGTCGATCGCGGGCACCGCGGTCTCCAAGCCGATCTGGCTATCGGAGGTGGGCGCCAGGGAGACCGAGGCCCCGGTGTCGCCGATGGCGCGCCAGGCGTCGCCGGTCAAACCGGTGGCGTGGATCAGCTCGACGGACGGACCGAGGATCCCCTGGCGCTCCCAGTCCAGGATGACCGCCGACGAGCTGCCTCCGAACACGGCGTCGATGCTCACTCCGATACCGAGGTCGCGAGCGAGCGCAGCGGGTTCGACGCCGTAGGCGATCCGCTCGCCGCCGATGGCGCCATCCGCCAGCATCCCCATCCGAACGGTCAGTCTGCCCCCGGCCATGCCGTTCCGATCGGCGACGATCCGGGCGAGATCGGCGGGCCACTGTTCGTCCCAGCTGCCGAAGTGCGGGGCCATCGAGGCATGCACACCTCGGATACCGCTGGCGACGAGTGCCTCGATGGCGGCGTCGGTGTGTGCGGCGCTGCGCGAGTTGTGGGAGAAGTCGAGCATCGTGGTGATGCCGCAGTCCAAGGCGGCCAACGCTGCCAGCCGGGTGCCGATCAGCATGTCCTGCGGTGTGTAGGCGGGCGCGATCTCGCCCAGCGTCGTACCGACGTAGGAGGCGAGGTCACCGACGTCGGGCATGCTCCGGCGGAACTGGCTCTGCCAGGCATGCCGATGGGTGTCGACGAAGCCGGGGGCGAGGATCCGACCCCGTAGGTCGACGGCGGTAGCCGTCCGCAGCCGATCCGCGTGTTCTGGATCGGACCGGAGATCGGCGCCGACGGCCACGATGCGCCCACCCTCGATGAATACGTCACCGGCAGGCAGATCGGGCACCGCCGGGTCCACGGTGACGATCGCCGCGCCGGTCAAGAGCAGCGGGCCGACGCCGTCGATCGAGGCGAGTACCGACCCGGTATTCGATCGGGTCACTTCGCCGCACCGTCCTCATCGGTGGCACCTGTCCGGCCCGTGGCGGTGGAAGCGGGGCGCAGGACGTAACCGCCGTGGTGGAGCACCCCGTTCGCGAAGGTCCCATACGCCCAGAACCCCAGGTCGTCGAGGTAGTCGATCCGGTCGCCGTTGATCCAATAACGTCCCTGGAAGGCATGTTCGCGACCGCCACGGGTCTCGTCATAGCGCCCCGTGTCGAGGAGATGTTGGTGCAGGAAGCCGGTCTCGTCGATCCAGGTGCCGACCCGGGCGGGGTCGACGGCGCCCGATATCGATGCCTCGGCGGGCGGTTCGATCAGCCGCTGCCCGCCCCATTCGACGACGATGCCCGCGGCGACGACGGCAAGCACCCGAGCGGTGCCCGCCAGGATCGCCGCCCACGCCTGGGCGTTGTCCGCGTACTCGCGGCCGGCGAGCACGACGAAGGTCGCCGATGCGCCGGGGACCAGGCCGCCGACGTGCTGGGTGCGGGTTGGGCGCAGCCCGGCGGCGGCCACCAGATCGACGACGCCGGGAACGATCGTGGTGCCCGCGCAGTCGATGACGATCGCGTTGTCGTCATCGGCAGCGGTGACCAGGCCCGGCCCGATGCCCACGATCCGACCGTCGCTCACCAACAGGTCGCCCTGCGAGATCGTGCCGATCAATGGGTCACCGGTCAGCAGGCGGGCGCCGGCATACAACGGCGGCCGGTGCGGCTGGGCCGCCTGCATCGCGCGGATGTCGGCCACGACGTCGGGGGTGAACGTCTCGGCCGTGCGATACAGCACCATCCCGGCGTGGTGCAGGACGTCGTCGACGAAGTCGCCATCTGCGGTGAAACCGGTGTCGTCGAGGTACTCGATGTGGTTCCCGTCGATGCGGTAGCCGCCCTGGTAGGCGTTCTCCTGCCTGCCCCTGGCCTCCGTATACCGCCCGCCGGGCAACAGCCGATGCCGCACCCGTCCATCGGCGGTCACCCAGAGCCCCACATATGGTTCCGTGCTCATCAGCGTCCTTCCTGTTCGGTGTCGGCATCAGCCTGGAGTCGGCCGCACCGATCAGGAAGGTCGTGCTCACCCTGGCTGGGCCACACCCTGGTTGGCACGCGGTGAGAAGCGAAACGGCGGGCCCGACCGACTCCGAAGAGCCGCCGAACCCGCCGTCGCACGCGATGGGGTCTGCCAGCAGGGTCAGCGGTGGCCGCCCTCGCTCCATTCCTCCCACGGGATCTGCCAGTCGTTGAACCCGCCCACGCCGCCGTCACCGGGCAACTCCTGACCACCGGAGTTCTCGATGATCACCACGTCACCTCGTTTGACGTTGTCGAAGAACCACTTGGCATCCTCCATCGAGAGGTTGATGCAGCCGTGGCTGTCGTTCGCCTGCCCCAACACGGGGTTCCACGGCGCCGCATGGACGAACTCCCCGTTGTTGGCGATGCGGGTCGCCCACTGGACATCGGTGACGTAGCCGCCGGAGGCGACGTCCAGGCCGTAGGTGGAGGAGTCCATCGTGTACTGCGCGTGCTTCTCCGTGACGACGTGCACGCCGTCCCACGACTGGAAGGGCGCCTTGCCCAGGGAGGTGGGCATCGTGCGGACCAGCTCGCCGTTGATCTCCACCTTGAGCTCGTGGCTCTGGCCGTCCGCGTAGGCGACGAAGGAATCACCGACGGTCAGGGTCGACTGTCGGCTCTCGCTGCCGTAGACGCCGTTGCCCAGATGCTTGCCGTAGATGTCGGCGTCGATGGTGATGACCGTGCCGGGCTCCCAGTACTCCTTGGGCCGCCAGTGCACCCGGGTGTCGTCGAACCAGTAGAAGGCGCCCTCGACCTCGGGTTCCGTGGTGATGCTGATGGCTTCCTCGGCCGCGGCCTTGTCCTGGATCGGCTCGCCTGAGTCGAAGTAGAAGGCCAGCGGATGGCCCACGCCGATGGTCTCATCGGGCAGCGGCGAGAAGCCCACGAAAGTCTGATAGCGCGGGTTGGCCGTGGTGAACGACGAGGTCTCGGTGATCTCCTCGCCGTCGGCGTTCTCCCCCGTGGCCGTGAGCGAGTACTCCCGCCCGTATCCAAGCGGCTCGGTGGTGGTCCAACTCGCCCCGTCCTCGGCGATCTCCCCCGCGACCGGCTCCCCCTCCGGGTTGGTCATGACAACCTCGGTGAGTACCCCGTCCGCCGCCTCGACGAGAACCGGATCCCCCGGTGCCACATCGGTTTCGGCGTCGGCGGGTAAGGAGAGCGACACCTCCGGTGCGGGCGGCGCACTCGTCTCGCCACCCTGCCCCGCCCCGCCACCCGCGCCGCCCCCGGACTCGGATCCGCCTGCGGACGTGCAACTCGCGAGCAGAAGTGTGACAAGGCCGACTGCGGCGGCCAGTGTCCGCCGCCGAGCCGCCCCCGGCCTGCCCTGGTCGATAGAACGTGCTGATCGACTCACTGTCTCCCCCATACCGCCATCGGGCGGCCTCGATCGCTAGTCCGAACGGGTGTCGGCGTAACGACCAAGCCTGATCAAACCGATGCCCCTAGAACCACTTTGCCCAGATAGACGCCTCAACATCACCGGCGGTTGCATCCTTGTCCCAATCGATGCCCAGGCGTGGCCTTCAGCCTAAAGCGCAGGCCTGTCGATCTCGATCGAGTTCCTCCGATGCGGCGGCGCCCAAGGAGGGGGGCCGGATTTCAACCTCCGGGCGCCCCTGTGTTACTGTTTTGCCGCCGCACGGGGAACAAGCCGGTGAGGCAAAGAGAACAAAGAAGAACACGCGGCATTAGCTCAATTGGCAGAGCAGCTGACTCTTAATCAGCGGGTTCGGGGTTCAAGTCCCTGATGCCGCACTGAAACCCCAGGTCAACGGCCTGGGGTTCTTTGCTTTCTAGATCGAGTCCTACTTTACCGGCCGGATGTCCAATAAGCCGAGGGCCTTAGCGGCAAGCCGGGTGCGACATTAAGGGTGTGTCCGTGCCCGCGTCTGAGCGGCCACTCACGCTTCGGAGTTATCCGGCGGGCTGGCGTACTCCTCGATGCGGGTGCACGAGGCCGCCGTGGAAGCGGAAGTACCACGGCGGCGTCGGTCTAGAAGTGTGCTTCGCCCTTCATGGCCACTTGCACGCCGTGTTGCTGGGGGCTTCCTGGCCATCGGCGAATGGTCGGGTGATGTCTCGTAGCGCATCGAGTCGATCGGTTCGGTCGCGGACCCCGCAGCCGCGCAAGCGTGTCCTGGCGAACGGTCGGCGTACCGCTCAGGCGCGCCGGGCCGCCCACACGAAGCGTTGGGTGCGGACCGCCAGATCGGCGCGATGTGCGATGTACTGGGGGCTCTCGGCGTCGATGAGCTGGTCCAGCGCGTCGCGATCCTCGGCGGAGAGCGCTTCGGCTACGGCCTCGCGCAGGCGGCGCAGCCCGGCGAGGGCATAGCGGCCCACGGATTCGGAACGGGCTGCGTCGAACTGGACGTCGATCGTGCGCTCGCCCGTGACGGTGAAACCGGCTGCGGTCAGTTTCGGGCCCCAGTCGGCGCCTCGGTGCGGCATCTGTTCAGCCCGACGATCGACTGCGGCGTGGATACGGACTTCCAGGCCCAGGCGGTTCTCCGGCGCGTCGTCGGGCAGGAAACGCGGGAAGCCTGCGAGTTCGATGACGGCGAACTGCCCGCCGGGGGCGAGAGTGTCGTGTACCTGGCGCAGCGTCCGGTCCGGGTCGGCCAGGTGGTGCAGGGCGGCGGAGGACCACACCAGGTCGGGGCTGCCGAGTTCCGGCCAGGCCGCGTCGAGGTCGGCTTGGACGGTGCGGACCCGGTCGGACACGCCGCGCTCGCAGGCCTTCTCCTGCAGGCGACGAAGGTGATCGATCGAGGAGTCGACGGCGGTGACGTGCGCTTCGGGGAAGTGCTGGAGCAGCGCGAATGTCCCGGCGCCCGTCCCGCTGCCGAGGTCGACGATCTGGCGGGGGCTCGTCTGGGTGGGCAGCCACTCGATGATGGATGCGGTGTACTCGGCGAGAACCTCCGCGTCGAGATCGAGGATCTCCACCTGGTTCTCGCCGCCCTGGTGGTGATGGTGGTGGCCGTGATCGTGGGAGCGGTCGGCGGGCTGCGCGGTCGAGTTCATGTGGCTCACGGTAGGTCGATAATGCGCCAGGTGCATGACTCCTTGCGCAAAGAGCAAGGAGGTCGTTCCGCTGGCTGCCTGCCCGGCAACAGCGACCCGATCACTGCGGTCTGTTCGCCTCCGATCGCTTGTCCGCCTGGTGTCCTCGCCGGGCTTCACGATCGAAGATGCCCAGGATGTCGCACGGTCCGCCTGCCGCGCCGATCGCGTGCGGAAGCATGGTCGGGAATTCGGCTGCCTGATTGGCCTCCACCCGGAAGCGGCGGTTGCCCAGCATGAGCACCGCGGTGCCGGAGAGCACGACGAGCCATTCATGGCCCGGATGTGCGCGCATGCGGGCCGGGTTGTCCGGCGGCGGATCCGTCACGCGCTGCCGGATGACCGCCAAGCCGGGGTCGGCCTTGAGCGCCCACCGCAGCCTGCCATGGGCACCCTCGACCACCGGATTGGCGATCACATCCTCGGTGTCCGACTCGACGAGCTGATCGAGGGAGGTGTCCAGGGCCCGCGCGAGGGTGACGAGCTGGTCCAGGGCGAGTCGTCGCTGCCCGTTCTCGATCCGGCTCAGCGAGGACGGACTCAATCGAGCCCGGGTGGCCAATTCCTCCAGCGACCAGCCCTGCGCCAGCCGAAGCGCGCGGATGCGCTTGCGTACCAGGCTGTCCAAATCGCCGACATCTTGCGTCATAGGCACGATCTTATGCTCGATCCGCAAAGCGTGCTTACGCTTCTGGAGTCAGCGCCCCCGCCGGGGGCTCGGCCCACGAGGGGAAGGCGGCACAACCATGATCGAGCAGAGGTCGGACGACGGGACGAGCTCGCTGCCGAACGGCACTGTCGACGCGGTGGTGATCGGCGGTGGTGCCGCAGGTTTGAACGGCGCGCTGATGTTGGTCCGCTCCCGCCGCTCGGTCGTCGTGATCGACAGCGGCACGCCACGCAACGCCCCCGCCGAAGGGGTGCACGGCCTGCTCGGCTTGGACGGCGTCCCGCCCGCGGATCTGCTGCGTCGCGGCCGGGAGGAGGTGCGGGGCTACGGCGGACGGGTCGTGACAGGCGAGGTCATCTCGGCCGAGCGCGCCGAGCCCGCTGCCGACGGCGATTCGCGCTTCGTCGTCACCCTGGCCGACGGCGGCCTGGTGACGGCCCGGCGGGTGTTGGTGGCCACCGGGCTGCGGGACGTGCTTCCCGATGTTCCCGGACTGGCGCAACACTGGGGCCGCAGCCTGGTGCACTGCCCGTACTGCCACGGCTGGGAGGTCCGCGACGAACCCATCGGTGTCCTGGCGGTGAGCCCGGCCTCGGTCCATCACGCGCTGCTGTTCCGACAGCTCACCGATGATCTGGTGTATTTCGCCCAGCACACCGCACTGGACGACGACACCCGGGCCCGTTTCGTCGCCCGGGGAATCCACGTCGTGGACATCCCGGTGGCGGCGGTGGAGACCGACGAGAACGGCATCGCGGGAGTGCGATTGAACGACGGACAGCTCGTGCCGCGTCGGGTGCTCGCCGTGGCCACCACGATGCTGGCCCGCACCGACGGTCTCGACGGATTGGGCCTGCCGATGGAGGACCTGCCCGGCGGCATGGGACGACGTTTCGTCGCCGGGATGGCGGGCGTCACCGACGTGCCCGGGGTGTGGGTGGCGGGCAATGCCAGCGACCCGACCGCGCAGGTCGGAGCCTCCGCAGCGGCCGGTGCCCTCGCCGGGGCGCATCTCAATGCCGATCTCGTCACCGCCGACACGAACGCGGCCCTCGGCGCGGGCTGATCGTGCGAGCGACTCAGAGGGGACGGAACCTGATGGCGGTTCCGCCGCCCGCCACCAGCCGGAGGGTGAGCACCGTGCTCGATCGCACCGTCTCGGTGTGGACCTCGATCGGCAGCGGGTTGCCCTTCCAGGTGGTGTCGGGTCCGTCGCGGTAGATCTCGGCGTGGTGCCGTCCGCGTCCCAGGAAGCGCAGCGGCACCCGCAGGGTGCGATCGTGCTCGTCGGTGATCGCCCCGAGGTACCAGATGTCGCCCTTGCGGCGGGCGGCGACGGTGTAGTCGCCGATCACACAGTCCAGGAAGCGTGTCTCGTCCCAGCTGGCGGGCATGTCCTTGAGGTAGGCGAACCCCGGATGGGCGCGGTAGTTCTCCGGGGTGTCGGCCAACATCTGCGCGGGGCTGAAGAACACCGAGTACAACGCGAGCTGCGCCGCCGAGGTGGTCTGCACCCGGGTGTTGAGCCCTGCTGGGTCCCAGGTCACGTTCAGCACGCCCGGCGTGTAGTCGGCGGGACCGCCCATGAATCTGGTGAACGGCAGGATGGTGGCCTGTGCGGGCGGATTGCCGTTCGCGCCCATGTAGTTGTGCTGTTCCATGCCGGCGACGCCCTCGCCGGTCATCATGTTCGGGTAGGTACGGGCCAATCCGGTCGGCTTGATGGCCTCGTGGGCATTGATCATGATCTGATGCCGGGCCGCGGTCTCGATGACCCGCTGATAGTGGCGAACGGCTTCCTGGTCGTAGTGACTTCGGTTGACCCCACCCAGCTCGAACCGGGTGGCGTAGCCGGTCTTGATCGAGTGGATGCCGAGTTCGGCGTAGCGCGCGAAGATCGTGTCGAGGTTCTGCTCGTAGTAGTCGACGAAGCCTCGGGTCTCGTTGTGCGCGATGAATCCGACGCCGTTCTCCCTGGCATAGCGCAGCACCTCGTCGATGTCGAAGTTCGATCGCGGGGTCAGGAAGTCTTGGCCGGTCCACTCGCCGCCTGCGTTGGTGTTCCAACCCTCGGCCAGGACGTTGCTCGCGCCCGCTTCCTTGGCCAGGTCGATGTATTGCTTGACTCGCTCGGTGGTCGCCCCGTGTCGTGGACCCTCGGTCCAGGTCGTGTGTCGACGCTGCAACTCCCACCACACCCCGACGTAGGTTCCCGCCGAGATCCACGAGGTGTCCGCCAGCGCGCAGGGTTCGTTGAGGTTCTCGATCAGATGCGATTCGGCGAGGTCGCCGGGGCGTTCCCCGATGGTCAACGTGCGCCACGGGGTGGAGAACTCGCCGGACAACCGGGCCTTGGTGCCATCGGGGAGGCTGATCAGCTCGCTGGTGAAGACACCGGGAGCTGCGGGGTCGGCGGCCAGGGTCATGCTCGGGTAGTCGATGAGCGCTGCCTCGTGCACGACGACGTGCTGCCCTGATGCGGTGGCGAAGGTCAGCGGGGTCTGCGCGGTGGCCACCTCGGACAGTGGGCGCTGCCGGTAGTGGCGTTCGTCGGCGTTCCAGTCGGTGCCCGCCGCCAGGGACCAGCTCTCAGCGGTCGCGGGGAGGGCGAATTCGGTGCGTTCGGCGGTGACGACGTACTCGTCGAGGCCGGCTTGGGCGGGCAGGTGATAGCGGAAGCCGACTCCGTCGTCGAAGACCCGGACGACCAGGTCCAGTCGTAACCCGCTCGACGGTTGCACGGTGTGCAGCACGCATTCGTTGGCGTGGTTGCGCACGAGTTCATCCGGCCCCCAGACCGGACGCCAGGTCTCGTCGATCGTGCGGCGTTCGACGGACTCGATCACCAGTCCGCTGGTCAGCGAGGGATGGTCGGCCAGGTCGATCCCCAACCCGGAGGAGGCGACGACGACTCGGCCTCGGCGCGCGATCTCGTAGCGCAGCCGACCCTCCACGACCCGGATCGTCACCCGCACCAGCCCGCCGGGCGAGCGAACTCCGTGCCGGGCCGGGATGGTGGCAGGTTCGGCGGCGGCGGACGGGGCTGCGAGGGCCCCGATCAACACGGTGCCTGCGGTAGCTCCCAGGACCGTCCGACGATTCGGTGTGCTGACCACGGCACTCTCCATTGAGGCTGGTTGCTGGCGGGAGGTTCGATCCTGTCGCAGATCCCGGCCGCCGGGCAATGGCTTGTGGTTTCGGCTCGGATGTGCTCAGTCCGACCGCCACCGTTCGCTGCCCCGCCAGGGCTGCCAGCCCCGACAGAGCACATACGCCACCGAGGTGAGGACGACCAGGGCCAGGTCGACGGCGGTGACCTCCTGGGCTTCCGCGGTGGCATCCCAGGCGAGGAAACCCAGCGTGGTGACGGCGAGCTTGTGGAAGAGCAGCAGTTCCCAGAGTCCGGGGATTCGTCGTGGCCAGCGGGCGAGGATCGCCCACAGCCCGGCGAAGACACCGAAGCCGAAGGTGCGCCAGCCCTCGACGATGAGTCGATCAGGCGGGGTGTCGCCCCATTGCAGGAGTCCGTTGGCGAAGACGAGGAGCGTGGTGACTGCCATGACGGCCATCAACACCCGGCCGATGCGATCACCGAGCCGACCGGGTGCCCGGGTCGAGTCCGTTCGGGATGACTGAGTCGAGGTTCCAGGCACGGCATTCCCATCGTGGAGTTGGAGGCCGCCGGGGTCGCGACGCGCGACCGCTAGAGGCTCTAACTATTTCGATAGGTTGTATCAACATCGCATCGGCATAGTCAATAATCTTCGTGATAGCCTCTAACGCTTACTGAGCGTGAGATCCCCGAAACCAGGCGCGGGAGGCGGCAGACCATGGCGGAGATCTCGGGAACACCCCGTGAGCGTTACCGCGCCCAGGTACGCGAGGAGATCAAGAGCCACGCCTGGGAACAGATCGCCACCGCAGGAGCATCGGCGCTCTCCCTCAATGCGATCGCCAAGCAGATGGGCATGAGCGGCCCGGCGCTCTACCGCTACTTCGTGGGCCGCGACGAACTGATCACCGCGCTGATCAAGGACGCCTACCGCGACCTCGCCGACACCTTCGCCGAGGTCGCGGCGGCCGATCCCGCGGCCGGTCCGCCCGCGCTGGCCCGCGCAATGCGCCGGTGGGTCCTTGCCGATCCGCAGCGTTACCTGCTGATCTACGGCACGCCGGTTCCCGGATATCACGCGCCACCCGACGTCACCGCCATCGCGGGTGAGATCATGTACACCCTGCTAGACGTCTGTATGCGGGTGCCCACACCCCGCCCGTCGACGGAGTTCACCGCGCATCTAGCCGACCATCGCAGCTGGGCCGCCGACCATCCGGCGACCCCCGCGACCATCCAGTTGGCCCTGAACTTCTGGACCCGGCTGCATGGCCTGCTCTCGCTGGAGATCGCGGGGCATTTCACCGGGATGGAATTCGACGCCGACCTGCTCTTCGCGGCCGAGGTGGACGAGCTTTCCGAGCGTTAGCTCGCTCACGTAGCTCGCTCGAGCTCCCCCACTGAACGCAAGAGAAAACACAGCATCAGAAAACTGAAAAAGTCGCAAGACCAAGCATGTCATAAAGGGTGCTACATTACCCGCTGCCTGCGGCTGACATTTTCAACGAAGACCGATCGCCAATACGATCCAGTTCAGACAAAATTGCATGAAAAGCCTCGGGTTCGAATGACACTAGATCACCGACGTTTTCGTACCAGTGACTCGTTACAAGTTCCCGCGCAACCACAACCGATTGCGAGATTCCCTTGTCCTTCCTCAGCAGCGCAGCTGGGTACGAATCCGTGAAACTTGTCGAAACTAAATCTCGCGACCTCCGTTCGATGATGTCGACAATCTCGGTCAGAGTGCGAAGTCGCTCCGGCAAACCCCGAAATAGAAAGTAGTCTAGATCTTCGTTCGGTTGCTGGTCGGTCCGCGTCGCGTACCCACGCACTCGCTTTAGTAGTGCCGCAGTCCGGGTACGGTCTCCTAATTGCGCCGCGACCTTGAGCGCAGAAACTAGGACCGTTAAGCACGACTTGCGGACCTCGATCCCATCAGCGATATCAATAGCCTCGTCAAGCAAGCTAGGTTCACGAATTGATCCTGCAATAGAAATGATCAGTTGAGCACGGTGCATTGCCTCTACGGCATTTCTAGCGATGCGAACAGACCGTCCGTCCTCGCCTTGCGCTAGCAGAACACGAACAAGCTCCCGTCGTGGTCGTTGTTGCAGCCTTGGATCCACGATTAATTCAAGGAACTCCTCGGCGCGGGCAAGCTCACCGGCAATGATGAGCCCTTCAGCGAGAGCCGCCATCCCTGCAGATCGCACTTCGCCAACTGAAAAAGAAAGGATCAGCTTTTCCGCCCGGTCGAACTCGGCGAAGTCAATCAGCAGGCCCACCCACCGCAGGAGCCTTCGTCCATCGATGTCGACCGCTGTGGCCCTAGCTGCATCTTCAGCCAATTCAACAAATCGAGACGCACGCGCAAGATCACCTGCTCGAACTAAAGCCTTGGCTACGGATAGAACTCCATCAACTTCTCCCAGCGGCAACAGATGACTGTTGACGAAAAACTCTGATCGTTCGAAATCCCCCAAACAGGCATATGAAACGGCGTTGCCAACGAGGCTGAAAGTCCGCCACTCGTCATCCTGAGCGCCTGCCTGTAACTCTTCAATCTCCGCGAGCAACCGATCGGCACGCGGCCGGTCGCCTTCACTCGCCGCTTCGAAGGCAACGACCGCCAAGCGCGCATGGAGCAGCGCTGCGTCCCCCATAGACCGAGCCAATTCTTCGGATTTGCCAATATTCGAGCATGCGATATTACGAATCACATCCAACAGGTTTCTTTCCCGACGGCCGTAATCACTAATTGAGGTCGACACGCGACACGCGACGTCAAATAGACCACCATCTGCAAACGCCCTAGCAACCTTTGCCTTGAGGTACTCTTCGCTTAAACTCTTCGGAAGGTCATCGAAAACGCACTGCACGAGCACCGATGCCCTAGCGGAATGTCCGAGTGCCGCTGCGGCCGCCGCAATTTGAGCAAGCCCCTCCACGTCGCAGCGATTATCGTTCTCGGCTAATTCTTTCTCCGCTTTGCGGTACCATTGCTCAGCTTCGTCACCCTTGGCATCATTGTAGACACTGAGCGCGAGGGATGCGCAAGCTGCGGCGCGGTTGCGGGCATGCTTAATCGCACCAAGAACACGTTCAACGCGTTCGTGATCCTGGATCCGCAAGGCTCTCCTTGCAAGCTCAACGAGCGGCCCTATACCCCAAAACTGATTGATCGAGATCGTCAATTTTTCGGCCTTGTCCAGGAGAGCACCAGCTAAACGCTGCTCACCGTCGCGATGAAGAACTGCTGCTGTCCACGTCAATGCCCGTGCCTGCTCAAGAGGGTCGCTTATGACATTTATGAGGGATTTAGCCCGGTCGACTTGACCGACTTCTACCCAAGTGGATGGAAGACGAGTAGGAACCCAATTATTTCGCAAATATAGGCTCGTACGGTGCACTGCTAACCGAGTTAGGGTCACGAGACCGATAGATTCGTCGTTCAGCAACAGTCTCTGGGATGTCTCGATCTCTGCTAGCGCAGCATCGTCGTGTCCGGTCACGGTCAACATGAGATTCTGCCGCCGAGGATCCGTGACGTAGGTGAGTAACTTGGAGCGGTCATCGGTCGCTACTAGGGTCTGTACGTAACCGTGGAGCAAATAGCTTGGTGTGTCCGATGGCCAGTGACGGAGACGATAGCTATCGGCCCACGTGTGGAGGCGTTGGCGGTAAGATTCTAGCTGCGGGCCGAGCATTTCAGTCGCCAGGATTAACAACTCGGCATGGGCCATGAGATAAACCGGCAAAAAACCTGGCCGCCTGGTGAAACTACGCCCATCTGCCGTGCGCAGTTGGTCCTCGACCTGCCACACCGAGGTACCTGTCAATTCGGCGAGATCTCGGGAGGAGAGACCTCCCCCTGAGGCTGTGATGAAACCGAGTAGATCACGGTGACTATTGGTACCGCCGAGCAGCCGCTTCAGATCTCTGGTCATCGCCTCTCGTACGACCGCCGCCCTGGGTGACGGAGACAGGGCTTCGATCGTCGCCGATTGCAGCGGGTGGCCAGGTGGTACATCGGTGGGTAGATCGTGGACCGCTCGGCTCGCTACAACAACACGAACGCCAGTATCGGGCAGCAGCGCCGCGATGCTGTGTGCGTCGGCTGAGCCATCAACACCGCGATCTTCGTCCAAGCCGTCGACAACCAAGGTGAAATGCTCGCCACGTTGGTGAAACTTCGTGGCGACAGCGGTGAGGAGCCGCCGAAAATGTGTCTCCCGCTTCGCATCGGTCAAGTTGGCGAGGGGAGGCTCATCTACCAGGTCGTAGAGTTGTTCTAGCACGTTCTCTACGAAGCTCTGGCGGTTGTTCTGATGAGGCAAGCTGGAGGTGACGAAGAAGGACACCACATGCACACCGGGCGGCGGATGCAGCACGAACCACGAGAGTAAGGCCGATTTGCCTGACCAGGCATCTGCTCGCCACACAAGGTAGCTGTCTGCGGTCGACTCCGAGGTACAGAACCTGGTAAGGGTCGCCAGTTCCTCTTCTCGTCCCTCCAGTTGAACGGGCGCCAGCACGCGTACATGTTCGAGGTAGGCAGAGTTGACCGCCCTATCGACCGGCAAGGTCGCGGCCTGAGTGACGTTGAGCTGGTGGATTTCCTGGTGTCCGATGACATCGCGGTCAGCACGAACACGTGTCTGGGTAATCTTCTGCTGGCTTTTCGATTCGCGATCGCCGGGTCGCTGCATCTCAACGGTCCAGCTCTGGTGCGGCTTGCTTGCCGATCACATCGCCGCCAGCATCCAACCGCTCCTGCAGGATGTTGTCGCCACCCCCGCTGCCACCCGACTTCCCGATGATCCGCCCGCCTGCCTTCACATGCCTTTGCTCGATCCGGTCGCGAGGCGCCTCCGAGTTGTTCGACCGGGATCGGCGTGCCTGCATCACCAGCCCCGTAGCCATCGTGAGCGCACCGAAGGAGCCAGCAACCCAGCTCGCGAACTCCACTCCGCGGAGCGTTGCAGCCGCCGCGACTGCGACCACTATTACCGCAGCGCCAACGAATAGCGCGACCCGAACGAAGAGCAGCATGGTCCTCAATTATGCATGACGGAGCGTGCTGCTCGGTAGACGCACAGTTCATCTTCCGCGCCCGGGACCCGGCTGCACGGCCTGCTCTCGTTGGAGATCGCCGGGCATTTCACCGGGATGGATTTCGATGCCGACCTGCTCTTCACATCCGAAGTGAATGAGCTGACCAGGGACTAGCTGATCCCGAACATTATTTCCGGTTGAGACTGAAGCAATAGGGGCTTCGGTATCGGAGTGATCGGGTCCGGAGTCACGGATCAATCCGAGATCGTGTCGACCTTCTTAGGCCGAGGCCGGATCTGACCGGTACGGGATGCCTTGCGGAGCAGGAACACCGTGGGCACCAGACACACCAGCAGGGCCAACAGGCTCGCCTCCGGGCCGAAAGCGCCCCCGGTCAACAGCGACGGGCCGGACAGGGTGAGGTTCAGCAACCCCTCCGGCGGGGTGTCCGAACCGGAGATCACCACGCCGAAGACGCCGGCATGGGTGAGGTTCCAGGCGAAATGCAGGCCGATCGGCAACCACAGCGAGCGGGTGACGAGATACGCGGCCGCCAACATGACACCGCCGGTCAGGCCGATCGAGAGCGTTCCCCACAGCGTGGCGTTCTCGTTGACCAGGTGGGTGAGGCCGAACAACACGGAGGAGAAGGCCAAAGCGAGCACCGTGCCGACTCGTTCCTCCAGAACGCGGAAGATCAGCCCCCGGAACAACGTCTCCTCGGTGACGGCAACACAGGCCATCAATCCGGCGGTGGCCAGAAAACCACCCACCGAGCCCCACGCCAGCTGCTCCCAACCCCCGAACATGCCGATCAGCAGCATCAACACCGTGAACAGCATGGCGCCGACGAGCGTGCCCAGCCGCAGATCGCGCCACTTTCCGCTCGGGGTCAGCTCGGAGACGTCCGCCCGCAGCTCGACGGTGCGCGATAGCCGGCGGTAAGCAACGACACCGGAGACCGCGAGGCCGATGCCGATCGGCAATGCCAGCAGCGGCACGGGCATGAGCAGCTGGATGATCCCGCCGGTCACCACCACGATGGCGAATAACGCGACCGACAGGATGGGGACCCGAAAACGACGTACCCGAAGACGCGCCGCAGAGGGTTCATCCCGGTGGTGAGCGTCGCCTACCCGATCCGTCAGTGTCATGATTTCCGTTCTCCGTGGGTACGAGGTGTACTCGGTTGCTATGCGACGCAAGGGCGGCGGCTCGCCTCGCCTACGCCGGAATTCCTGCTTGTCGATACGCCATGGCGATGACCGAGCATCCGCTCGGTCCGCACGAATCGCGTGATCGCCACGCTATGCAGTCCCGATCGGAAACGGGCTACTGCTGACTACTCACTCGGGGTAGGGCTAGACGGAGCATCGACGGGAATTCCGGGTACTCGGCATGCGCGCATCTCGACTGCCCGCGCGGAGATATTCCGTTGTCCCGTGATCTAGGCGGGTGCTAACACTGCCGTATGAGCAACGGTGCGACCGTCCGCCTTCGCCCCATCGAACCCGCCGAGGCCGAAGCCCATTGGCGTTGGAACAACGATCCGGAGGTGATGCGGTGGTTCTCCACCGGGTTCCCGGTCTCCCGCACCCGTTTCATCGAGGGCTACGCCGATCGGCCGCCGAATTCCTTCGAACGCACCGTGCTGGGCATCGAGACGGTGCATGACGGACGACTGATCGGCCTGATCTCGCTGGGCGACACCGCACATGAGATCGGCAGCGCGGACTTCGACATCTACATCGGAGAGAAGGAGTGCTGGGGTAAGGGCTATGGAACGGAGGCCACGCGACTCGCGTGCCGATTCGGATTCGACACCATGGGATTGCGAAGAATCCAGCTGTGGGTCGCCGACGCCAACGCTGCCGCGATCGCGGTGTATCGGAAGGTCGGCTTCGTCGAGGAGGGCCGAGCGCGCCGCACCCTGCGCGTTCACGGCGTGTGGCACGACATGGTGTTGATGGGGTTGTTGGACGACGAGTTCGCCGCGCTGGATGCGGTGCCATCGGCCGACTGACGCCGAATGGCGCGGTTGTCCCCCAAAAGAGCTACCCGCAAGTGTCCACCGCGTGGTGACGACTTTCCCGCACCGCGTTCATAGGCTTCTGGACAACCGCAGCACCAACGTTGCGGTGCCAGGCGAAGGAGTCGGCGGGGGACGGATGTGATCGGTGCCGGTCGCTGTCGGCGGCTGCCCGTGATCGCCCGGACCCGACGACCGGACGCGACCACAGCAGGTACGCGCCCCTCGGACTTCGCCGGATCATGCGCGGATCGTTCCACCCACCGAAGAGCGGGGGCGATCTTTCGTGTCTACCGCGCCGCGCACACCACGTCGTTCATCCAGGAGTACATATGAACCGCAATCGCAGGACATCCGCTGTGATCGCACTGTGCTGCACCGCCAGCGTATGGCTTGCCGGCTGTGGGGATTCCTCGACTACCGAATCGGATTCGGCGGCGAGCACCGGCAGCACCACCGAGGAGGGCTCGGAACAGGCCACTGAGGACGACACCACGTTCACCGGCACGAAGCAGATCACGGTAGAGGAGCACTCGATCAATGTCTCCTGCTCCGGCGCCCCGGTCGATGGCCGCCCGGCTGTCTTCCTCCTGCACGGGGGCGGTGACGACCTGTCGATGTTCGCCGATGTCCAGGAGACCCTTGGTGAGCAGGATCGGGTCTGCTCCTACGACCGGCCGGGCGCGGGAGGCAGCGACCAGCCCGCCGAGCCGCAGACGCTCGAGGACGCCGGAGCGGTGCTGACCGGGGTGATCGACCAACTCTCCGGGGAGGCCCCCGTCGTCCTGGTCGGGCACTCGATGGGCGGAGTGATCGCCGGTCGGTACGCGCCGGATAACCAGGAGCGGGTCGCGGGCCTGGTCCTGCTGGACGCCACCTCGCCGACGCAGGGCGCCGACCTCGCAGCAGGCATTCCCGAGTCGGCCACCGGCGACGCCGTCGTCGTTCGCGATCAAACCCTCGCGGTCTTGGAGGGTGAGGGCCCGGAGCAGCTGGCACTTCCCGATGGTGAGGTCGCGTCCGCCGGTGACATCCCGGTGGAGGTGATCCAGCACGGCGTCCAGTACCTCGCCGAGGGGATGCCCGAATACGGGGAGGCATTGGAGGGAGCCTGGACGCAGGGTCAGGAGAAGTGGCTCGCGCTGTCCGGCGACAGCAACCTGAGCACTGCGGAAGAGGCCGGCCACCACATCTACCTCGATCAGCCCGATCTCGCCGTCGAGTCGATCCGGGATGTCGTCTCCCGCGCGGCGGCCAACGGATAGGGATCCTTACCTGGGCCCGCATCGGCGCTTCATCAGGTGAGCCGCCGATGCACCGGCCCGTGGGGGAAGCGGCCGGTTTCTCGGCCGCCGGGGAGATCGCGGTGGCGGTCGTCGCGGTGCGGGCAGCCGTCGGCGGGAGTGATCATCGCCGCGATCTCCGTCGCCGCCTCAGGTCACCAGGCCCCGCCGATAGGCATAGACGACGGCCTGGACGCGATCCCGAAGATCGAGCTTGGTGAGAATGCGTGACACGAAGGTCTTCACGGTCTCCTGGCTGATCGACAGGGTCGCCGCGATCTCCCGATTGGCCAGGCCGTCGGCGATCAGCCGAAGCACCTCCAGTTCCCTCGGGGTCAGCGGGGTGTCCTGGGTGGTGTCCTCGGTCGGGCGGATCCGGGAGGCGTATCGGCCCACGAGTTGGCGGGTCACCTCCGGGTCCAACAGCGCGGCGCCGGTGGCCACGGTTCGGATGCCGTGCAGCAGTTGGGCGGGCGGTGCGTCCTTGAGTAGGAACCCGCTCGCACCCGACCGCAGCGCCTGGTAGACGTACTCGTCCAGATTGAACGTGGTCACCACCAGCACCTTGGCGGGCTGCGCAATCCCGGCACCCGCGAGCAGCCGAGTGGCCTCGATGCCGTCCAGCACCGGCATGCGTAGATCCATCAGCACGACATCCGGGCGCAGGGTGCCCGCGAGGTCGACCGCCGTCTGCCCGTCCCCGCACTCCCCCACGACCTCGAGGTCGGGTTGTGCATCGATGATCGTCACCAGACCGGTGCGGACCAAGACCTGGTCGTCGCAGACCAGCACCCGGATGGGGGCGGTCACGACGGGTTCTCCGCAGGTATCCGCACCCGTACGAAGAATCCGCCGCCCGGCCGTTGTCCAGCCTGGAAGTCACCGCCGAGGACGTCGACCCGGTCACGTAGTCCGGTCAGTCCTCGTCCGCTGCCGCCGAGAGATGCGGCACGGGAGCCGGAATCATCGGTCCCGATCTCCACGGTGATCTCGTCCTCGGCGTGCTGCACCTGGACCGAGGTTCGGGCGCCCTTCGCGTATTTCAGGGCGTTGGTCAGAGCCTCCTGCACCACTCGATAGACGACCAGGTAGGCGCTGCCTGCCTGCTCCACAGGCTTGCCTTCCTGAATGAATTCCACCGGCTGGCCCGCCTGGCGTGTCTGCTCCACCAGGGTGTGGAGGCTGGCCGCGGGTGGTGAGCCCGCCTCGGTGTCGTAATCGGGGTTGAGGACGTCCAGCAGATGCCGCAGGTCGGTGATGGCCCGGCGACCGGTGGTGGCGACCGAGGTCAGAGACTGGTCGAGACGATCCGGCGCGGCGGTCAGATATCGCGCCGCCTCGGCCTGTACGACCATCGATGTCACATGGTGAGTCACGACGTCATGGAGTTCGCGAGCGATGCGAGTCCGTTCGGCGGTTCGGGTCTCCTCGGCGATGAGGCGTCGGCGTTCGGCTTCTGCCGCTCTGGTGCGGCGCCACCACACCCCGATGAACCAGACGAGGACCACAGCGAGGTAAAAGGTCACGAACTCACCGAGCGGCTCGCCATAACCGAGTTGGTTGAAGACGATCGTCAGCAGTACATATCCCACGGAGAGCACCAGCGCGGTGCTCCTTCGATACTGCTGGATGTGCGCGCCTGCGCTCAGCACTGCGAGGGAGAATCCGGTGCCCGCGAGGGTGTGGTAGCCAGCGATCTGGTCGATGCACAGCCCGATGGCGGTCAGGTAGAGACAGCCGGTGGGGATTCGTCTGCGGAAGGCGAGCGGCAGACATTGCAAGAGGACCGCCGCCAAAGCCAGCGCGTCGAAAGGGCGGTCCGGTATCCCGCCGAGTCGGGTGCCGTGGCTGTGGAATGCGGGCATCAGGGAAGCACAGGCCAAGAGCAGCGCGACGGGGAGATCCCGGACCACAACGTCGAGTCGGCGCCAACTTTCCAGGACGCGCCGGCGGTTGATCACCGGGGAATTGTAGTCGTGGGACGGATTCGGTCGGTGCGCCGACGGGACTGCTGCCGTCCGGCTGTCATCACCGGCGCGGCCGGTTCCGGCGTGTTGCGCCGTCGGGCATCGCGCCCCGCGACATCCTCGTGGCAGCGGACATGCCGCTGAGAATCGCCGTGCCAGGTCGGGTGGCTGGCTCCAGCTCCAGACGGCACGGCGATCATGTCGGTTTCCGCGCCCGCGAAGTCGATCTCATCGACGCCGACAGATGCTTAGCCCTTGCGCTAAGTATCAGCGTCGAGCCATACTTAGCCACATGGCACAGTATTCGGCGCAACTCGACGGCGTGTTCGTCGCGCTCGCCGACCCGACCCGGCGAGCCGTCGTGCGGCGCCTCGGGCGCGGGCCGACGAGTGTCGGCGACCTCGCGCGTGAGTTCCCGATGACGCTCCCCTCGTTCATGAAGCATGTCCGGACGCTCGAATCGAACGGGCTCATCCGCACGGTCAAGTCCGGCCGGGTACGCACCTGCGTGCTCAGCCGCGAGCGGCTCGCCCTCGTCGACGACTGGCTCGCCGAGCAGCGTCACATCTGGGAAGAACGCACCGACCGCCTCGAACAGTTCGTCACCGCCCGCCCCGGAGGAGAACACACCGTGAACCCTGATCTCGACCTGGCCCTGGAGCGGATCATTCGCGCCCCGCGCGCAACCGTGTGGAACGCGTGGACCGATCCGACCCGGCTCGCACAGTGGTGGATCCCGTCGCCGACCCGCTGCCAGGTGGACCGCCTCGAGGCTCGGCCCGGCGGGGCGTTCGTGACGCGGATGAGCGACGACGGAGCCGAGTTCGTCCCGCACCTTGACGCATGCTTCCTCGCCGTCGACGAACTCGAGCGGATCGTGTTCACCAACGCGGTCGACAGCTCATGGCGTCCGGCCGACCCCGCCCCGGTCGCGATGACCGCCACGATCACTTTCGGCGAGCACCCGGACGGCACGGACTACCGGATCGTCCTCCGCCACAGGGACCCAGAAGCCCGTGCGCTGCACGAAAAACTCGGCTTCGCCGACGGCTGGGGCACCGTCGCGAGTCAGCTGGCCGCATTCGCCGAGAATGAGGCCGCACGATGAAGATCACCCTCACCGAGTTCGTCACGCTCGATGGCGTCAGCCAGGGACCGGGCTCGCCGGAGGAGGACACCACAGGCGGTTTCGCCTGCGGCGGCTGGCTCGTGCCCTACCTCGACGAGACCTTCGTCCAGCGCACTTCCGAATGGCTCGACGTCGCGGACGGCCTGCTATTCGGCAGACGTACCTACGAGGCGTTCGCGCGCGACTGGCCGGAGATTACCGATCCGGCCGATCCCTACACCGAGCGGATGAACACGCTGCCGAAGTACGTCGTGACGAACACCCTCACCGAGGGGGCCTGGCATCCCACGACCGTGCTGACCGGCGACCCGGTGCACTCGGTCGCCGAACTCAAAGCACGACCGGGGCGGGAACTCCAGATCCACGGCAGTGCCTGCCTCGGCGACGCGCTGCTGTCGGCAGGCCTGATCGACGTGCTCCGGCTCGCCGTCGCGCCCGTGGTTCTCCGGACCGGCAGGCGCTTCCTGTCCGGACCCGGCCTGCCGTCCGGCCTCCGCCTCGTCCGCCACGAAGCGACGCCGAAAGGCCTGCTGCTTCTCGAGTACGAGCCGACGGACCAGGTACCCCAAGGCGAATACGAAGGCGTCACCGACTTCGTCTAGATCACTGCACGCAGAACTCGTTTCCCTCCGGGTCGGCGAGCACGACCCAGTCGTCGGTCCGACTCAGCGGTGTCGCGCCGAGATCGATCAATCGCTGTGTCTCGGCGGCCAAGTCCTCACAGTGCAGGTCCAAGTGGACCCGGTTCTTCGTCGTCTTGGCCTCGCCGACGAGTTGGAAGAACAGCCTCGGCCCGATACCGCTGATCGGCTGGACAAGAACGAGTGGGTCATCCTCCGGGCCGTCGATCCCCTCGGCACGGAGTCGGGCGAGTTCCGCCTCGTCGTAGGGGGCCACCTCGTAATCGGTCAACGCCTCGGCCCAGAACTGGGCGAGCGAGGCCGGGTGTCCGCAGTCGACGACGATGTCCCGCAGCCGCGACATGGTGGGCGACCTTCCCTTCGGAGCAGTGTGCACATGGTAGGACGGGGATCAGCCGAGGCCGCGTCCCACCACGATGGTCTCCACGGTCGACTCGATTTCGCCGCCTACCGGTATCAGGAACAGCATTATGGCCGCGCCCAGCACCAGGCCGAGTCCGCCGAGGACGGTCATGACGATGAAGGTTCGTCGGCCTCCGCCACCGCCACGGATTCCGACGACGCCGATGACCACCGCGATGAGGCCGAACAGCGGTGCGGCCGGGAAAAAGGTAGGCACTGTGATCACCGCCGCAAGCGCAGCGATGAAGCCGGGGATCGCCAAGGCGAGGTTGATCTGCGTCGTCTGGTGTGTCGTCTCCGACATGTCCGCTCCCCCTGATGTGCTCTGTTGATCATCCACGGAACGCTCCGAGATCGGCAAGAGACCAGACAGCTCATCTCGGCCTGGTTCCTTGAGTAACTAGCGATCAGACAGGGACACGTTCCACCACGGTGGTTCGCACCCCGCCCACTTCGCCGCCGCCTACCGACACCAAAACCAGCATCATGGCCGAACTCAACACCAGACCGAGACCGCCGAGGACGATCACGACGATGAAGGCCCGGCGGCGGCCGCCGCGCCAGATACCGATGACTCCGATGCCTACCGCGATGACGCTGAACAGCAGTGCGATCGGGAAATAGGCAACCAGCATGATCGTCGTTGCAAGCGCCGCCACGATGCCGGGAATCTCCAAGGCAACGTTGGCCTGCGCTTTCCGTCGTGTCGTCTCCGACAAGTCCGCCCCCTGGATGTGCTGCGCGCAATCGTTCCCGGGGTGGAATCAGCCCACAAGAGACCAAACAGGGCGTTTCCCACGCCCACAGAACGCAAAGGTGGGGAAGCCTGTGCAGGCTTCCCCACCCGAGGTGGTGCGATTTCGCGCTCAGCGCGCGGAACTCACCCGGTCAGTTGAGGGGCGGGTGAGCATTCTCCAGCAGCTCCTGGAACTGCGCGGAGAACCAGTGCCCGGACAGCGGCGCGTCGGGAAGCGCACCGGACATGTTGTACTGGTTACGCGGGTTGCCCTCGTAGTTCGGGTCGCACATCTCGTCGAAGCCCTTGCCCTCGTCGTTCGGGATCTCCTCGCTGGCGCCGTCGGACTCTCCCGGCGGCTTGGCCCAGACGTAGGCGTCGATTCCGGCGGCGGGTGCGACGGTGGGACGCTCACCGAGGCCGGCACCGGACTGGTTGCACCAGTTGCCGAGGTGGATCCTGCGGTCATAGCGGCCGCCGTCCACGTACTCGTCGGCGCTGGTCTCGGGGCCGGGGCCCGTGGGACGCTCGGAGCCGCCCCAGCCGTTGCGGGAGGTGTCGATCAGCATCCCGACGTCGGAGTTGAAGCCGGAGGAAATGGCCTGCTGGCGGAACGCCTGGGCGAACGACAGTTCGTCCACATAGTTGTTCCAGTCGATCCAACTGGACTCGCCGCGGATCGGCTGACCGTTGATCGTGTCACCGATGGCGAAGTTGTCCTCGGTCAGAGCGCTGTAGTTCGCGGTGTTGGCGATGAAGCCGTGCACGTCGTCCGGGGTGGCACCGTTGGCGTTGGCGGCCTCGAAGAACAGGTTCGCGGACGGAGCGAAGTTGTCCTCCCAGCCGATCCAGCCGTGGTGACCGGCGTCGATGTAGTTGTAGACGTTGGGAATCGCACCGAGCTGGTCGAGCGCGTAGCCGACGCCGTTGACGTAGTTGCCGTTGGCCAGCATCTCGTCGCACTGCGGGGTCGCGGTTTCCCGGCCACCGACGTTGGTGATCAGGTTCGGCAGCGAGTCGATCTCGATGATCGTCACGATGCGCAGGTCCGCGTAGGCCGGGTCGCTCAGGATCTCCGCGATCGGGTCGATGTACTCCGACTCGTACCGGGGCAGTTCGTCCGGTCCGAGCTCGCCGTTGGAGGCCAGCGCGGCGCAGTCGCGGCCGGGCAGGTTGTAGATGACGACCTGGAACAGGTCGGCGCCCTGGGTGACCGCCTCATCGAGATGGTCCCGAAGGCCGTAATCGCCCGTCGTGGGGCTGCCATTGCCTTCGATCGCACTGATCCGGTCCATCCAGACGAACGTGGGTTCGTCGGCGATCGCCGAGCCACCGGGCTCCGAGGCGGCATTGGCCGCCCAGATCGGGTTCACGTAGGGCGTGGCGCCCTCATAGGGGTTGTCGACCCGCTGCTGGGTAGGCGTCGGGTCGTCGGCACCACTGGCGGTCTGCCCCACTGCGAGTAGTAGTCCGGAAGCGAGAACCAGCGCCGATGCTGCGGCGGTGCCGCGACGGCGACGTAATTGCTTCGCCTTACTTGGGGAGTCAGATCTCATTTCGGCTCCTTGCTTATTCCTCACGACACCCTTGTCAGAGGCGGTGAGCGCTACGCAACGGACTTCTGGGAGCGCTCCCAGAACTGACTGTACCAATGTCGTAACAGGCTGAAAAGAGGGCGTAACGCGAAAATTGCGCTGGGGATCACCGAAAGTCCCGATGTTCAGCGCGGCATCGCGAAGGAAATCGCAGGTGGCGGCGGTTCGCCGCACTTCCGTGCTCACCCGAAGTCTGCTTAACCGATCACGAAAGACGTCAAGTAGGCCTCGATTCGGCCGAGTCGGTCACTGTTCGGTATCGACGCCAACGGAGACCCACAACCAGGAGACAATCCATTGACCTGGCGTTATGCGCTCAATGCGGCCACCGTCACCGAATTGTTCATGATCAGCACATTGCGCGCATCGGGGCCATTGACCTGCACGGGGACAACACCCGCACCCGCAGGACGATATCCGCAGGCGAGTGCGGCGAAGTGATGCGATTCGACCGGGACGGCAGCCGTCCTTCTCCGTGGCACGTGGCAAGCAAGGCGACGCCGACCAGGCAAGATCAACGAGCCGACGGCCGGCCAGCGGTGGGAACGCTCCCACACTAAGAACGATGCCCGCTGGCCCGGCCCAATCGGTGGGTCGGCAGGCTCGTCCATCACAACGGCGACGACAACGCCTCGGCCGCCGCAGTCAGGATCGCGGGCCAGGGCAGCGGGCGGACCGGCTTCTCGGCGGGTTCGGCCAGTGGGAACACTGCGGGCCCCTCGACCAGGATTGCCCCCGCCGAGCGCAACGCGGCCAGATGTCCCGGCCACGCCGGGTGCCGGGCATGCGCGGCATTGATCCTGGGAAACACCACCACCGGCACCGTCGGATCACCGAGTGCCTCGCCGAGCTGGGTGAGTGCCTGGTTGTCGCCGATCCCCAACGCGAGCTTCGCGACGGAGTTCGCCGAGGCCGGTGCGAAGACGTAGCAATCGACCGGCGGATGCGGACGCGCCTCGGTCGGAAGCCGGGATTGCGACCGCACCGGCAACCCGGTCGCAGCCGCGATCGCGTCGAGCTCGCCTGCGGCGGCCAGCCAGCGGGCCGCAGTCGGAGTCAGCGTCACGCCGACACGAAAACCCCTGTTCAGGGCAGGTTCGATCAGACCGGACCGCAGTTCTCCGAGGCCGCCGGTGGCTGCGGCCACCACACCGATCATCGGGGCAGGCTGCGCGGAAGGCGGTGTCACCGACGGAGGTTAACGCGCGGCGATACCACCGACCAAGGTGCCCGCAGCCGCCACGAATCCGGCGAGGCTTCAGAGTGATCAGCAGGCATCGGAGCCCAATCGGGTTGTCAGCCAGTGATGGAACTCGGCGATGTGGTGTTCGACCGGAACCAGGACACCGCCTCGGGCATAGGCGCGGGAGGCCATTGCCGGTTGGCAACGCTCACAGGCTTCGAAATCCTGTCGATTGACCCGATCGAACAATTCGACGGATGCCGAGACGTCCGCACCGGATTCGACCACCTCGGTCGAATAGAGCCAATCGCATTCCACCAGGGTCCGGTCGGCGGACAGCGGATACATCCGATGCAGAATCACGTGGTCGGGGACCAGATTGAGAAATACCTGCGGCCGAATGGTCGCGGCGTAGTAGCGGCGATCCTGATCCGGGGCGATATCCGGCAGGCTGTCGAATCCCGGTCGACCGTCCACGGTGAACCCTCGGGCCTCGGCGGCGAACTCGGCGCCGTGCCCCACGTAGTACTGGGCCGCGTACCCTTCCGCGAACTCGGGGAGGACCTCGGTCAGCTCGGGGTGGATCGTGGCGCAGTGATAGCACTCCATGAAGTTCTCGACGATCAGTTTCCAGTTCGCCGCGACGTCGTAGGAGATTCGTCGGCCGAGGGCGAGCTCCTCGACCCGGTAACGCTGCACCGCGGCCGGCGTGCCCAGCCGTTCGGTCACCGCGTCGATCACGGTGTCCTCGAAGGACGGCGGCTCGGCTGCCAGACATACCCAGAGGTAGCCCAACCACTGCCGGAGCCGCACGGGCAGCAGGCCGTACTCGGTGCGATCCACCGACCCCAGCGAGGCCAGGTTGGGCGCGGCGATCAGTCGCCCGTCCAGGCCGTAGGTCCAGGCGTGGTAGGGACATTGCAGGCTGCGTCGAACCGTCCCCTGCTCCGCGAGACATAACCGGGCCCCTCGGTGTCGGCAGATGTTGAGGAAGGCGCGCAGCTCGCCGTCTCGGCCGAGCACGATCAGGACGCTCTCCCTGCCGACCTGCACGGTTCGGAAGTCCCCGGCAACACGCAGGTCGGCGGCCCGAGCCGCACAGATCCAGTCGGATTCGAAGATGCGCTCCTGCTCGGCCTCGAAGATCTTCTGATCGGTGTAGTAGTGACCGGGCAGGGTGGCAACCAGGGCCGTCGGGCCATCGGTGGTGGTCATGATCTCTCGCCTCTCGAAGATGCCGGTCGAAGATGGCGTGCATCGACAGCGCGGACGTCGAAAGTGGTCGCCGCGCTGATCGGTCGGTCATCGGGCCCGGAACTCCCGGCGGCGGGGCCGGGCGGGTGTTCAGCGGCGCATGCGGGCGCCCTCGGGGTCGAACAGCGGATCGGCGGCGACCTCGTAGGGCAACCGGTCACCGAAGTACTGGATCTCCACCGGCCTGCCGGGCACGGCATGCTCGGCGGGCAGCCATGCATAGGCGATGCATCGGTCGATGGTGTGGCCGTAGCCCGCGCTGGTGACGTAGCCGGCCGGACGGCCCGCGACCAACACCGGTTCGGCGCCCACGACCACGGCGGTCGGATCGGCCGAGACCAGCGCGGTGAGTCGGCGGGCGGGCGGCCGGTCGCCTCGGGCCGCGAGGGCGTCTCGTCCGACGAAGTAGCCCTTGTTCAGCCGCACCGCGAAATCCAGGCCCGCCTCGGCGGGGCCGTGTTCGCCGGTCATGTCGGTGCCCCAGCTGCGGTAGCCCTTCTCCAGCCGCATGCTGTCGAAGGCGCCGCGCCCGGCCGCGATCATGCCGTGTTCGGCACCCGCCTCCCAGAGGGTGTCCCAGAGCAGTCGTCCCAGGTCGGCGGTGGTGTAGAGCTCCCAACCCAGTTCGCCGACATAGGACAGTCGCATGGCGGTGACCGGCACGTTGCCGACGCAGATCTCCCTGGCCCGGTAGTAGCGCAGTCCCCGGTGGGACACGTCGTCCTCGGTGAGGGCGCCGAGCACGTCCCGGGCGGCGGGTCCCCACAGACCCAGGCTGCAGGTGCCGGAGGTGATGTCGCGGATTTGGACCGATCCGTCGCCGGGCAGATGTCTGCGCAACCAGTCGAGGTCCAGGGGACCGTTCGCGCCGAGCTGGAATCGTTCGGCGCCGAGCCGCGCCACCGTCAGGTCGCTACGGATTCCGCCGTCGTCGCCGAGTAGCAGGGTGTAGGTGATCGAACCACGGTCGCGGATCACGTTGTTGCTCGTCATGGTCTGCAGGAAGTCGGCGGCCCCGGGGCCGGTCACCTCGAGACGGGTGAGCGAGGTCATGTCGAACAGGGCGACCGTGCGGCGGGCCCGCCGGGCCTCCGCCCCGACGATCGGCGAATGGTGTCGGGCGGCCCACTCCCCCGGTGACGGCACCTCGTCGAGCTCCGGGAGCTGCTCGTTGGAGGTGTACCACTGGGGTCGTTCCCACCCTCTGGCCTCGGTGAACAGCGCGCCCAGTCGTTCCTGCCGCTCGTAGAACGGGCTCGTGCGCAACGGGCGCGGTTCCTCGACCTGCTGGTGTGGGTGGATGACGTCGTAGACCTCGGCGAAGCTTCGGACGCTGCGAGTGCGGACGTAACCGGGGGTTCGCTGCACCGGTTCGAAACGGTTGAGGTCGCAGCCGTGCAGGTCCACCTTCGCCTGCCCGTCGATCAGCCACTCGGCCATCGCCCGGGCGACGCCCGCGGAATGCGTGATCCACACGGCCTCGGCGATCCAGCAGCCCTCCAGTTCGGGGTGCTCGCCGAGGAGCGGCATCCCGTCGGGGGTGAAGGAGAACAGGCCGTTGATGCCCTCGTCGACCTTCGCCTCGGTCAGCGCGGGCAACAGCTGGGCGGCGGCCGACCACGAGTCCTCGAAGTCCGGGGCGGTGAACTCCAGGACCGAGGGCATGGTGTCGAAGGCGGGTCGCTCGGCCGTCTCATCGGCGGGCACTGGCTGACCTGCCAGGCTCTTCGGGTCGATGGGCATCGGCCGGTGGCCGTAGGCGCCGATGCCCAGTCGGTCGCCGTGAGTGCGGAAATAGAGGTCGGCATCCTGATGCCGCAGGATGGGCAGCGCCGCGTCGTGTCCGTCGGCGGGTGCCCCGCGCAGGGCGGACAGCGGGGTCGACCAGGCGTATTGGTGGGCCATCGGCGTCAGTGGGATGGGGAGGTCGACCAGCTCGCCGAGCAGCGGGCCCCACATTCCCGCGCAGCACACGACGATGTCGGCCCGGAACCGGGCATCGGGGGTGCGCACCGCGCTCACTCGGCCGCCCGCGCGGTCGATGGCGATCACCCGGTGGTGTGGCAGGAAGCGGGCGCCGCGTTCGATGGCGCGTTCGGCCTGGGCTTGGGCGGCGCCGACCGGGTTGGCGAGGCCGTCGGAGGGGATGTGCAGTCCACCGAGGATTCGGTCGGCGTCGAGCAGGGGATGCAGGCGCGCGGCCTCGGCGGCCGAGACCAGGTTGGTCTCGATGCCCCAGGCGGTGGCCCAGCCATGTCGGCGGTGCAGGTCGGCCCACCGCTGCGGCGAGCCCGCGACCTCCAGACCGCCGACGGATCGGAAGCAGGGCTCGACGACGGTGCCCGCGCCGGATCTCGCGGTCAGGCCACGGTATTTCGCGACGGTGTACGCGGCGAAGTCGATCAGGGTGCGACTGCTGTTGGTCTGGAAGACCAGGCCGGGCGCATGGGAACTGGAGCCGCCCGTGGCGAACAGTGGGCCCTGCTCCAGCACCGTGACATCGGTCCAGCCGCGCTCGGTGAGCTCGTCTGCCAGGGCACAGCCCACGATGCCAGCGCCGATGACGACCACTCTCGGGGGTGCGGTCACCTCGGAACCTCCTACGGATTCGACGTCGGGACGCCGCCACGGCCGCGCGTCGACCGTGGTGGGGACGTGAGGCTCCCGAGAACGGGAAGCCCGGGAATGCGAATCAGCGCAGGGTGAGCCACCCGCGCCGATCGGTGTGGGTCACCGGATCCATCCGACGCCCCCGGCAGGTCACGGTCGTGTCGAGCCGGAGTGCGTCGGCGTTCGCCCGTACTCGACCTTCCACGCCGCAACCGCCCATCTGTTGCACAGCACGAAGTGTGTCGCTCAATACGCAACAAAATCCTCGCCCGGCCGGGCACTGTCAATAGGCCGTTTCGGCGTTGGATCGGGGGCGGTCGCGGCCTCGGATCACGTGTAGGCGCCCCACCTGGATCGTTGTCGCCGGGCCGGGGCGGCTACTCCGATCTCGGTCGCCGAGGACGTGGTCCGGAGGCGTCGAGCCGTTCGGAATGTCGGACGCGGGGCGCGGCTAGTCGCCGAGATAGCCGAGGCGGCCGGACAGTTCCTCGGCGGCGGCGATGAGTTGCGGCGCCACCTGGCGGATTCGGCGCCGCGACAGCCGATAGGACGGGCCGGAGGCGCTGATCGCGGCGAGCACCACACCATCGGCTCCCCGGACCGGGGCCGCCAACGCGTTGAGCCCGAGCTCCAATTCCTCGAAACAGGCCGTGTACCCGTCCCGGAGCACCTGGTCGAGTTCGGTGCGCAGGTCGGCGATGTCGGTGACGGTGCGCGGCGTGTAGCTCTCCAACTCCTCGCGCAGCAGCTCCTCGCGTTGTCGGTCCGGAAGGTGCGCGAGCAGGACCTTCCCACTGGAGGTCGCGTGCAGCGGGGTGCGTTGGCCGACCCAGTTGTGGGTGGTCACCGACGCTGCGCCGCGTACCTGGCTGATGTTGATGGCCACCCCGCTGTCCGGGACCGCGACGTTGACCGTCTCGCCGAGTTGTTCCGCCAAGGACTGGCAGACCGTCTGGCCGAGCTGGGCGAGGTCCATCCGGCCGGTGGCCGCGCCTGCCAACCGGACGATGCCGAAGCCGATCACATACTTGCCGCGTTGGCCGAGTTGTTCGACGAGGCCGCGTTGTTCCAGCACGGTGAGCAGCCGCGAGGCCGTGGACTTGTGGACGCCGAGTTCTCCGGCGATCTCGGTGATCCCGGATTCCCCGTTCTTGGCGAGTAATTCGAGCACGCTGATGGCCCGGTCCACCGATTGCACCACGTTGCCACCGGTCCTGGCCGATTCCCTGCCCCGTCCGATCACCGTCGCGTCATCGCCCATGGCGCAACGGTAGCCGCCCGGACCGGCCTGTTCGGACAACCCGAGCGGCCTATTGACCAGTTCGATAGCGGACCGCACAGTGTTGCGTACTGCACACCATGTCTCGCCATGCGCAACTGGAGCCGTTATGAGCGCCCTGATCCCCGTCTGCTCACTGGCCGAGATCCCGCCAGGGGAATCGGTCCGAGTCCTGGCCCCGCACCCCGTCGCGATCTTCAATGTCGACGGCGACCTCTACGCCATCGACGACACCTGCACCCATCAGGACGCCTCGCTGTCCGACGGTTGGGTGGAGGGCTGCCTGGTCGAGTGTCCACTGCACGCGGCCATGTTCGACCTACGCACCGGGATTCCGACCGGCCTGCCCGCACGGCGACCGGTCCGGACCTGGGCGGTCGTACTCGTCGACGACGTCGTCCATCTGGACGCCGCCCGAGTCGGCGCCGAGGTGCGGGAGCACGCCGCATGAGGACGGTGACCGTGGTCGGCGCGGGCCTGGCGGGTTGGCACGCGGTGCGGGAACTACGGGACCAGGGTTTCACCGGCACGGTGGTGGTCGTCGGCGCCGAGGCGGCCACGCCCTACGATCGCCCGCCGCTGTCGAAGGGTTTCCTACGCGGCGACCTGGGCCGGTCGGATCTGGCGCTGGCGACCGACGAGGAACTCGCCGCCACGAACGCACACTGGTTGACGGGCACGGCAGCCGTGCGACTGGACCCCGCCACCAAGACCGTCGAGCTGGCCGACGGCAGGTTGATCGCCACCGACGGCGTGGTCCTCGCGACCGGCGCCCGGGCCAGGAATCTGCAGGCACTGTCCGACATCGACGGCGTGTACACGCTGCGTACCGTCGCCGACGCCGAGGCGCTGCGCGCGGCGCTGACCGGTAGAACGCCCAGGACGGTGATCGTCGGGGCGGGTTTCATCGGAGCCGAGGTCGCCGCAGGCTGCCATGCCCTGGGCATTCCGGTCACGGTGGTGGAGGCCATGCCGGTCCCGATGGGCGGCCTGCTCGGTCCGACCGTGGGCGCCGCCTGCCAAGGCCTGCATACCGATCACGGCGTGCCGGTGCACTGTGGATTCCTGGTCGCCGAGGTTCGAACGCATCCGGGGACCCGGCGGGTGAGCGCGGTGGTGGCCGGGGACGGTCGTCTGCTACCCGCCGACGTGCTGGTGGTCGGCGTCGGCGCTCGCCCCGAGACCGAATGGCTCGCGGGCTCCGGCCTGGAGTTGGTCGACGGCGTCGGCTGTGATGCCTTCGGGGCTACGGCGCTGCCCGGTGTGGTCGCGCTGGGCGATGTGGCGAACTATGCCGATCCGGCGGGCGGAAGCAGGCGACACGAGCATTGGGCTGCGGCCGTGGAACAGGCTCCCGCCGCGGTGCGGTCCCTGCTGACGGGCCGGACCGCCGCGCAGCAGGCACCGCCCGTCCACGGCGTCCCCGATGCGTTGCACCGGCCCAATCGGGTGCCCTATTTCTGGTCCGACCAGTACTCGACCCGGATCCAGGTCGCGGGCCATCCGAGGCCGACCGACGAGGTCGAGATACTCGAGGGTTCGCTGGCCGACCGCGATTTCGCGGCCGCCTACCGGCGAGACGGCCTGCTCACCGGGGTGGTCGCGATGAATCGGGGCAAACGATTCACCCGGCTGCGACGCGAACTGTCGATGGGAGCGGCGCCGCTGGCCACCGGCTAGTCCAGGGCCCACCAGGTGCGGGCCGCCGCATTCAGCGTGGGTGCGCTGGGCGGCGACAGCCTGCGGAGGTACCACGGCAGGGTTCCGGAGCAGTGCAACAACGCGTAGGCCAGGAATCGGCGGGAGGTCTCGGCCGTCAACTCTGCGGCCGGATAACCGTAGGACCTGAGCAGGGTTCGCAGGGCGGCGCCGTCGCCTGCGGTCACGAACATGCCCACCGAGGCGAAGTCGTACTCGGGGGCGCCCCGCATCGCGGGTTCGAAGTCGAACAGACCCGATAACTCCCACCCCTGCTCGCCGGGGGACACCAGCAGATGCTCGCCCATCACCTCGCAGTGCAACAGCGCGGAGCCCGCGGCGGCGCCGAGATCGACCGCGTCGAGGAAGTCCGGGATCTGGTCGAGCCAGCGCGCGGCAAGGCCGGATTCACGCTGGCGATCCAGGCAGTTCGCCCGCTGGTCCTCGATGAACTCGGTCCAGTCGGCGGGGCCCAGTTCGACCAGCGGGGTACTGACGGCATGCAGCTCGGCCAGTGCCGTGCCGAGCCGCTCGGCGATCGCCTGCCGGTTGTCCGGGGGCAGTTTCCGCCACACCCTGGCAAGGCTCACGCCGGTCAGCCGGGTCATCAGCAGATAGGTCCAGCCCTCGAACTCGCCCACTCGATCCGGAACCGGGGTGGGAATCGACAGTCGGCCGTCGATCGCCTCGAGTACGGAGCTCTCGATCCCCGCCTCCTCGGCGTAGACGCCGGGGTACAGCTTGAGTACCCGGTCGTCTCCCACCGCGTAGACAGGCAGCGAACCGTCGTCGAAGCGGTCCAGCTCCTCGTCGGCGAGTCCGAGTCGCGCACAGAGCTCGGTGACGCCGGGGAGCAGCAGCTCATCGTCGTCGGCGATCCTGTCGTACTCGTCCTCGGTCTCGGCTGAAGGGAGTAGCGATCCCGGCGACATGCCGCGAACCGTAATCCATCGCGGGCCCGTTCCCACCGGAATAGTGAGAAGTGACCACTTCGATGTGTGGGAAGACCAGCGGCCGTCGAGGGGTTGATATCGAGAGTGAGCTCGAAACCGGGTGTCGCCGAGGTCGACGTAGTGGTGATCGGCGCAGGTCAGGCGGGCCTGTCCACCGGCTACCACCTGCGGCGGAGCGGCCATCGCCCGGAGACGGGGTACGTGATGCTGGACGGCCCGCGCAACCCCGGTGGCGCCTGGCAGTTCCGCTGGCCGACGCTGCGGATGGCCACCGTGCACGGCGTGCACGATCTGCCGGGATTCCCCCTCGGGCCGGTCGACGACGCCGAGCCTGCGGCGAAGGTCGTCCCCGAGTACTTCGCCGCCTACGAGAAGCGCTTCGAACTCCCGGTCCACCGGCCGGTGTCGGTGCGGGCGGTGCGGCCGCAGGACGCGGATCCGGTGGGTCGGCTGCGGGTGGAGACCGATCGGGGTGTGTGGTCGGCCAGGGCCGTCATCAACGCGACCGGTACCTGGACCCAGCCGTTCTGGCCGAGTGTGCCGGGACAGGCGGTGTTCCGGGGACGCCAGTTGCACACCGCCGACTACCGGGGCCCCGAGGAGTTCGCGGGTCAACGGGTGGTGATCGTGGGCGGTGGGACGTCGGCGCTGCAGCTCCTCGGGGAGATCTCGACGGTGGCCGAGACGACCTGGGTGACCCGTCGGCCGCCGCACTTCCGGGAGGGCGAGTTCACCCAGGAGCACGGTAGGGCGGCGGTCGAGCGGGTGGATCGCGCGGTGCGGGCGGGCAGACCGCCGTCGAGCGTGGTGAGTGTGACCGGGCTGTGGCTGACCCCTCGGCTCCGGGAGATGCAGGCCGAGGGACTGTTGGAACGGCTGCCGATGTTCGACCGGTTGACCGAGACGGGGCCGAGTTGGGACGACGGCAGGCGGGTACCGGCCGACGTGATCCTCTACGCCACCGGTTTCCGGGCGGCGCTGGACCATCTGCGTCCGCTGCGGTTGCGGGGCCGGGGTGGCGGCATCGCGGTGGAGAACACCAGGGTCACGAGCGAACCGAGGGTGCATCTGGTGGGTTACGGCCCCTCGGCCTCCACGGTGGGGGCCAATCGGGCTGGCCGGTTCGCGGTTCGCGATGTCAATCGATTCCTGGCGCGACACCCGCGTTAGCGCGGCGGACGATCGTTTCGACGCGACGCACCGGGCGATGCGGCGGCGGGGACGAACCGGCGCGAAATTCCGGCCATCGGTTCGCCACGCTCAGGCAGCGGCCGACATCGGCCATCCCTCGTCCGCAGTTGCCGACTGATCGGTGGATCGACTACCGCTGAATGGCGGAACATCATCGGCATATCAACCGGGAGAATCGCGAATTCCGACCGCATTCGAGCTGCTATTCATGCTCGTAATACAACCGGTTGCTTATCATCCGCCGACGCGACACGCCTCTTTCCCAACCCTGTTGGTAATTCACCGAATTTGACAGTATCGGCGGCGGCGGTATCCACACCCGTGCACCAACCCGGCCGGGGATCATGCGATCCCGGATCGGCCCGAGAAGGAGGGAACGGATGTCTGAGCGCACCAGCCGCGCAGGATTCGGCCGACTCACGATGCTGATCCTGGGCTCCTTACTTGTCACCTCGCTTCTCGTGTGGATCGTCCTGGAGCGGTTCCCCACCCTCTTCGGCAGCATGGACTGCTCGGAGGCCACCACGCTCAACGTCGTCGCCGCGCCCTCGGTGGCCCCGTTACTCGACGAGGTGGCCGACGAGCCGAGAGCGGACGAGAACGGCGACTGCTATCGGGTCCGGGTTCAATCGGTGGCCTCCGCCGACGCCGTGGAGATGCTGGCCGACCCCCGACAGGCCGACGAGGTGGCCGCGTGGCTGCCGGAATCGAGCATGTGGCTGCACCGGGCCAGGGCCAACGGCGCCACCGAGGTACCGGAGTCCGGTGAATCGATCGCCTCCTCGCCCATAGTGCTGGCTCAACCGCCCGACGCCGCGAGCGAGCAGGGCGACGATCCGCGGTGGTCCGGGCTGCTCGGCCCCGATGCCGGTGAGACCGCGATCTGGACCAGCGATCCCTCGCGCAGCATCACGGCGACCTCGATGTTGTGGGGGGTACGCCGCCTCAGCGCCGAGGCCGCGGATCCCACCGCAGCCGCCACCGGCCGCTTCCGGACGCTCTCCCAGGAGGTGTCCGAGGACGAGGAACAGCTGTACCAGCGGATCGCGGAGACGTCCGAGGGCGACCGGCCTGCCGCCTTCCCCACCAGCGAACAACGCCTACTGCGCTATCAGCAGGATTCGCCTGCCGTCGAGCTGTCCGCCGCGTATCCCGAGGTCGACGCGCCGTCGCTGGACTTCCCCTTCGTCCCCCTGCTGAGCGCTACCCAGAGCGAATGGATGGCGGCCGCAGGTCTGCGCTCGGTACTCCAGGCACCGGAGACCGTCCGGTTGCTGGGCGATCATCGGCTCCGCACTCCCGGCGGCGAACTCGCAGGGGAGCATCCCGCTCCCGAATCGGTGCCGCCGGTGGCACTGCCGGACACCGATGATCTCGACGAGACCCTGGGCATGTGGGCCGGGGTCTCGCGCAGTGGCCGCATCCTGGCCGCGCTCGACGTGTCCGGTTCGATGGGCGACGAGGTGCCCGGCACCGGACGCACCCGGATGGAACTGGCGATCGGCGCGACCGAGCAGGGCATCGGGATGCTGCTGCCCACCACCCGACTCGGAGTCTGGACCTTCTCGACCAGGCTGGAGGGCGATCGGGACTATCGGGAAGTGCTTCCGGTCGGTCCCGTCAGCGAGCACACCGAGGGCACCGGCCTGGAGGCGCTGCGCTCGATCACCGCGCAGCCCGGCGGCGGCACGGGTCTCTACGACACCACCCTCGCCGCGTACGAGGCGGCCAGGCAGGGTTGGGAACCCGGCCGGACCAACACCGTCGTGGTGTTCACCGATGGCCGTGACGAGGATTCGACGAGCATCGGACTGGATCGACTTCTCACCGAGCTATCGCAGGCGCAGGACCGGCGGCACCGTTGCCGATCGTCCTGATCGGCGTCGGCCCCGACATCGATCAACAGGCCCTACAGCAGATCGCGGATGTCACCGGCGGCCGGGTGTTCACCGCCGACGATCCCGCCGACATGGGCGAGATCTTCCTCGGAGCCCTGGGCAGTCAGCTGTGCCAACCGCCGATGTGCGAGCCGGGCTGATCTCCGACGAGGTCGGCGGGGAGAACCGGGCGCGCTGCGCCGAGTGCGCAGGTCAAGCACCTGCGATCAGCGCGACCCGCCCGTCTCGCGCCGCCGCGCGGACCTCGCCGATTAGCCGGTCGCTCTTTCGAGTAGAAAAATGCCATCCGCCGGAATTCGCTCCGAATCGTCGTTATAGTCCGGCCGTCAATCAGCCGAGACCGTGAGGTTTCTTCATGACTATTCCCGCTGTTCCGGCGGATGTATTGTGGTTCCGTCGCTTCCGGCCGATCGCCGCGCCTCGGGTCCGACTTCTGTGTTTCGCCCATGCCGGCGGTGCCGCCAGCGCATTCCGGAGTTGGCCCGCCGGGCTTTCCGCCGACGTCGAGTTGCTCGCCGTGCGCTATCCGGGCCGACAAGACCGCCTCGGCGAACCCGGTGCGCGACAGATGGCCGATCTCGTCGAACCGATAGTCGCCGCGATAGCGCCGTTTCATACCGAGCCGATTGCATTGTTCGGGCACAGCATGGGCGCGGCCGTCGCCTATGAAGTCGCGGTACGCCTCGAACAACTCGGCACCCGGCCGCTCATGCTTTTCGTCTCCGGCTACCCCGCGCCACTCCACCACGGTTCCCGGCTGACCGAGAATTCCGACGACGCCGCACTGCTCACCAACATCCGGCTACTGGGCGGACCGCAACTGGCGTCACTCGACCCCGCGCTACTAGAGCTGATGTTGCCCGCCCTACGCGCGGATCACGCGGTGATGGCGCGGTATCGCCCCACCCGAGGCAGACCGCTGTCCACACCGGTCGTGGCCTACGCGGCCGCCGATGATCCCTTCGCACCATTGGACCGCGTCGTGGACTGGTCGGAGGTGACCACGGCGATGTTCGCGCACCGGACCTTCCCCGGCGGCCACTTCTACCTGACGGAACAGGAAACGGAGCTGACGAGCGACCTCACCCGGCATCTCGCAGCCACCGGCCGGTTCGCTCGCCGCTGAGCGCAGGCGAGCCGAGGGTCGACCCGGTGCGCTCGGCCGGGTCGCCTAGGCCGAGCACCGTCGCCCGCCGTTCCAGCACGACCCGGCCACTATTCGCCGAGCGTTGCGACTCACCGCCCGGCACACCGCCGGAGGCCGCACCCGCGCGACGACCGCGCGCCCGCGTACTCGCAGTTCACGCCGCCGGAGCGCCTCAGGGGCAGGCCGTGACCGGTGCGTCGCCATCGGACCCGCTGCCGGCCACTGGCCGAGGATCACCCACTCCAGCTGCGGCGATCGCCGCCACGATCTCCCCGACCGTCGCCTGCTCGAAGACCAGCCGAGCGGGCAACGCGACCCGGAACCGGTTGCTGACGAAGTCCATCATGCGCACCGCGAGCAGCGAATCGCCGCCCAAGTCGAAGAAACCGTCGTCGACACCGATGGGATCGATACCCAACACCGACTGCCAGTAGGCCGCCACCACCTTCTCGTGTTCCGTCACCGGAGCCCGGAACGGCGTCGTCAGCCTCGGTCGCGATGACAGCGCGGTGGCAGGCACCCGCCCATCCCCGACCGGAGACCCGCCGACCGGGCCTCGGTCGCCACGGGCAGCATCATCCGGTCGTTCGATCGACGATCCGTCCCGGCGATCCGGCGCAGCAAGGGGCGCAGCCGCCGAATCGCCGGTCGGGACCTCGCCCGTCGCGCGGTGGACGACACGGTCTATCCAGTGTCGCCGCCGCTCGAACGGGTAGCCGGGGAGCGGAATCCGCCTGCCCGCCGGGAACACGGCGGGCCAATCGAGGTCGATACCCTCGTTCCACAGCCGACCCAACGCCGCGAACAGCACCGATGAGTCCGGCCGGTCCTCCTTTCGGCTGCGAACCGAACGCACGACGGTGGTGCCCCTGCCGAGCTGCTTCACCGCGAGCTGGCTCAGGCCGCTGCCCGGCCCCACCTCGATGAAGATCGGGTCGTCCTCGCCCGCCACCGTCACGAGTCCGTCGGCGAAGCGCACGGTCCCCCGCAGGTGCCGTAGCCAGAAATCCGGCTGTCTCGCCTGCTCGGCCGTGATCCAGTCGCCCGTCACGTTCGAGACGAACGGAATCGTCGGCGCCTGCAAACGGACTCGGCTCAGTGCGGCGGAGTAGTCGGCGAGCACCGGGTCCAACAACCAGGAATGGGCGGCCCCGACCACGTCCAAGCCCTGGTTGCTCACCGCGTTGGCATCCAGGACGGCCCGCAGCCGCTCGATGTCCTCGACCGGACCGGAGACCGAACAGGCCCGCGGGGCGTTCACCGCGGCGAGCGACAGCCGGTCGGTCAAATAGGGCGCCAGTTCCTCGGGGGTCAGGACGACGCTGAGCATCGCGCCGCCCGCCTGCCGGATCAGCCGCTCCCGCTCGACCATCAGCGGTAGGACCTCCGAGAGGCCGAGCACCCCGCTCAGGCAGGCCGCGGTGTACTCGCCGAGGGAATGCCCGAGCATCGCGTTCGGAGTGACGCCTGCGGCGATGAGCAACCGTGCCAAGGCGTACTGGGTGCTCAACAGCCCCGCGAGACCGGCAGGCCTGTTGCTCCGCTGCCCTCGGTACAACAGCCCTCGGAGGTCTTGGCCCAGCACCGGCCGCAGTATCTCCGCGCAGCGGTCCAGCTCCGCCCGGAACAACGGTTGGGTCTCGTACAACTCCCGTCCCATCCCGCCGTACTGGGCGCCGCCGCCACCGAACAACAGGACGACGGGACGGGGGCGGACTGCGGCGGTGTCGACGGGGACCGGTTCGCGCAACTGCGTCACCGCATCCGCGTGGTCACGGCACACGATCGTCCGGCGGTACGGCAGCGATCGGCGACCCGATCGGAGGGTGTGTCCGACGTCGGCGAGTCCCAGTTCGGGCCGCGCGGCGAGGTGCTCGGCGATCTCACCCGTCACGGTGGTCAGCTGGTCTCGGGTCCTGGCGGACACCGGCAGCACCGTCCAGGTCTCGGGTGCGGCGGCGGTCGCCCGGACTGGTGCCTGTTCGAGGATGACGTGGGCGTTGGTGCCCCCGATACCGAAGGAGCTGACGCCCGCGCGGCGCGGGCGATCCCCGGGGAAGGCGATGGCCTCGGTGTTGACGTAGAACGGGCCTGCGTCGAGTTCGAGTGCCGGATTGGGCGCCTCGAAGGTCGGGTGCGGTGGAATCCGGCCGCGCTCGATCACCAGGACGGCTTTGATCAACCCGGCGATCCCGGAGGCGGCGTCCAGATGCCCCAGGTTGGCCTTGATGGAGCCCAATGCGCAGAAGCCTCGGCGTCGGGTGTCGGCCCGGAAGACATCGGTCAGCGCGGACACCTCGATCGGGTCCCCGACCGGTGTTCCGGTGCCGTGTGCTTCCAGGTAGCCGATGTCGCTCGGATGCACCTCGGCGTTGGCCTGCGCGGCCAGGATCACCGCACGCTGGCCCGCCCGGCTCGGCGCGCTGAAACCGGACTTCGCCGCGCCGTCGTTGTTGATCGCCGATCCCCGGATGACCGCGCGGATGTGGTCGCCGTCGGCGAGGGCGTCGGCGAGCCTGCGCAGCACCACCACGCCCGCGCCGTCGCCGCCGATGAAACCCGAGGCGTTGCGGTCGAACGGTCGACATCGGCCGTCCGGCGAGTAGACGCCTCCATCGACATATCGATAGCCGAGCTTGTCGGGAATCAGACCCACGCCGCCCGCGAGAGCCAGGTCGCACTGGCTGGTCAGCAGGTCCTGACAGGCCAGGTGGACGGCCACCAGCGAGGTGGAGCACGCGGTCTGCACCGCGATGGCCGGTCCGGTGAGATTCAGCGCGTAGGACACCCGGCTGGCCAGTGCGTCCGGAAGGTTCGCGATCTTGGCGGCCATGGAGCCGATCGAGTACTCGCCGCCGAATCTTGGGTGGACGTGGGACAGGTAGTACTCGCTCTGGCTTGAACCCGCATAGACCCCGACCGGCCCACCCACACGGTCCGGGTCGTGTCCGGCGTCATCCAGGGCGTGCTGGCAGGTCTCCAGGAAGATCCGATGTTGCGGGTCCAACAGGGCGGCCTCGGTGGGAAGGAAACCGAAGTACTCCGCGTCGAAACAGTCGAGGTCGGGCATCGCGTTGGCCAGCCGAAGGTGCGCCGGGTCGGTCAACAGAGCCGGATCTCCGCCTGCCGCCAGGAATTCCGCGTCCTCGATGGGCCGTACCGCCTCGCGGCCGGCAAGCAGGTTCGCCCACAGTTCCTCGACGTCGCGTGCTTCGGGGAACCGCCCGGCCATCCCGACGATCGCGATGTCGAGCTCTCTGTCTGCGATCCGATCGTCAGCCATCGCGCGGTGCTCCCTTGTCGGTGCCGATCTTGTTTCTGGCGAGAAGCGTGGCCCGACGTCGAGCCGCCCGGTCCCTGGCCTCGCCGGTGCCGCGCTGCGATGCACCCGGTTGGGGTTCACCGCAGGCCAGTGCCGCGATCCCGGCCACCGTCGGATAGGAGTAGAGGTCGGCGAGGCCGATAGCGGTGCCGAAGGATTCGACGAGCATCGTGTGCAGCCGAGCCATCGACAGGGAATGTCCCCCGAGGTCGAAGAAGTTGTCGTGCGCGCCGATGACGGGGCGGCCCAACACCTCGCGCCACATCCGAGCGACCCGTTCCTGTACCGCGCCCTGCGGTGCGATGAACCGCGCCGAGCCGGATTCGGCGGGCAGCACCCGAAGAGTCAGTGCGCGCCGGTCGACCTTGCCCGCCGGGGTGCGCGGCAGTTCGGCCAGGACCTCGAATCCCGAGGGCACCAGTTGCCTCGGCAGGCTGCGCGCGCAGTGTTCCCGCAGCTCGACCACGGACGGGCTCGCGGCTTCGACCGACCGGACGAAGGCATGCAGGCGAGGATCGTCCGGTTGATCGGTACGCAGTACCACTGCGGCGGCGGCCACCGTCGGGTGCTCGACGAGCACCGCCTCGATCTCACCGAGCTCGACGCGGATGCCCCGGATCTTCACCTGCGCATCGGCCCGGCCGACGAGTTGCAGGCGGCCATCGACGTCGGAGAAACCGAGGTCGCCGGTGCGGTACATCCGGCCGCCGCCGATGGCCGCCGGGGCGGGTGGGAAACGTTGCGCGGTCAAGGCGGGCTCGTTCAGATATCCCCTGGCCAGTCCGGGACCCGCCAGATAGATCTCGCCGACGGTTCCGATCGGCACCGGACGCAGTGCCGCGTCCAGAACCAGCACCCGCGTCCCGGCGACCGCCCGCCCCACGGTCGGCGGCCCGGCAGGCAGCAGCGGTTCGCTCATCGTGGCGCAGACGGTGGCCTCGGTCGGCCCGTAGGCGTTGATCATCGTGCGTCCGACGGCCCACTGCCGCACCAGCTCCGGCGGGCAGGCCTCGCCGCCGACGACCAGGCAGCGAACCCCGGCCAGGGCGTCCGGCGTCAACACCGCCACGGCCGAGGGCGGCAGCAACAGGTGCGAGATGCGTTGCTCGGCCAACAGCCGGGTCAGGGCGGGCCCCGGTTGCAGGCGCTGGGCGTCGGCGATCACCAGCGTCGCGCCCGTGGTCAGCGCCTGCAGCAGTTCCCAGACCACCGCGTCGAAGCCGGGCGCGGCGAACCGCAGCACCCGGTCGCGCGCCGTCATCGCGCAGCGGTCGCGCAGGGTCGTCGCGAAGGCCGCCAGACCACGGTGTTCGACGATGACGCCCTTCGGGCGGCCGGTGGAGCCGGAGGTGTAGATCAGGTAGGCGGCGTTGTGCGGCGCGGCCCTGTTCCGCAGACCGGGAGCCGCCGAGTCGCCGCCCGCAGCGGAGAGGACCGATCGGACCGCGGCCGAATCCTGGTCGAGCAGCGTCCAACTCCGCTCGACATCCTCGCGGCGGGCCAGCCGACCGGCCTCGTCGGTGATCAGCACGGTGGGCCGGGCGTCGGCGAGCATCGCCCGGATCCGCGCGGCGGGCAGTTCGGGGTCGATCGGGAGGAAGGCACCGCCTGCTGCGGCGACGGCGAGCATGGCGACGATGGCGGCGGGCGTGCGCGGCAGTGCGATGGCCACCACCCGTTCCGGGCCGACCCCGCGCGCGACCAGCAGCCTGGCCAGTCGGCTCACCCTGGCGGCCAGTTCGGCGTAGGTCCAACACCGGCCCTCGCAGTCGATGGCCACCTCGGCCGGGGTGCGCGAGACCTGGTCGTCGAACAGCTGCGACAGGGTTCGCTCCGGCACGCTTGCGACGGGCTCGACGCCGAGAGCGAACACCTCGGCGGGCCGAGTCCTGCCGATCTCGGCGATCGGCCGATCGGGTCCACAGTCGACGAAAGCCCGCAGATAGTGCGCCAAGCGCTCACCGAAGGCCGTCAGGACGGGCAGTGCGCACCGGCTCTGGTCCACGACCAGGTCGAGGTCGATGCCGCCGCCGGGGCCGTCGTGCACATCCACGTTCAGCCCGGCGACCCGGCCTGCCGCCAACTGGTGGATCCGTGCGGCACGGCCCGCGAACCGCAGTTCCCGATCGACGCGGTTGATGTTGACCGTCGTGCTGAAGAGCGGTGCCTGGGCCGCCGGATCACGCAGCGCACGCAGTCCGCGCTGGGTGATCCGTTGATGCAGGACCACCTCCCTGGTCTCGACGGCCACCCGGTGGGCCAGGCAGGCCAGGGTGCGCCAGGGCGGCACCGATATCCGCAGCGGCAGGACGTCCGAGGTCATCCCCGGGACGCTCAGCGCCCGGCCACCGGACCGGCCCTTGACCACCAGGCCGAGCGTCACCTCCTGCGGTCCGGTCGCCGGTGTCAGGAAACCGGCCAGGGCCGAGAGCAGCAGGACGCTCCACCCGACCTTGGCGGCCCTGGCGGCCGCCGAGAGCCGAGCGACATCGCCCGGTGTCAGGCGCAACCGCCAGCGGATCGCCCCGGATTCGGCGTCGGTCCCGGGGTTCGGTTCCCGCTCGACCCGGCCGCCCAGTTCCGCAGGCAGATCCGCGACGGCGGCCGATTCCGCCGCCGCGTCGAGTCGACCCCGCCAGAACTCGCGGTCACGCTGAGCCGCAGCCGAATCGCGATAGGCCTCGGTCTGCTCGATCAGCACGGCGAGCGGACCGAACGGCGTCGCAGGCGGCGTCGTCTCCGCCAGCGCAGCCGAGTACAGCGTGGCGACCCGCCGGAGGAACAGAGCACCGCTGTGGCCGTCGAATCGCAGGTGGTGGACGTTCTGATACCAGAGGATCCGGTCCTGCGGCAGCAGGAAGATCGCGAAGCCGAACAAGGGATCGGCCCCGATCTCGCGCGGCGCGGCCAGATCGGCGTTCATCCAGCCGAACGCGAGTCCGTCCGGGTCGGCCTCGGCCCGAAGGTCGTGAATTCGCAGCCACTCGCCGACGGCGTCATCGATTGATCGGGCGTCCTCGACGATCTGGGCGGGACGGCCGCCATCCTCGACCAATCGCGCCCGGAGACACTCGGTCTCCCACACCGCCGTCCGCAGGGCTCGGACGAACTCCGGCAGCCGCACCGGCCCGGGGATCTCCAGGCAACCGCCCGTGTTGAACGTCGGATCGGCGGGCCGGAGTCGTTGTGCCACCCAGACCTCGGTCTGTGCCGGGGTGAGTGGCAGAGCCACCGCCTCGGTGGACGCGACCAGCGAACCGATCGACGGCGCTGCGCAGGGAATCGGCACCGGTCTACCCGGTGGTGCGCCCGCGAGCGGCGAGGCGCCGTGGGGCTCGATCACGAGCTCGGCCGAGGTCCGGAACCGAACACCAGTGCCGACCCCGCCTGGTGGAAGGCCGGCGACGGCCCGACCGGGATCTCGTCCACCGGGAACAGCGCGGGATTGAACGCCTCGTGCACGAACAGGGCGGGCTGTTCGTCGACCAGGATCAGGTACTCCCGGAACGCACAGCGCCCCTTGGCCGGGCCCGGCCACCGGGTGCGGCCCCGGGCGGTGTGTTCCCGGCGTTGCTGCACGGCCAATTCAGCCAACCCGGTACCGATCGGGGTCTCGCTGCTGGTCAACGCCGCCGTCACCGCAGGTGGCAAGCCCAGCGGCGCGACGGTGCAGTTCAACGAGAGCAACCGCTGCTGGGCGTCGAACAACGCGGAACGACGCAGGATCACCTCGTGCCGTGCGAGATCCGGGTAGATCGCGGTCGAGACGCCCTCGGGAACCACGGCACGGTCGACCATCTGCTGTTGCAACAACCGCAGGGAGATCGGTGCTCCCGAGAGTTCGATGAGCAACGCGGTGGTCGAACCGCGATAGTCGAGGATTCTCCTGGTCGTCGAGGCGCCGAAGGCTTCGAACGGGCCGTCGGCGAGATCGTCGATCAGGCCCTCCGTTAAGAAGGGACCTCCGGTCAGGTCGCTACCCGCTGCTGCGGACACGATGGCACTCCCTACTGATCGCGAATGGAGACGAGGTCCTCGCCGTTCGAGCGCACGAGGAGGGCACGGGCCGGATCGGTGGTGCGGAGCTGCGCCAGGGCGGCACAGAGTCCGACGAGTCCTCGGAGATGCCCCAGCGGGTCGTCCGCGCCGGTGGCGGCGACCGAGTCGACGTGTGCTGCGGCCTGGGATGTCGAGAGGGACTCCGGTCGGCCGGGGTCTCCGGTTGGTCGCCGAAGCAGCAAGGCGGCGGCGAGATCGTCCTGCGGCAACGGCTCGGTCGGGTTCTCCTCGGCCCAACCGCGATGGATCGCGCTGGTCCTCGGGGTCGGCGCCAGTTCCGCGCCGATCAACAACACCTGGTCGATGGATTCCTCGTCCAGCAGGACATCGACGGCCGTGAGCGCCTCGACGGTGAAGTCCCGCCGTAGGGACAGACAGCTGATCGGACCGCCGATGCCGTGTTCGATGCCGATCATGCCGACGCAGGAGCTGAGCACCGATTCGTAGAAGAACAACGGGTTGTGCGGGAGTCCGTCGAACTGACGGCGGGTGTGTTGGTCGGCCGTCATCGCGTCGCCGAACATCGTGGCGAGCACGATCGCGGTCCGATGGCCGCCGTATCGATGTCGGGCGCCTTGCTTCCAGGCCGCTCGGGCGGCGGCCACCACCAGCGGGGTGAATCGCGACATCGCGAAGCCGGGAACCGGTGGCAGGGCCCGCTCCGCAGCACCGGGCAGTCCCTCGGCGGCCTCGCCCCAGGGCAGCAGACATTCCGCCGCCAACACCTCCAGCTCACCGGCCGGAGTCGCCGGTTCCATCGCGTCGTCGCGCCTCGGCGCCTCGGCTTCCCGGCCCATCAGGCTCGACCCGCCAGGATCGCGGCGTTGAGTCCGCCGACGGCCGAGTTCAGGGTCAGCACTCGACGGAGTTCCACCCGACGCGGCCTGCCGGGCACGTAGTCGAGATCGCAGGCCGGATCACGATCGCCGTAGCCCACGGTCGGGGGCACGAGCCCCTCGCGTAAGGCGAGCAGCGAGACGACCAGTTCCACCGCGCCGGTGGCCTCCAGCAGATGCCCGGTGCTGCCCTTGGTGGAACTCACCGCCAGTCGGCGCGCATCGGGGCCGAACACTCGATGCAGCGCGGCGGTCTCGGCGACGTCGTTGGACAGGGTCGCGGTGCCATGCGCATTGACGTAGTCGACGGCGGCAGGCTCCTCGCCCGCACTGCGCAACGCGGCGGAGATGGCGTTGGCCACCCCGATACCGGCCGGGTCGGGGCGCACGAGATGGTGCGCGTCCGCGGACATCCCCCAGCCCAGGATCCGCCCCAACACCGGGACGCCCCGCCGCCGGGCCGAGCCTGCCGACTCCAGCACGAGCATGGCGGCGCCGTCGCCGAGTAACAGCCCGGAACGCCCCGAGGAGAACGGGCGCATTCCGTTCTGCCTGGTCAGGGCGCGCGCGGCGTCGAAGTTCCTGAACGCGTGCGGGCCGACCAACGAGGCTCCGCCACAGAGCGCGAGGCGGGCACGTCCGCTGCGGATCAGTGCGGCGCCGTGCACGATCGCGTTGGTCGATGCGACACAGGCGTTGACGAACGCCCTCGCGGGACCTCTCAGCCGCAGCGTCTCGGCCAGGCTCTCGGCCAGATACGCCGGGACACAGTCGGCGAACGCGTCGGAGGCCTGCGCGTCGGGTCCGACCGACGCAGGCTGGGTCGTAGCGGGCTGTGCGGTGGAGGGCTGGTCCGTGGTGGCGGGCTGGGCCTGCCGCCTGGCCTGCTCCCAGAACGCGACGTGCGCCGCGTCGTCGCCTGCGGTGCCGATCGATAACGCAACGTCCTGGGCGCCGTCGAGTCCCGCCTCGCCCATGGCCTGCCGGGCGCAGTCGAGTAACACCGCGCGTTGAGCGGGCGTCCCGGCCGACCATTGCGGGTCCACGTCCCGAATCCCCTCGGCCGGGTAGGTGGCGGCGTACCGCGATCGGAAGCCGGCGACGTCGAATCGTCGTACCGAGCTGAACGCCTGCCTGCCCTCGAACACGTTGGCCAACAGCGCTTCGGTGCCGTAGCCGAAGGCGGTGAAGACACCCATCCCCGTCACCACGACATCGGAGTCGGCTGCCTCGTCGCCGGCTAATCCGGCGGCGGCTCTGTCAGCAGCCACTCTGGACCCCCGACCCCGCCCTGATCTCCGAGGCCCGCCTGCCCGCCCGCAGGAGATAGTCGTGCAGGCTGGCGATGGAGGTGAGCTCGGTCAGTTCCTCGTCACGCGGATCGACCCACACACCATGGCGTTCCTCCAGGACGTACAGGAACCACACCAGTGCGAAGGAGTCGATCACCAGTTCGTCGGCCTGTTCCTCGGTCTCCTCGCCGACGCCCGGCACCCCCGCCTCCGCGAGCAGGGACCGCAGCACGGTCATGCTGATCACGTGGCCACCCCGGATCCCAGTTCGACCGCCGTGCGCTTGTCCACCACGAGTCGAACGAGATCGCCCAAGCTGACCGTCGAGTCCTGATAGACCTCCTCATCGGCCAGCTCGATACCGAACCGGCCCTCGGCCTGTACGACCAGCTCCACGAGGAACAGCGACTCCAGGTCCAGCGGTGTCTCGTCGGAGTGGTCGTCGTCGATCTCCAGGTGCAGCACATCGCGCAGCACTCCCACCAGGAAGTCGCGCACCTCTGTCTTCACTCGGTTCTCCTTGTAGATCAGTCGATGGCTCGGGGGCGGGCGGCGTGCAGCAGATCGCGGTCTCGGATGAGCTTCCCGGCGGCGGTACGCGGCAACGACGGCCCGAGGTGCATGCGCTTGGGCACCTTGACGTGGCTCAGCCGCTCCCGGCACCACGCCAGCAGGTCGGCGGCGCTGAGGACCCCGGAGATTCCGACATGGGCCTCGATGACCTCGTGGTAGGTGACCACGGCATCGATGACCTGCTCGTGTTCGTGGAGTACCGCCTCGATCTCGGCGAGATCCACCTTGAGCCCGCCGATGGCGATCACCGAGTCGGTCCGGCCCAGGATGCGCAAGGCGCCCGTCGCGGGATCCGGATCGGCGCGATCGAAGGTCCGCAGCCAGCCGTCGATGACCCGTTGGGTGCCGTCGGAGCGCAGATACGGCGTCTCGGCGATGGCGACGTACAGCTCCCCGTCGGTACAGCGGGTGGTGATCCCCGGCAGTGGCCTGCCGACCCGGTGCGGTCCGAACCGCCCGGTCAGATCCGCCGCCACCACACCGAGCTCGGTCATCCCGTAGATCTGGCCGAGGCGGATGCCCAGCCTGCGGTTCACCAACTCGAAGATGCCCTGGTCCAGCACCTCGCCCGCGCAGACCGCACCGCGCAACGCGGGCAGCGGCGGCGGGTCGAACACGGAGGCCAACAACTCGAAGTGCGTCGGAACCCCGAGGATCACCGCGACCTCGTGCTCGGCGGCCAGATCCAACAGCTCCCGGGGCCGGACGCTGGAGGTCAGCACGACCGTCGCCTTGGCCCGCAGGGAATGCATCACGCCGACGATCAGCCCGAAGGAATGCAGCATGGAACCGAGCAGCAGGATCCGCTCCCCCGCCTTCGGCGCTCCCTCCAGAGCAGCGATCCGCTCGAGTTCGATCTGCAGCGATCCAGCCGTCCGTCCGATGATCTTCGGGCGGCCGGTGGAACCGGAGCTGCTCTGCACCAGGCAATGGGCGGTCTCGGCCGTCGCGCCCACACCGGTCGGCCGCACCTGGACCTCGCGAACCGGCCGGAACACCGCCCGGATCTCGCCTGCGGTGTCGGAATGCAACTCGAACTGCGGCTCATAGCGGCGAAACAGCCGTTCGACCTCCGCGGGTTTGGCGCGCGAGTCGACCAGCAATACCTGGACCCCGCAGCGCCAGAGTCCGAAGAGGACATAGAACAGCGTCGCGCTCGGTCCGATCCGCAGCGCGACGGTGCAGCCGGGGCCGATCCCATCGCGCTGGAACAGGTCGGCGAATTCCTCGACCCTGGCGATCAATTCACCCCGGGTCACCATTCCGGTGCTGTGCACCCAGATCACGTCGTCAGCGGAGCCGTCGATCAGTTCGGCGACCCAGGTGGACAATGCCTCCCAACCCGCCCGTCTGCCGTCTGTCGTCACTATCATCCGATCTCGCCACCACCGACCCCATCGGATCGAGTCGGTATCGTCTTATTTCTCGGGCCAGGACACCACTAACGCTGGTGACAGAATCACCAGCCGAACAGGATGAGCCAACAACACCCGCCGCCGTCGCACCGGCAGTCGGAATTTATTCTCACAATTCTTGAAACACCGGGGACCGATTATGCGATGGCGACGAAACCCGTCTACCCGGAACCAGCGAGCTTGACAGTAATCAATTCCCGGCCGAAACCGAGAGTCGAACCGATTTCGCAGATCGCGCGGGCGAAGCTCGCACCACGAATTCCAGCAGACTGAACTCCCCGATAACCGCCTGCGACCCCAAGGCGAGCCCGGCGTCCTCGGCTAGGCGCGCGAATTGCGCCGCACTCCGCTCCAGACTCCCGATGAGCAGCAACATGCGCAGGTCCATCGCGGCCAACGCCTCGTCGACGGGCTGCCCGGGCCGACCCGTACATCGCACCCGTTCGATCACCAGCACCCGGCCACCCTCGCCCGCCGCCTCGACACAGCGTCGGAGGATCGCGCTCGCCTCCGCATCCGGCCAATCGTGGAGCACCTGGGCGAGGACGTACACCTCTCCACCGATGGGCAGCCGCTCGAAGAAGCTCCCCGCCACCACCTCACAGCGGTCGAGCACACCCGCCGCAGCCAGTCGCCGCCGGGCGGCCAGCGTCGTGGCGGGCAGGTCGACGAGCACCCCGCGCATCGCGGGATGCGCCGTCAACAACAGGCCGAGCAGGGTTCCATCGCCGCCACCGACATCGACGACCTTGGACACCCTCGACCAGCCGTATCGTTCGACGAGCTCCGGTCCCCACCGGCCCGCCAGTTCGACGAGGTATGCGCCGAAGGACTCGGCCAGCCCGCTGCTCGATTCGAAATCACGCCAGACCGAGCACCCGAAGGTCTTCGGATAGGCCGCCTCACCGGTCCGGATGGATTCCAGCAATCCGGAATAGGACGCCTCCAGCCGGTTCCCGGCACCGTCGAGATCCAACCATTTACGAGCCGATTCGGACATCATCTCTCGCGAGATGTCGGTCAGCGCGTACTCCCCGGTGGTCGATTCGACGAGAACACCCCGACACGCCAACAGGCGCAGCAGTCGACCCAACGCCACCGTGTCGGCGGAGACTCGGTCCGCCAGTTCATCGACGCGGGTAAGCCCCTCGTCGATGAGCTCGGGCAGCCGAAGCGTGACAGCCACCCGAATCGCCCATGGTGTGAGCAGATCGGCCAGATCCGACAGTGTGTGCGGCCGATCGTGTTCCAAATCGATCACACGCAAGACTGTAACAGCGGCCACTAGGCCAAATGGCCGAATTACCTGAAGGTGTCGTAAATATCTGCCCCGCCGTGGCCATTGCACGCTGGGTGAGGATTCAAGTTCCGAATTTGATTCAAAGAGACAGACGGCTTAGCCGGCAACACCCTTGGAAAAATTCACTCGGTGTGGGTAATTAACAAATACGCACCGCGACGAGACGTCCGCGAGGCGACCCGCCGTTCCGCGATCGAACGGGCCCCGGTCGGCCCGCGCGATCGGGTTACCCGGCGGGGCTGGACGTCGCCTGCGCGGAACGGAGTACTCCGCCCCGCGCAGACCGTGCGTCGTGGGCCGTGGCTGGTTCAGCTGGTCGAGTTGATCCGCGCTGCGCCGAGCACGAGATCGCCTGCATCGGCATCCGGGCGGTAGAGCACGGCCACCTGCCCCGGTGCCACCCCTCTGACGCCCTCCCGCAGCCGCAGCCGCAGGACGTCGCCGTCCAGATCGACCGATGCGGGGGCGGTGCCCCCGTGCGCCCGGATCTGCACGACGCAGTCATCGGGTCCACTCGTCGGGCGGCCGCCGGGCCACACCGGCGCGTCGGTGGTGATCTCGTGGACCTCCAGCCGCTCGGCGGCGCCGACCCGTACCTCGCGGGTGACCGGCTCGACCGACAGCACGTACCTGGCGCGGCCGTCGGCCGCCGGGGTGCGCAGTCCGAGTCCCTTGCGCTGGCCCACGGTGAAACCGTGCACGCCACCGTGCGTGCCCAGCACCTCGCCGGTCTCGTCGTCGACCAACGCACCGTCGGTGGTGCCGAGCCGGGAATCGAGGAACCGTCGGGTGTCGCCGTCCGGGATGAAGCAGATGTCGTGGCTGTCGGGCTTCTTCGCGACGGTCAGACCCCGGCGCTCGGCCTCCGCCCGGATCTCCGGCTTACCGGTGTCGCCGACCGGGAACATCGCGTGCCGTAGCTGATCGGCGGTCAAGGAGGCCAGCACGTAGGACTGGTCCTTGTCCGCGTCCACCGCCCGCCGCAGCTCGACTCGACCGTCGTCCAAGACCTCGAGCCGGGCGTAGTGCCCGGTGCACACCGCGTCGAAGCCGAGCCCGAGTGCCTTCTCCAACAGCGCCTCGAACTTGATCCGCTCGTTGCAGCGCATACAGGGGTTCGGGGTACGGCCCGCCGCGTACTCGGCGACGAAGTCCTCGATGACGTCCTCGGTGAACCGCTCGGCGAAGTCCCACACATAGAACGGGATGCCCAACAGGTCGGCCGCTCGGCGCGCGTCGTGGGCGTCCTCGACGGTGCAGCAGCCCCGCGAACCGGTCCGCAACGTGCCCGGCTTCGCCGACAGGGCCAGGTGCACGCCCACGACGTCATGGCCTGCCTCGACGGCCCGTGCCGCCGCCACCGCCGAATCGACGCCGCCGCTCATCGCCGCGAGAACCCGCATCGCTCATACCTCCGCCGACACGGTACGTGTCGAATCCGTCGTGTCCATCGAGTTTCGGGGGCCCGCCGTCGCCCCGGAGCTCTTTCGCGCCCCGGTCTCGGTCGGCCGCCCGGAGAGGTCAGCGTTCGCGGGGCCGCCGGTGTTCCCGCTCGGGTCCGATCTGCCGTCGTCTGTGGATGCGGTCCGACGCCGGGTGACGCCCGCCGCCCTGGCCCGTTCGACGACCGAGCCGATGACCGCACCGAGTTCTCGCACGTCCTCGGGGGTGGAGTCGTGCCCGAGCGAGAACCGCAGGGAGCCGCGCGCCGCCGACCGGTCGGCGCCCATCGCGATCAGCACGTGGCTGGCCTCGGCGACCCCCGCCGTACAGGCCGAACCGGTCGAGCATTCGATGCCCTTGGCGTCCAGCAGCATGAGCAGCGCATCGCCCTCGCAGCCGGGGAAGGTGAAGTGCGCGATGCCCGGCAGTGCGGGTTGCTCGGATCCGGTCCGAAGCCGCTCGCCCGCCGCGCCGTTGACCACGGCGTCGGGCACCTGCGCCAAGACCTGGGCGATCAGCTCGTCGCGGAGCCCTTCGACACGTCGGGCCGTCGGCGCCCGTTGCCCGACGGATTCCTCGACGGCGGCGCTGAGGGCGGCGACCGCGGGCGCGTCCAGCGTCCCGGAGCGCACGTCGCGTTCCTGACCACCGCCGTGCAACAGCGGGACACAGGCGACGTCTCTGCGCAGCAGCAGCGCGCCGACCCCGATGGGCCCGCCGACCTTGTGACCGGCCAGGCTCAACGCGCTGATCCCGCTGGCGCCGAAGTCGACCGGCAGCATGCCGACGGCCTGCACCGCGTCCGAGTGCAGCGGGATGTCGTGTTCCGAGGCGACCGCGACCAGGGCGTCCATCGGGTTGATCGTGCCGACCTCGTTGTTCGCCCACATCACGGTGACGAGCGCGACGGTCTCCGGTGCGGCCTCGATCGCGGCCCGCAGCGTCTCGGGCGCCACGCGGCCCGTGCTGTCGACGGCCAGCCAATCGAGTTCGGCGCCCTCGTGATCCGCCAGCCATTGCACCGCGTCGAGCACCGCATGATGCTCGGTCGGCGCGACCAGGATTCGGCGTCGGCGCTGGTCGGCGTCTCGCCGCGCCCAGTAGATGCCCTTGATCGCCAGGTTGTCGCTCTCGGTGCCGCCTGCGGTGAAGATGATCTCGGACGGTCGCGCGCCCAGGGCGGTGGCGAGTCGTTCTCGACACTCCTCGACACGGCGCCGGGCTCGGCGCCCGGAGGCGTGCAACGAGGAGGCGTTGCCTACGACGGTCAACGCCTCGGTCATCGCGAGGACGGCGGCTGGCCGCATGGGTGTGGTGGCCGCGTGGTCGAGGTAAGCCATGGTCACACCAGCCTAACCGCGTGCGGGTGGGGCATCGCAGGCACCGGCAGGCGGGGGCCGTCGCCGATCGACTCCCTCGCTCGATGCCGGAATACCAGAACGCGGCGCCCGCCGATGTCGAAGGCGGGCGCCGCGTGGTGTGGACCCGGAGTCGCCGGAGCCTTGCCGCACGAGTTCGTGCCGCGTCAGCTCTTGCGTCGGGTGATCTCCTCGGTCAGCTGCGGAGCCACCGAGAAGAGGTCGCCGACCACACCGAAGTCCGCGATCTCGAAGATCGGCGCCTCGGCGTCCTTGTTGATCGCCACGATCGTCTTCGAGGTCTGCATCCCGGCCCGGTGCTGGATGGCACCGGAGATGCCCAGCGCGATGTAGAGCTGCGGGGACACCGACTTACCGGTCTGACCGACCTGGAACTGACCCGGGTAGTAACCGGAGTCGACGGCCGCTCGGGAGGCGCCGACGGCGGCTCCCAGCACGTCGGCGAGCTGCTCGACCACGCTGAAGCTCTCGGCGCTGCCGACTCCTCGACCACCGGAGACCACGACCGACGCGTCGGTCAGCTCGGGACGGTCGCCGCCCACGATCGGCTCGCGACCGGTGATCCGGGTGACCGTGGCGCCCTGGGGTTCGGGAAGTTCGACCGTCTCCTCGGCGCCCGCACCCGCAGTGGCCTCGGCCTCCAGGGCACCCGGCCGGACGCTGTACACCGGGACGCCGGTGGTGACCTTGGACTTCACCACGTAGGCACCGCCGAACACGGCCTGCGTGGCGACACCCTCGGCGTCCACGTCGTCGACCTCGACCAGTACGCCGGAGCCGATGCGCGCCGCGACTCGACCGGCGATCTCCTTGCCGGTGATCGTCGCGCCGACCAGCACGCCCGCAGGTGCGACGCGCTCGACGAGCAGCCCCAACGCATCCACCTCGGGGGTGATGAGCAGTTCGGTGGCGGACGCCGACTCGGCGGCGTAGACCTTGGCCGCGCCGTAGCCAGCCAACGCCTCCTTCGCCTTGGCCGCGACGCCGGGGGCGCCGACAACCACTGCGACGGGCTCACCCAGCCTGCGAGCCAGGGTCAGCAGCTCGAAGGTGTTCTTCTTGACCTCGCCGTCGGCGTGGTCGACGAGGACCAGGACCTCGGACATGACTTAGCCTTCCTCTCGTCGTCAGCCGTCAGATGAGCTTCTGGCCGACCAGGTACTCGGCGATCTGCGCGCCGCCCTGGCCTTGGTCGTCGACTCGCTCGCCCGCGCCGCGCGGCGGCTTGGGGGCGGATTCGACGACGGTGCTCCAGGAGCCACCCAGGCCGACCTCGGCCGCGTCGATGCCCAGATCGGCCAACGTCACCGTGTCCGTCTGCTTCTTCTTGGCGGCCATGATCCCCTTGAAGGAGGGGTACCGGGGGTCGTTGATCTTCTCGCCGACGCTGACCACTGCGGGCAGCTGGGCCTCGAGGTGCGTGATGCCCTCGTCGGTCTCCCGCTCCACCCGGACGGTCTGGCCGTCGATCTCGACCTTGCGGGCGTGGGTGAGCTGGGGAAGGCCCAGCAGCTCGGCCAGGACCGCGGGAATGGCGCCGCCACGACCGTCGGTGGCCTCGTTGCCCGTGACGACCAGGTCGACGCCCTCGACGGTGCCGATGGCCTTGGCCAGCACCTTCGCGGTCTGGATCAGGTCGGTTCCGTGCAGGGCCGGGTCGGAGACATGCACGGCTCTGTGCGCGCCCATCGCCAGTCCCTTGCGGAGTGCCTCGGTGGCGCGGTCGGGTCCCATGGACAGGACGACGACCTCACCCCCGTGCGCCTCCTGGATACGGAGCGCCTCCTCCACGGCACGCTCGTTGATCTCGTCGATCACCGCGTCCGCCGAGTCACGGTCCAGCGTGTGGTCGGCGTCGTTGAGCTTGCGCTCGGAGTAGGTGTCGGGCACCTGCTTTACCAGCACGACAATGTTCATGGGTCCTCGTCGACCTCCTGCGGAATCGGGGTTCTCCCGGCGGATCATCGGCCATGACCCTGCCAGGTCCATGCCCCTGCGGCACGGTGGTGTCAGCCACAACCGACACTATGTTACTTGCGAGTAGTTTTACTGCGGCCCACTGTCTCACGGCCCACGGCGTGACTGTCGTCACCCAACCTCACGGGCCTCGCGACGACGTGGAGCGGGCTTATTCGACGAGTAGCAGGATCTCGCACGCCTCGGCGGGCACGGTCGTCGACCGGTTCGATACCTACCGACCGCTCACCCTCCGATCGACACCAAGCAACCGCTTGCCGACGCTGAGTAGCCAGCTTTCACGGGTGGTCATACTCTCGGTCGCGTCCAATCCCGCCACCTCGACACGCAACCTTCGCCGAGCAATGCGAGAGGAACGCCTCGATGCACTGGTGTGCCACCTGCAATGGAACCGGAACCGTGATCGACAAGGACCGCAGGCCGGTCGAGTGCCCGTACTGCCAGGGCACCGGCTCCAACTGATCAGTAGAAGTCCTCGTCGGCCTCATCGCCGTTCCACGGCGCCTGCGCAGGCGATTCCCACACGTGATCCCTGGCCCATTGGGCACAGCGCCCGCAACGCGCCACCAGAGGATCGAGGTCACTGGCGGCAGGCACCATCACCCGCCCGCAGACCGGGAGGTAACCGCCGGGATCAGCGGGCTGCCCGATCTGCGAGGCCTTGATCCCATGCCGCACCGGCTCATCGAGCGCCCGAACCCACCACAGCGGGTACTCGGTCGGCTGTGGCCGAGGGGGCCGATCCCATTCCACCGTCTCGCCCGATCGGCCCAGCAGCCGTCGAAGCCCTTCGAACATCGCGACCATCGCCCACCCCCGATCTTGTGAGCAGGCTAACAAGCAGCCGACCGCCCAGGCCCGCGAACCCGCTGGTCCAAGGATCTCGATCAGGTTGCAGCGCCCGGAGCACCTCGGATGCCCGGCCGCATCCCACGGCGGCGATGGCCGGTCGATCGCCCCTTGACGCGGCGTCGAACGGCTGCGCGACCCCGGACGTCAGGCCGGTTCGGGCCCGTAGGCGTGCAGGAAGGTCCGAACGGCGGCCGCGACCAGGGCCCGTTTCTCCGGATCGGGAACCGAGCGGGTGCCGAACCTGGCCCGTGATTCCAGCGATCCGGTGAGCAGGGCGCTCAACTGCTCGGCCGCCTCCACCGGATCGCAGCGACGCAGCCTCCCCGCCAACGAGAGCCTGGCCAGCCGGTCGGCCAACGCCTCGGTCACCCGGTCGGCCGCCCGCCCCCGAACGATATCGACCAGTTCGAGGTGCTGCGGCAACTCCGCGTACACCAGCCTGCGCACCGCCCACGAGCGTTCGTCGCAGTAACACTCGACCAGGTCGTAGCCGACCTCCGCGAGCAGCGTCGAGAGATCTTGACCCCGGTCCATCAGCCGCTCGACCACCGCGAGATTCGTGGCCAACGCCCGGTCGGCCTCCGCCGTGATGGTGGCGCGGAACAGGTTCTCCTTATCGCCGAAGTGGCTGTAGACGGTGGGTTTGGCCACCCCGGCCTCGGCCGCGATCACGCTCACCCCCGCCTGCGCGTAGCCCTCCCGGGCGAAGACCGTGAAGGCGGCCGACAGGATCGCCTGCCGCTTGTCGATCCGGCCGCGCGAGACGTCTCGCGCCGGGGCCGAGCTGGTCGCTTCGCTCACCGCCGCAGCGTATCGGCGCCGTCCCGACCGGGACGCGCCAGTTCAGTCGAGGTACGGGCAGCCGCGCACACAAAATGAACCCGTCGGTTCATTTAAAAGAACCAATTGGTTACACTTTGCGGACTCGCCGTTTCGCCGAACGAAGGAGATCAGCCGAATGTCCGTCACTCCGGAGAAACTCCGACAGCTGCTGGATTCCCGTGTCTTCGGCATCGTGGCCACCGTCGCGCCGGACGGAAGCCCACAACAGTCGGTGGTCTGGTTGGCCGCCGACGGCGACGACCTGCGCTTCTTCATCGCGGTCGGTAGCCGCAAGGAACGCAATCTGCGCCGGGACCCGAGGATCGGCGTGCTGATCAGCCCCGCCGATGCGCCGTACAGCTATGCCGCCATCCGGGGCACGGCGCGGTTCGAACCGGACACGGCCCTGGCGCTGCGCGACGAACTCTCCCGGAAGTACGTGGGACTCTCCTACGCCGAGCACATCGCACAGACTCCGGAAGCCGCCCACCTCGGCCCGATCACCTCGGTGCGGGTGAGCCCCGAACGCATCACCGGGCGGCTTTGACCGCCGCTCGGCACGCGCGGCGGCACCCGCTAAACCGGTGGCCGCCCGGCGCCGGGGCTTGATACGTTCGTGGACATGCATAACGGTCTCTGGTCGCAGAAGGTGCGCACCCGCCGCTGACGGCGGCGCCCTTCTTCCTTCCTCTCAGCGCTCGCCGTCCCAGGCCCATCGCCGGACGGCTCGATCTGTGCTGCCCGGCTCCCATGCGAGCTGCGGAGACCCTGTTGCATCCCTTCACCGAATCCACCAAACCCCACGCCACCGACACCGCCATCGAGCCGTCGATGCCCGCAGGCGACCGAGCCCACCTGCGGGCCGAGGGGATCAGCGTCGTGCGGGGCGCCCGCCGGATCCTGCACGAGGTGTCCGTCACGGTGTCCCCGACCTCCCGGCTCGCCGTGGTCGGCGAGAACGGCCGAGGCAAGACGACCCTGTTGCACGTCCTGGCCGGGCTAGTGCAGCCCGATCACGGAACCGTGCATCGCGCGGGCACCGTCGGCCTGGCGCAACAGGCACTCGCCGCAGGCCCCGGCGAGACGGTGGGCCGCCTGATCTCCCAGGCGCTACGGGCCTCGCAGGATGCGCTGATCGAACTCGACGCGGCGGGTGCGGCCCTGGCCGAGGGCGCCACCAGCGCCGAGGACCGGTACGCCACGGCCTTGGAGGCCGCGACCCGGCTGGACGCCTGGGACGCCGACCGGCGCGTCGATGTCGCGCTCGATGCGTTGCGCGCCTGCTCGGATCGGGCACGCGAGTTGTCGACGCTGTCGGTCGGACAGCGCTATCGGGTCCGGCTGGCCTGTCTGTTGGGCGCCAAGCACGACACGCTGTTGTTGGACGAACCCACCAACCATCTCGATGCCGATGGGCTGCTGTTCCTGACGCGTCGACTCGCCGAGCACCGGGGCGGCCTCGCACTGGTCAGCCACGATCGGGCGCTGCTACGGGATGTCACCGAGCAGTATCTGGACCTCGATCCGAGTCGGGACGGTCGCCCGCGTAGCTACGCGGGTGGCTACGACGCCTGGCAGGCCGAACGGGCTCGCGAGCGGGAGCGGTGGTCGCAGGAGTACGAGACGCAGCAGACGGAACATCGTCGGCTCACGACGGCGGCCCAACAGGCCAGGGATCGGCTGAACACCGGTTGGCGGCCGGACAAGGGCACCGGGAAACACCAGCGGCAGAGCCGAGCGCCGGGGGTCGTGCAGGCGTTCAACCGGCAGCAGGAAGCCCTCGAAGCCCACCGGGTCATCGTCCCCGAGCCGCCGCTGACGCTGCGTTGGCCGAGGATCGAGGTCCGCCCCGGCGCGGCGTTGCTGCGCGCTCACGAGGTCACGGTGGCCCGGCAGTTGGACCAACCCGTCTCGTTGACCGTCGACGGCGGCGACCGGCTGTTGGTCACCGGCGAGAACGGCGCGGGCAAATCCACCCTGCTCGCGGTGCTCGCGCAGCGCCTCGAACCGACCGGCGGACGCCTGCATCGGCTGCGCGGCGGTTCGGTGGCGTTGGTGCAGCAGGAGGTTCCGGAGTGGAACGGTGAGCGCAGCGCCGCGCAGCTCTACGAGCAGCGGATCGGTGAACTGGTCGCCGATGGCGAGCTCCGCGACTCCGAGGCGGTGTCGCTGGCATCGACCGGTCTGCTGGATCGCCATGCGCTGCGCACTCCCGTCGGCCGGATGTCGCAGGGACAACAGCGCAGGCTCGATCTCGCGCTCGCGCTGGCGACCCGGCCGAGCGTGCTCATCCTCGACGAACCGACCAACCACCTCTCCTCGGTGTTGGTCGACGAGCTGACGGCGGCGATCCGGGAGACGGCCGCCGCCGTCATCGTGGCCACCCACGATCGTCAGCTGCTACGGGATCTCGCCGACTGGCCTCGGCTGGCGATCACGGCGTCAGCACCACCGACGGTCGGCTGAGATCGCTCCGCTCGGTCCGCGTCGTGACCCGTACGGCCGCGACGCGGACCAGGCAGCCCGGAACCCGACCCGCCGCGGGAAGGGGCACACCTCGGCCACCACCGGGGTGGCTCCGACTGCCGATAGGGTTCGCCGATGTCCGCCGATCACACCGTCGCCGCGCTGCCACTGACCGGGGAACGCACCCTGCCGGGCATCGCCGAGGAGAACTACTGGTTCCGCAGGCACGAGGCCGCCTATCGCGCGTTCCTGCCGTTGTGCCATGGCGCCCGGGTGGTGGACGCGGGCGCGGGTGAGGGCTACGGCGCCGCCATGCTGGCCCTGACCGCACGGCAGGTTCTCGCGGTCGACCTCGATGCTCAGGCCGTGCACCACGTCGCGCGGTGTTATCCCGAGGTCGCGGCGGTCCGCGCCGAGCTGACCACCCTGCCGATCGCCGCCGGAAGCGTCGACGTGGTGGCGAATCTGCAGGTGATCGAACATCTCTGGGATCAGCCCGCGTTCCTCGCCGAATGCCATCGCGTCCTGCGGCCCGGCGGTTCGCTGCTGCTGACCACTCCGAATCGGCTGACGTTCTCCCCCACCGGGACCAAGAATCCGTTCCATACCCGTGAACTCGATCCCGACGAGCTGGCCGAGCTGCTCACCGACGCCGGATTCCACGTGCATCGGCTCGCCGGCCTGCGGCACAGCACCGCGCTGCAGGAACGAGAGGCACGCCGAGGCGGCTCCCTGATCGAGGAGCAGATCCGGTTGGCGACCGAGGGGCTGCCTTGGCCCGCCGACCTGCTGCGGGAGGTCGCCGCCATCGACGTCGAGGATTTCGTGCTGTCCGACGAGGAATTGGCGACCAGCCTCGACCTGATCGCGGTCGGGAGACGGCCGTGACCGAATCCGACTCCGGGGAGCCGATCGGCGATTTCGCCCTCGTTCTGCACACTCACCTGCCCTGGTTGGCGCGGCACGGCGGCTGGCCGGTCGGCGAGGAATGGCTGTATCAGTCCTGGGCTGACTCCTATCTGCCGCTGGTCGAGGTGCTGTACCGGTTGGCCGAGCAGGACCAGCGCGAGGTGCTCGCCCTCGGGCTGACCCCCGTCCTCGCCGCGCAGCTCGACGACCCGTACTGCCTGCGCGGGATGCACGACTGGCTGGGTAACCGGGTCCTGCGCACGCAGCACGCCGCGACCCGGTGGCAGCACGATCGACCCGAGTTGCGCGAGCTGGCCGCCGCCGAGTACCGGCGGGCAACCCACGCCCTGCACCTGTTCGAGAGCCGCTGGCGCCACGGCGCGTCGCCGGTGCTGCGGCCCTTGGTCGACGCAGGGGTGATCGAGCTGTTGGGTGGTCCGGCCACCCACCCGTTCCAACCGCTGCTGCTGCCCCGGGTGCGAGCCGGGGCCCTACACGTCGGACTCGAGGACGGCGCGTTGCGACTCGGCAGGCGCAGCACCGGGATCTGGGCGCCGGAATGCGGCTTCGACCCCGGCATGGAGACCGGTTACGCGGCGGCCGGCCTGACGCACTTCCTGGTGGACTCGCCCGCGTTGGCGGGCCGCACCTCGGCCGCCCGACCGGTGTGGGACTCCGACGTCGTATGTTTCGGCCGGGACGGGGAGCTGGCCGAACGGGTCTGGTCGCCGAAGGTCGGTTATCCGGGACATCCGGACTACCGGGACTTCCACACCTACGACCATCCGACCGGGCTCAAGCCCGCCCGCGTCACCGGGCATTCGATCGCGCCTGCGGACAAACAGCCCTACCGCGCCGATCGGGCCTCGGCCGCCGTGGCCGAGCACGTCACCGACTTCGTCGATGCCGTCGTGGCGCGGTTGCGGGAGCATCGCGTCGTCGACGGGCGGCAGGGTCTGGTGGTGGCGGCCTTCGATACCGAGTTGTTCGGGCACTGGTGGCACGAGGGACCGGACTGGCTGACGGGTGTGCTGCGCGCGCTTCCCGAGGCCGGGGTCCGAGTCACCACACCTGCGCGGGTGTTGGCGCGCGGGCACGTCGGCACCCCGGTCGAGCTGCCCGCCTCGTCCTGGGGCGCAGGCAAGGACTGGCGGGTGTGGAACGGACCCGCGGTCTCGGATCTGGTCGCGACCAACGAGCGGTTGCAACACAGATTGCTCGAGGTCATCGACACCCACCGCTTCCCGGCGGGACGCGATGCGGTGGTCGATCAGCTCTGGCAGGAGGCGTTGTTGGCCTGTTCCAGCGATTGGGCGTTCATGGTCACCAGGGATTCGGCGGCCGACTATGCCCGAGCTCGGGCGGCCGAACACACCGAGGCGTTCCATCGGCTTGCCGACCTGCTCGCCACGGGCGACCGAGCGGGGGCTGCCGCCGAGGCGGCGCGGCTGCGGGTGGTCGACAACCCCTTCGGCGGGCTGGACGCGCGCCGGTTGGCGGTGGGCACGCCGTGAGTGACCGGGACTCCGCCGGTCAGGGTCCGCCGGTGAACGGCTGGTCGCGAACATGCATGGTGCCCTCGGCCTGGCTGCGGGACCGCAGGGCTCGCGCGTCGATGGGTCGGACTCCGGCGGGCCGCTCGGGCGTGGACCGTCCCCGCAGTCGATCCTTGATCACGATGCCGACGAGGCTGACCACCAGGAAGACCGCCAGCGCGAGTAGCCCCCAACCGAATGGCTCCATGACTCCGCCCTCCGACGACACCACGTTCTTCCAACTGTACCGACCGGGTGATCTCGAAAGGGTGTTTGCAAGGATCTGTCGATGCGGGTGCTGATGTTGTCCTGGGAGTACCCACCGGTGGTGGTCGGCGGGCTCGGTCGTCATGTCCATGCCCTGGCCGAGCAACTCGCCGCACAAGGCCACGAGGTGGTGGTGCTGTGCAGGCAGCCGACCGGCACCGATGCGAGCACCCACCCGACGGAGTTCGCCGAGCGGGCCGGGGTGCGGGTGGTCCGGGTCGCCGAGGACCCGCCGCACCTGGCCTTCGAACGCGATCTGGTGGCCTGGACCCTTGCGATGGGGCACGCCATGATCCGCGCAGGTCACGCCCTGTTGCGCGAGTGGCGGGCCGATGTGGTGCACGCCCACGACTGGCTGGTGGCGCACCCGGCGATCGCCCTCGCCGAGGCGGCGGATGTGCCGCTGGTGGCGACCCTGCACGCCACCGAGACCGGTAGACACAGCGGTTGGCTTCCCCAGCCGATGAATCAGCAGATCCATTCGGTCGAGTGGTGGCTGGCCAATCGGGCCGATCGGCTGATCACCTGTTCGGCCGCGATGCGCGGCGAGGTCGCACAGCTCTTCGACGTCGACCCCGACGGCATCGCCGTGCTGCACAACGGGATCAGCCCCAGTCCGTGGCACGTACCGGACGAGTTGGTCGCCAAGGCCCGTTCCTCGGCGCGGGCCACCGAGGCGCCGCTGCTGCTGTTCTTCGGTCGAATCGAGTGGGAGAAGGGCGCCCAGGACCTGGTCGCGGCCCTGCCCGCGATTCGTCGCAGTCATCCGGGCACGGTGGTCGCCATCGCCGGGCAGGGCGGCTATCGAGAACGGCTGATCGAGGAGACCCGCAAGCATCGGGTTCGGCGTGCGGTGCGGTTCCTGGGGCAGCTGCCGGACCGCAAGCTGGCCACGATGCTGGCCGCAGCCGATGCGGTCGTGCTGCCCAGCAGGTACGAGCCGTTCGGCATCGTGGCCCTGGAGGCCGCCGCTGCGGGTGCGCCGCTGGTCGCATCGACGGCAGGCGGTCTGGGCGAGGCGGTCCTCGACGAGCGCACCGGCCTGTCCTTCGCCCCCGGGGACATCGATGGCCTGGCCACGGCCGTGCGGCGGGTATTGACCGATCCGGCAGGCGCCGCACGCCGTGCCGAAGCGGCCAGGGCCCGGCTGGCCACCGACTTCTCCTGGGACACCATCGCCGAGGGAACCGTCGAGGTGTACGCCGCCGCCAAGGCCGCCGTGCCGGCTCGCGGGTCGACAGGCGACGCCTGCGCGCCCCCCGGCCGGCCGGAGTTGGCTCGACCCAAGATTCCGTCCGGGAATCTCCTGTCTGGGTGAACCCGCCCGGGCGCCCGGCGACGCTGCGTCACCTGACGGACTTTCGACCGATGGTCGGCTGCTCGCGACGGTGCAAGGATGAACCGTGCGCTTCCGACTACTCGGCCCACTGGAGATCCGTGCAGGCGCCGAGTGGGTCAGCCCCGAGTCGCCCCAACAGCGGCTGACCCTCGCCGTCCTGCTGTTGAACGCACCCCACCCGATCTCCGAAGAGAAGCTCCTCGACGAGTTGTGGTCGGAGGTGCCGCCCGCCGACGGGGCGGCGGCGGTACGCAAGGACGTCGAGGATGCCCTGCGATTCCTGGCCGATCACGGCGGGCCGCCGATCCTGCGTACCGCCGAGGGCTACCGGATCGATGTCGATCCGAAGGAGCTCGACCTCACCGCGTTCAACGACTTCGTCGAGCAAGGTGCCGCGGCGATGCAGGACGGCCGCTTCCGGGAGGCGACCCGGCTGTTCGAGGCGGCACGCGGCTTGTGGCGGGACACCCCCTTCTCCGACGTCCCCGCAGCGCCGATCATCGTCGCCGAACGTCCGCGCATCGTGCTGACGATGCGCCGCTGCCAGTTCGGGATCATCGATGCCCGGCTGGCCCTCGACGACCTCGCCGATCTACCCGGCGAGATCGAGGCCGAACTCGCACGACACCCGTTGAGCGAGGAACTGTGGATCCGCAAGGCGCTGGTCAGCAACCAGCTCGGCCGTCGGACCGAGGCGCTGGACGCCTTCCATCAGGCGCACGTCACGCTGGCCACCGAGCTGGGCATCGAACCGGGCGAGGAGCTGCGTCGCGCCAGGGTCGGGGTGCTGGAGGGTGAATCCCCTGCCGCGCTGCTGCGCATGTTGGGCATCGCGGTCCCGACCTCTGCGGTCAGCACGCTGCCCACCACACCGAGGAAACCGGATTCCTCGCCTTCGGAGATCCCGCCGGTCTCCCCGTTCTTCGAGGGGCGTTCCGAGGAACTGACCGTGCTCGGCGACCTACTCGCCGCCGGGGATCCGCGCGCCAGTACCGCGGTGGCGATCACCGGGATGGCGGGCAGTGGGAAGACGACCCTGGCGGTGCGCGGCGCCAGAGCGGCCGCCGAGCAGTACCCCGACGGCCAGGTCTTCGTGCATCTTCGCGGCCACAACGGCGACGAACCGCTGAGTCCGCTCGCGGCGGTCAGCAAGATCCTGTATGCGCTGGGCATCCCCGGCAACGCCATTCCCACCGATCTCGACGAGGCCACGGCGCACTATCACGCGGTGGTGGCGGAACGCAGGCTGTTGATCCTCGCCGACGATGCACGGGCCGCCGATCAGGTGAATCCGCTGGTTCCGCAGCATCCCGGTTCTCGGCTCATCGTGACCGCCCGGAGCAGGCTCGATGGGTTGACCGCGACCGGCGGGGTGCGCTCGCTGCCGTTGGATCCGCTGTCGGACGCCGCATCGCGGGCGCTGTTGACCGAGATCATCGGCACCGACTCGGTGGACCGTCCCGATCTGCTGCCCACCCTCGTGCAGTTGGGCGCGGGATTGCCGTTGTCGCTGCGCATTCTCGGTGCGCAGCTGCGCGACGATCCGTCCCAGCGGTTCGAGGAACTGACCCGCAGGCTGGGTTCCGGTGGGTTGCTGACGGCGTTGGAGATCCACGGCGAGCCTGCGAGCTCGGTGCGTACGGCGCTGGACCAGTCCTACGCGACGCTGTCCGAGGACACCCGGCTCGCGTTCCGCAGACTGAGCTGGTTGCCCGATCCGGTGGTCGATGCCAGGGCCACCGCCGTGGTGTTGGACTGCGACGTCGAGGCCGCCGATCGGCTGTTGAGCCGGCTCGCCGACGGACAACTCGTGCAGCAGCACTCGACCGGCCGCTTCCGGCTGCACGACGCGGTCCGGGTCTACGCCGAGGAACGCAGTCAGCAGGAGGACTCCCCCGACGAGCGGGCCACGGCCGTCCACCGGGTGCTGCGCTGGCATCTCGGGCGGGCGTGGGCCGCGATCGGCCGCGACCGGGCGTTCTGCCCCACCGGCATCGGCGAGGAGTTGGCCGAGTTCGACGAGAGCGTGTTCACCCTGCCCGCCGGCTGGACGATGCTGCGGTGGTGGGACATCGGGCGACCGGTGATCGCGGCGGCCGCAAGGTCGGCGATGCAACACGGCCTGCATCGCCTCTGCTGGATGCTCAGTTACTGCCTCACCACCTATCTGCAGCAACGACTCCGGCTCGCCGAATGGCAGGAGGCCTCCGCGCTGGGGACCTCGGCCGCCATGGCCGCCGATGACAACGAGGGCCGGGCCTGGCTGAAGAACGCCGAGGGCAAGCTGTTCGTGGAGCTCGGCAGGCTGCCCGAGGCCATCGACGCCATCGGCGAGAGCATCGCGACCTTCTGCAGGCTCGGTAACGCCGAGGCGGAGCTGATGGTGATGACCAATCTCGGTATCGCACGGTGCATGCACGGGGATCGCGAGCGCGGCGTCGAGCTGTTGGAACGTTCCGTGGCGCAGAGCCAACGGCTGGGTCTCACCGCTCGGCTGCATGTCGGGTTGAACAACCTGACGATGGCCTATCTCCAGGTGGGCCGCATCGACGATGCGATCGCCTCGGGCAGGCGAAGCCTGGAGGTGCTGACGGGCCTGGACTATCCGCTGCTCAACGACGATCGGGGCCGGGCCCTGGACTCGTTGGGGCAGGCGTATCGGCGGGCGGACCTGCTGCACAAGGCGGTGCAGGCGCATTCGGCGGCGCTGCGCGACTTCGAGATCGCCGACAATTCGGTCGACCGCATCGTCTGCCTCAACAACCTGGCGGAATGCCATCGGCTACTGGGTAATCGGGACAGCGCGATCGCCATGTTCTCGCTCGCGCTGGATTACCAACGCATCGCCGAGGACTCCTGGAGCATCCTCGCCGGGCTGGGCAGGCTGGGTGTCGAGCTGATCGATGCGGGCCGGGCCTCGGAGGCCAGGAAGCCGTTGTCCGAGGCCGTCGCGCTGTTGCGTGATCTCGATGCCGCCCGTTCCGAGGAGCTCGCCGAGTTGCTGGACTCGTCCGAGCTCGCCGATCGGGCGGGCGCCCTCAGCGCGTTGTTCGCGGCGGCCCAGCGGACCGATCACCAGCAGAACGATCCCCAGCAGAACGATCGGCGGCCCGCTGCGCCTTCCGAGTGATGTCGGCCAGGGCGGCGGCCCGAAGCTCGCGGGCCTCGGTGTTGGCGACGTAGTCGGCGTGTCGGTCCCGGACGACTCTGGCGGGTGCCCCGACCGCGATGGCGTAGTCGGGGATGTCGCCTCGTGCCACGGCGTGCGCCCCCAGCACCACGCCTCGGCCGATCCGGCTGCCGCGCAGAACGCTCACCTTGGTGCCCAGCCAGCAGTCCGGCCCGATGCGCACCGGCGTCTTGACGATGCCCTGGTCCTTGATCGGTCGATTCACGTCCTCGACGACATGGTCGAAGTCGCAGATGTAGACCCAGTCGGCGATGAGGGCGGCGCCGCCGATCTCGACGTCGAGATAGCAGTTCACCGTGTTCTGCCTGCCGAGGACGGCCTTGTCGCCGATTCGCAGCGAACCCTCATGGCAGCGGATGGCATTGCCGTCGCCGATGTGCACCCAGCGGCCGATCTCCAGCCTGCCCAGCCCCGGGTCGCAGTCGATCTCGACGTTGCGGCCGAGGAAGACCATGCCGCGCAGGATGATGTGTGGTCGAGTCAGCCGCAGCTTCAGCAGCCGCCAGTACCGCAGCAGATACCACGGGGTGAAGGCGCGGTTCCGCCAGACCCAGCGCAGCGATTCCCTGGTCAGGAAACGGGCCTGTCGGGGGTCCGGGCGTAGCAGGGACCGCAGGCCGATCAACAGATCCGACATACCGCTCACCGGTCCAGAAGCTAGCAGCCCCGCCGCCGTCCGCCGACGGCCTCCGCTGCCGAGTCGGTGGCAACCGGACACCGAGGGGGCGGCGGCCGCGCCGAACCGAGAGCACCGTGGGTGGATCCTCCTCACTTAGCCATAAGTGGAATGACCCGTCCGGTTAGCCGGTTAGGCTTTCCGGCAGGGCATTTCGCCGTGACGCAGGAGGATTCGTGGGATACCGGGGACCGTTGCCGAAGAAGTTCATCGGACGGTACAACGCATTCATGCTCTCGCTACGCGACTCGCCTCGGTGGGGTGATCACATCAGCGGGTGGCTCACGACCGTGACCTACACGGGACGACGCACGGGTCGCACGATCAGCCTTCCCGTTGCCTACCGCCGCAACGGCGACCGCGTCACCATCGACGTGAAACTTCCCGACGCCAAGAAATGGTGGCGCAACTTCACCGGGGAAGGCGCACCGCTCACGCTGAACCTGGACGGCGTCGACCGCACCGGCCATGCCATCGCCCGACGCGACGACCGGCAACGGGTCTATCTGGCTGTCGAGCTGAGCTGAGGTCTCCGGCGCGGTCCGGGCCGTCGGTCACCGCAGTGCCCGACGGCCCGGCCGAGCAGTCCACCTACTCGGGATCGCGCCGTGCGGCCTTCCGACCGGTCACCAGGACGTTGTAGAAGAGATCCCTCGGCAACCAGTTCCGCAGATGCGAGTCCAACCAGGACAGTCGCAGCCAGCTGCGATAGGCGAACATCGCCCAGCCGAAGCCCAGCTTCTCGCGGGGTACCGCCGCCTCGAAGGTGCGTACCGGCCACCCCAGCAGGGCGGCGGTGAACTCCTCGGTCCTGGCGTGCACGCGCACCGCGCCCGCCGCCCGCGCGGTGCGTTCCAGCTCCGAGGGCACGAAGGTGTGCAGATCGACGACGGCCTCCAGCGCCGCGGCCCGCGAGGACTCGTCGAGTTCCTGCTGCGGTCGCCGCCAGGAGGACAACGCGGGCAGGCGGGTGATCCTGGTGGTCAGCCACCAGGTGGCCCGGCCGAGTCTGCGCGCGTAGAAGTCCCCGACCCGGGTCGGGTCGCCCGCGAAGACGAATCGGCCGCCGGGCTTGAGGACTCGCAGCACCTCGCGCATCGCGGCCTCGACATCCGGGATGTGGTGCAGCACGGCATGCCCGACGACGAGGTCGAAGGAGTCGTCCGGGTAGGGGATGCGCTCGGCATCGCCGACCCGGCCGTCCACGTCCAGCCCGAGGTTCTCGGCGTTGCGCAGGGCGACCTGCACCATCCCTGGCGACAGGTCGGTCACCGACCCTTTCTTCGCGATGCCGCCCTGCATCAGGTTGAGCAGGAAGAAACCCGTGCCGCAGCCCAGTTCCAGGGCTCGCTCGAACGGCTTCGCAGGCACGCCCGCCGCGTAGTGGAACCGGCCGACGGCGTAGTCGACGCAGCGATCGTCGTAGGAGATCGACCACTTCTCGTCGTAGGTGTCGGCCTCCCAGTCGTGGTAGAGGACGTTGGCCAGCTTCGGGTCATCGTAGGCGGCGCGCACCTCGGCCTCGGTGGCACGCGGGTTGGGTGCCGCATCCGGCGCCGGGTCGGTCACGCTGCCGCGTTCGTCGGTCCGCTGGTCGGTCGGGGTCTCGCTCATCTCACCGGCCCTCGAATTTCGCCTTGCCGGGACCGTTCTCGATGAACGATCGCATGCCGGTCTTCTGGTCCTCGGTGGCGAACATCGCCGCGAAGAGCCTGCTCTCCAGGGCCAAGCCGCTGACGAGGTCGACCTCGAGTCCGGTGTCGATCGCGGTCTTGGCCGCGGCGATGGCCTGTGCGGCGCCCTCGGTGAACCGGCCCGCCCAGCGCAGCGCGGCCGCGAGGACGTCGTCGGGGGCGACGACCTCGTCGACGATGCCCAGGCTCGCCGCCTCGTCGGCCTCGACGAACCGGCCGGTGAAGATGACGTCCTTGGCTTTGGCCGGCCCGATCAGTCTGGCCAGCCGCTGGGTTCCGCCCGCGCCGGGCAGCACTCCGAGCAGCACCTCGGGTTGGCCGACCTTGACGTTGTCCCCGGCGATGCGTCGGTCCGCGCACAACGCCAGTTCCAGACCGCCGCCGAGGGCGTATCCGGTGACGGCGGCGACGACGGGCTTGGGGATCTCGGCGACCGCCCGGAACGCGGTGGACAGCTGCGGGGCGCGCTGGGCCATCTGCGCGTAGGTCCGCTCGGCCATCTCCTTGATGTCGGCGCCCGCCGCGAAGACCTTCGGGCCGCCGTAGATCACCACGGACCGCACGTCGTCGCGGGTGCTCGCCTCGATGGCCGCGGCCCGGATCTCTTCCTGCATCTGGATGTTCAGAGCGTTCATCGGTGGGCGATCCAGCCGGATCGTGCCGATGCCCGCTTCCACTTCCAGTCTGACGAATTCGCCCACGCCCAGCGTCCTCCTCGACGTCCACCGCGACACCGCGACGGGTGTCGCCCGAGCAGCCGAAGATCGACCGCCCCGCCACGGCAGGTTACCGCGCGGTAGACCCGATCAACGCCCTCAGTCGGTCGGCCTGCGGCGAGCGAAGAATCGGTCGCCGGACTGTTCCAGCACGAGGTCCTGGGCGAAGGTCGCCGACAGGTTCTCCTCGGTGATCACGTCGGCCAACAGGCCCTGCGCGACCACACCGCCCTCCCGCAGCAGCAGCGCGTGCGTGAAGCCCGGCGGGATCTCCTCGACGTGGTGGGTCACCAGAACCAGCGCGGGCGCATCGGGATCCGAGGCCAGCTCGGTCAACCGCGCGACCAGGTCCTCGCGTCCACCGAGGTCGAGTCCGGCGGCGGGCTCGTCGAGCAGCAACAGCTCGGGGTCGGTCATCAGGGCCCTGGCGATCAGGGTCCGCTTGCGCTCGCCCTCGGACAGGGTGCCGAAGCGCCGCTCGGCCAACGCCGCCATGCCCAACGCGGCGAGCAGTTCGTTCGCGCGGTCCAGGTCCATCGGGTCGTAGTCCTCGCGCCACCGGCCCAGCACGGCGTAGCCCGCACTGACGACGACATCGCGGACCAGCTCGTCGGCCGGGATCCGGGCGGCCTGCGCCGCCGAGCACAGGCCGATCCTCGGCCGCAGCTCGAAGACGTCCACCCCACCGATGCGGTCGCCGAGCAGGTGGACCGTGCCGTCGCTGGGGTGCAGCTCGGCACCGGCCAGGCGCAGCATCGTGGTCTTGCCTGCCCCGTTGGGCCCCAAGATCACCCAGCGTTCGTCGACTTCCACCCGCCAGTCGATGTCGTGGACGAGAGCGGTCGGTCCGCGCCGGACCCCGACCCCGTCCATGCGGATCACCAGGTCAGTGGTGTCCGCCATCTCGTGGCCGCCGCTGTGCGGCCGTCCGTCTGTCGTGCCCTGCAAGCCCCGGTCGGTCACCCGGCCATTCTGACCGTTGGAGCCCGCTCGCCCCGCACCGGGCGGCGTTTCGCGCGCCGCTTTCGGTGTTCTTTCGCAGAACAAGCATCCGTTGACACCGACGGTTGTCTAGTCTCCAGTTGATTCGAGGCCACACCAGCAGAAAGAAGGGGGCGGGATGAGCGATCAAACCGACCGACGAGCCGCACTGGAAGCACGCAATGCGGCGATGCGTGAGCAGGTCGCCAACCTGACCACCCAGTTCCACCAGCAGATGGCCGACTTGAAGGACGCCCAGGCCAACGCGATGGCGGTGACCGGGCAGGCCACCTCCGCCGACGGTCTGGTCACGGTGGTCGTCGATGCGGCGGGCACCATCATGCGTCTCGACTTCGCGCCGACCGCGTTCAATCGCAGCACCCCGGAGAAGCTGTCCCGCACCGTCGTGGAGACCGTCGCCAAGGCGACCGCACAGGCGAAGACCCAGGTGAACACGGCACTGGCGCCCACGCAGCAGGGCATGGACATGGACCTCGGCGACCTGGTCGCGGGCGCACCCGGACTGCGGGATCTGTTGCCCTCGCTGCCGAAGCCCCCGGTCGTTCCCGAGACGGGACCGCCGCACGCCGCCCCGCCGCCTGCCGCGCCGCCCGCCGCACCGCCGCGCAGGCCTCGGCCGTCGTCGGACGACGACGACGAGGACTTCGGCAACAACTCGTTCCTGCGTTGATTCCGTGAGAGTCACCGACCCCGTTGCGCACTACTTCCACGGAGGAGATTCGTCATGAGCGACAACATGGAGGTCGACCCGCCTGCGCTGCGTGCGGCATCACCCCAGTTCGATGCGGCCGCCGACACCCTCGAGAGTGCGGGCACCGCCATCGACGGCGTGGTCTCGTCGGAGGGTGACTGCTGGGGCGCCGACGAGTCCGGCCAGACCTTCGCCAACGACTACCTGCCCGCCGCGCAGTCCGCCCAGGACAACATCAGCGCGTTGGTCGAGGCGCTGCGCGGTGTCCGCGTGCAGCTCGATGCCTCCGCCGACACCTGGGAATCGATCGACCAGGACGCGGCCGACGGCTTCGGCCAGATGGTGTGAGGAACTGACATGGGTATCGAGATTCCCGAATGGGTGCAGTGGCTGACGCCGATCGTGGTCGGCGCGAGCTGGCCGGAGGGTGACGAGACCGCGCTGCGCAGGCTCGGTGAGGGCTGGGAGGCCTGCGGCACCGAGGTCGGCGAGGTGGCGGATGTCGCCGAGGCCGCGGGTCAGGCCGCGCTGGCCACCATGGAGGGCGCGACCGCGGACGCCTTCCGCGAGTTCTGGGGCCAATACGTCGTCAACGACCCGCAGTTCCTGCCCAAGCTCCAGGAGTTGTGCACCGAACTCGGCGCTGCATGCGACAACGCGGCGCTGGAGGTCGAGTACACCAAGCTGAGCATCATCGCCGCCCTGGTGATGCTGGCCGCCTCCATCGCCAGCATGGTCGCGGCGGCCTTCGCGACCTTCGGCACGAGCACGGCCGGGATCCCCATCGCGCAGGCCGCGACCAGGGTCACCGTGCAGATGCTGTTCCGGCAGCTGATCCAGCAGATCGCTCTCAACCTCGCGGTCAACATCGGTGTCGACGTGGCCATCCAGAGCGGCCAGATGTTGGCGGGCAACCGCACCAGCTGGGACGGCGGCAAGACCCTCAGCGCGGGCATCACCGGCCTTGCCTCCGGTATCGCGGGCGGCCTCGGCGGGACGTTCCTGCCCAGCGGCGCCACCAACGGGTTCGCCGACGCGGCGGTCCAGGGCGCGACCAACGGCATGATCACCGGTGCGGGCGCGAACCTGCTGGACCGAGGGATGAACGACATCCGCAACGGCGAGCTGTCGTCGTTCGGGGACTACCTCCAGTCGGGCGCCCAGGGCGCCACCGTCGGCGGGACCAACGGCGCGGTGACCGGGGCCAACGGGCACGCGCAGAACCTCTACGACGGCACCATCAACCCGAGCGGGAACCGGCCGCCGGACACGCTGCCGCCGAACTACCCGGTCTCGCCGGGCGACTACAACGATCAGCAGTTCTCAACGCAGCCGACGCCGGGTGCCATCCCGTCCTTCGGTCCGCCCGGCACGGGCAACCCCACCATGCCGGAGATGCAGAACGACGGGAATCCGGTGCCCATGCCGGAGTACCAGCCGCCCTCCGAGCAGAGCGGCACCCAGCAGGTCTGATCTGATCACCGTGGGGAGCCCGGTCGCACCACCGGCAGGACATCGCTGCTGCCGGGGCGGGGCCGGGCTCCACTCGTCGGTGCGCCGATGGTCGACCGGGTAGCGGTCGAGCCGTACACCGATTTCCGTAGCTCGTGGTCTGGTGAAGGAGAGCAGCCGATGGCCGCACTGATCCCCGCGACGGTGCCCGGTGCGGTGCCCGACTCGAACCGGGGCGCGCTGCAACGGCGGTGGGACCGCGTTCGGCCGTTGCTGATCTCGGGTCTGCTCGTTCTTCCGGCCCTGCAACTGGTGATCTTCGGGGCATTGATGGGCTTCGTCATGGGGGTTCCGGCAGTTCTCCTGGTGGCTATACCGGCTATCCCCACGGCCATCGTTCTACGACAGCTCACCAAGAAGCGACTGCTGATGACGCCATCCGAGTGGCACTACAGCACCGCAATCAGCGCCTTGCTCTCGATACCGTTCCTGCTGCTGCCGTTCTTCGGCGCTCGCAGCGCCGAGTACGGCCAGGGATTCGTGCTCGCACTCGTCGTTACGGCGGTCGGACTTCCGCTCGTCAGCATGCTCGTGGTGATGCAGGCGCGACGCATCCTGCACGAATCCCCGCTGACTGTGCTCGCGGGCAGCGAGTTCATCCTGACCTACCGGCTTCGCTCCGGGCGTCGATCCGCGACGATTCTGTTGGAGAAGGATCGAATCCGCTGGGAGGCCTTCACCAACACGATCGGCAACTCCTATGGCGGGCGTCAGGCACACATCGACGTCAAGGGATCGTTTCCGCTGGTCAACGTCCGAGACACCAGCGTTCGCCTCGTCAAGGACACCAGCGACCCCCGCACCTGGATGCGCGGTCATCTCGCCAAGATCGGTCCGCCACCCGGCCCCGCCTTGGTCCTGCATACCAAGGATGGCGAATGGCAGCTGCCGATGAAGGAGCCGGACCGGCTCGCGCCGATCGCCGCCGCCCGAGCCCAGTACGTGCGCGCCCAGCGTCCCGGCTGACGAGCCGAGGCCGATCGAAGCCCACTCGTCTATCAGCACCCCACAACCCGGACGCCGTCTCGACGACGCAGGTCGCCCGCCCGGCGCGACCGGGTCGCCGTCGACTATCCCGGTTCGAGCGGCCCCCGTTACCCTCACCGACGACCACGGGCCGAGGCGAGGGAGTCGACATGCAGAGCAGGCACGTCGGCGTTGCCGACCCGGTGGGCGGCCCGTTCCCGTTGGGCGCGCATCCGGTCCCGGGCGGGGTGCGATTCGCGGTGGCCTCGTCGATCGCCGAGGCCGTCGAGGTGTGTCTGATCGACGTCGAGCCTGATGGAAGTCGGGTGGAGCGTCGGGTCGAGTTGACCGAGCAGACCTTCGGTGTCTGGCATGGTGTGGTGAGCGGGGTGTCTCCGGGCAGTCGGTACGGCTTCCGGGTGCACGGCCCCTACGACCCGACCCGAGGGCTGCGCTGCAATCCGGCGAAGCTGCTGGTGGACCCGTATGCGCGTCGGATCACCGGCCGCCTGACCGATGTCGATGCCGCCCTGGGCTACCGGGACGATCCGATGGGCCGGCTACCGAGCACCGTCGACTCCGTGGCCGCCGTGCCGCTGTCGGTGGTGACCTCGCCTGTCGAACCGTTGCGCGACCTGCGGCCCGAGGTGCCGTGGGAGGAGACGGTCGTCTACGAACTGCACGTCAAGGGCTTCACGCAGCGGCATCCCGATATCCCCGAGCACCTGCGCGGAACCTATCTGGGAGTGGCGCATCCGGCCGCGCTCGACCACCTGGGCAGGCTGGGGATCACCGCCGTCGAGCTGCTTCCGGTGCAGGCCGCGTCCTCCGAGGCCGGGCTGCTCCGGCGGGGCGCCGTCAACTACTGGGGCTATTCGACACTCGGATTCCATGCGCCGCATGCGGCCTACGCCAGCGAGCCGGGGCGGGAGATCGAGGAGTTCCGCACGATGGTCTCGGCACTGCATGCCGCAGGCATCGAGGTGCTGCTCGACGTCGTCTACAACCACACCTGCGAGGGCGGCCTCGGCGGGCCGACCTTGAGTTTCCGGGGCATCGACGCGCCCGCCTACTACGCACATGACGAGCGGGGCGGCGCGGTGGACATCACCGGCTGCGGGAACACGATGGACCCGGCCTCGCCCACGGTGGTCCGGCTGGTGACCGATTCGCTGCGGTACTGGGCGCAGGACCTCGGCGTCGACGGGTTCCGCTTCGACCTGGCAAGCGCCCTGGGCAGGCCACGCGGCGCGGCCTTCGATCCCCACGGCGCGCTGCTCACCGCGATCGCCACCGATCCGGTGTTGGCGCAGCGGAAGCTGATCGCCGAGCCGTGGGATGCCACCGGCGAGGGCTATCGGGTCGGCGGTTTCGGCGTGCAGTGGTCGGAATGGAACGGTCGCTACCGGGATACCGTGCGGGATTTCTGGCGCGGCGCGACCGGCCCCGCGGAGTTGGCCTATCGACTGGCCGGTTCCTCGGACATCTACTACCACAGCGGCCGCAGGCCGTGGGCCTCGATCAACCTGATCACCGCGCACGACGGTTTCACACTGCGCGATCTGGTGTCCTACGAGGACAAGCACAACGCGGCCAACGGCGAGGACAATCGGGACGGCACCGACGATCACCGCTCGTGGAACTGCGGCGTCGAGGGCGAGACGACGGACCCCTCGATCCTGGCGCTGCGGTCTCGACAGGCCCGAAACCTGCTGGCGACGCTGCTGCTGTCCACCGGCACCCCGATGCTCACCGCAGGCGACGAGATGTGGCGGACCCAGCGCGGGAACAACAACGCCTACTGCCTCGACGACGAGACCTCGTGGCTGGCCTGGCCGGGCTCGGCCCCGCAGGCGACAGCGGGCGGCGGGGACGCCGCGCCCGGCGGGATACACGTGAGCAACAGCCGGGAGGCGGCGCACTCCGATGGAGACCCGGTAACGCCCGCCGGCCGGTCACCGGGCCTCGATGGCGCCTCGGCGCTCCGCTGCCCGACCGAGGCCGAGCATCGGATCTCGCGCGAGCTTCTGGAGTTCACCCGGAACCTGATCGCCGTGCGTCGGGAATGTCCCGCGCTGCGACAGGCCGAGTTCTTCGAGGGCCGCACCACCCCCAGCGGGTCGCCCGATCTGGCGTGGCTGCGCCCGGATGGCGGCGAGATGACCGAGAGGGACTGGTTCGACGCGGACCGGCGCACCATCGGAATGTGGATCGACGGGGCGGACTGCCGCGCGCACACCAGGACCGGTCTGCCCTTGGACGACCATTCCTGGCTGCTGGTGCTGCACGCGGGCAGCGCGGACATCGAGTTCACCCTGCCGCCCACGGCTTTCGGCAGTCGTTTCACCCCGGTGCTGAGCACGGCCGCGCCTGAGGGCCTGCCGTCCGACCGCACCCCACTGCCCTCCGGCACGAATCTGCCGTTGCCCGCGCACACCCTGATCCTGCTGCGCGCCGACATCGAGAGCGAGCAGCCGACGACGGGCTGAACACACCCGGTTTCACGACCCATCGCGCTTGCCCCCGCAGTGGACCATCCCACCCTGTGAACAGTGCGTGACCGCCTGCGCTGGTCGTGTCACGATCGCTGCATGCTCCGCTCGCTGATGATGTGGTCCGACCGCCCGGTCGACCTCCAACGAGTCGCGTCGAGCACGTGTATGCGCGAAGCGGACGACATCTCCCGCTGACCGCGTTCTCCTGCGCGCCCACCAGGCGCCGCCACGCCGGGAAGACCGGTCGAGATCCGTTCGCTTCTCCCGCCCCGCAGTGTCCCGCGCGCGTGGGCTGCGAGCCCCGCGCGGTTCTTCCCGCCGCCATGCCGAGGAGCTTTTCGATGACCAGCACGCTGCCCGCCTTCGACGTGCATGCCGATTTCGATCACCCGGAACTGCGGTCCTGGATTCCGCAGGATCGGCTGCTCTGGACGCCCACCGAACTACGCGATCTCACCACCATCGTCGCCAAAGACCTCGCCGCTGAACTCCACGAACTCGCCGAATACGTGCCGGAGCAACGCTGGTGGGCGCGGCTGGCGCTGACCGAGGGCGTGGAGCTGTGGTTGCTCACCTGGCTGCCTGCGCAGGGCACCGCGCCACACGACCATGCGGGGGCGGCCGGTTCCTTCACGGTGCTCAGTGGTCGGGTCACCGAGCACTACCGGTACGCGCCCGGCCCGGTCCGGACTCGGACGCACCTCGCGGGCCCCGGCATCGGTTTCGGCCCGCGTCGCGCGCACCAGGTGCTCAATCTGAGCGACGCGCCCGCAGCCACCGTGCATGCCTACTCACCGCCGCTGTTGCCGACGCGCGAATACGCCGACCTCAGCGACATTCGCGAGGACCTGCCGAGGGTCGCCGGGGCGACGTCGTGAGCATCGACGAGCGGCTTGCCAAGGCACGGGCGGGATTACGGCGGCACGAGCCGAAGGAGGCGGCCGAGCTGCATCGGCAGGGTGCGCTGTTGATCGACATCCGTCCCCGGGACGATCGGGCCGCCGATGGCGAGATCCCGGAGGCGATCCCGGTGGAGCGCATCGTGTTGGAGTGGCGGCTGGATCCGGCGGGGTCGCATCGGCTGCCGCAGGTCGATGCCGATCGGCCGGTGGTCGTGTTCTGCAACGAGGGTTACGCATCGAGCCTGGCGGCCCGTGATCTGGGCGAGCTGGGTTTGCGACGGGTCGGGGACCTGGTCGGCGGCTTCCGGGCGTGGCGGGCGGCCGGACTACCGGTGGTTCCCGGGGGTGGCCCGGCCATTCCCTGACCTTCGCGGCGGCCGCGTGCACCGCCGATCCTCGGCGGGCGCAGAGAAGCCGACGCCGATGCCGCCGGGAACCGGGCGGGTGCCGTCGGGCATCGTATGAGCCCGTGCGACTCCTGCGGTTAGTGCGAAGCCCGGCGGTCATCCTGCTCGTTCTGAGTGTGCTCGCGATCATCGCCTTCGAGCTGAGCAGTACGGCACTACCTGCCGCGCTGCTCGGAATCCTCGTCGGCTTGCTCGGCGCCGCCCTCGGGCTCATCGCCATGCAGTTGGTGTTGCAGCTGGGCATGCTCACCGGCGGGCTGTTGACCGGCGCCACGATCACCCGGGTGATCATCGGGTTCGGCCCGAAAATCCGAGCGTGGACCTCGGCCCGCCGCACGGTGGTGTTCCGCGCGATTCCGCTGGTGCTCGCGGTGAGCGTGGCGGGCGGCCGGGAACCGGTACGGCTGCGGATGTGGGGTACCGGGCTGTGGGCCGCCCTGCTGGGCGTGGCCGGGGCGGGCAGCTGTTGGCTGCTGCTCGCCGACGAGGCGCTGGGCCGGGGGCTGGCCGTCGGGGCGACCGCGACGCTGCTCACCGCCCTGGTTCCCCGCCGCAACAGCAAGCTGACGTCGATCGGCTGGTTGCTGGTCGGCCTGCCCCGGCTGGGGACGGCGGAGGTCGCCGAGCTGGCGGCCAGTGTGCTGGCGGGGCGGGTGACCGAGGCGCTGAACGCGGGTGACCTCGATGCCGCCGCAGCAGCCGTCGCCGAGATGAACGAGCGGCATGGCGCGAGTTGGGCGACCACCGCCTGCCAGATCAGCGTGTGGGAGGCGCAGGGCAGGTATCGCGAGGCGGTCGGCGCCGCGATGCGAATCTCCTCCGACGAGACCACCGAGCACCGCAAGCTGGCGGCCGCCCTGGCGGGCCTGGCGGGTTTGGTCGCCGCCGCCGTCGAGGCCGGGCAGCTGCCCGCCGAAGCCGCGCTGCCTGCGGGCAGGCATGCCCTGGAACAGGCGGAGCGGCTGGGCTTCCCCGATTACAAACTGCACTCGACCAAGGCCGCCTACTCGCTGCTGGCGGGCGAAACCGGGGAGGCCATCGCGCTGGCCCAGCTCGCCGACGACTTCAGCCACGGCCCGCTGGCCCGCGCCGATCTCTTCGCCACCCTCGCTGCGGCGCGGATGGCGGCGGGCGACAACCGGTCGGCCCGCGAGGAGCTGGCCAAGGCCGAGGAGTACGCCGCGTGGTGGCCGAGGGTCGTCGCCCTGCGGGCCCGTCTCGATATCGCCTGAGGTCGCCGGGCCGAGGGTTATCGGCTTGGGCTCATCCGCTCACCGGCGTTGTCGAAACATGCTGTCGAGTCCCAGGTGTAAGAGCATCAAGCGACTCCACAGCACAAGGCGCCCGCCAGGGAGTACCTGACGGGCGCCTCGGGTGTTGCTGGTGCTCGGTGTCTTACTGGACGGTGATGCCGCGCTCGGCCAGCCAGGGCTGGGGGTCGAGCTTCTGGCCGCCGACGTTGACCTCGAAGTGCAGGTGCGGCCCGGTGGACTGGCCACGGTTACCGATCGTGGCGATCTGATCGCCGGCCTTGACCTGCTCACCGACACTCGCGGTGAAGGTCTCGACGTGGCCGTAGGTGGTGATGGTGCCGTCGGGTGCCTGGACGCGGACCCACTGGCCGAAGCCGGTGGCCGGCCCGGCGTTGATCACCGTGCCGTCGGTGGCCGAGACCACGGGGGTGCCGATGGGGCCGGCGATGTCGATACCGAAGTGGTTGGTGCCCCACCGGGCGCCGTAGCCGGAGGTGAAGGTGCCCTCGGCGGGCTTGACGAACTCCGGACGGTTGGCCTCCGCCTCCGCAGCCGCCTGCTCGGCGACCCGGGCGGAATGGGCCTGGGCCTCACCCGCGAGGGTGTGGAACTGCAGCGTGGGGGCGACGTCGTTGTACAGCGGGGCCATCGCCGCACCGGCGTCCTGCTCGGCCGTGACCCCACCATCAGCAGACGCGGGTGCGGGGGTCTCGGTGGCACCGGCCAGCAGCGGCTGACCGCCCAGCAGGAACGCACCGGCCAACACCGCCGACACAGCCGACTTACCAACCCTGGAGGAACGAACGAACGGGTTACGGGTACGCAGCGTCAAACCAAGCTCCAATACAACTCAAGGAAACAGAACACGGGGCGCCCTAGATGAAGGCCATCGAAAGTCGGCGATCCGACCTGCCCCATGTCCCACACGAAGAAGATGAAGAGGACTTGAAAGGGGCTCCGACACCGGCCGCTCGTGGGGGCCGCGTCGTGATGACCGGGCGTGACGTACAAGGCCAACCTAAGCGCCGCTCACCCAACGCCACCACCGGATGTGACCCGCACCGCCACCAGGCACAAACCAAGCCCGAAAACCTCGACAGAGCGTCACCACTCCCCGCCAGACCGCCGCCCGTGACGAGCAGACCTCGGAGCGATCGAGCGGAGATCGACAGAATTAGCGGGGCTGGGTATCAGGCCCAGGCACGAACCAGCTCGCGCCCAGCGCCCCGGCGGGTGCATCCAACCGCCCAGCGATCCAAGGCGGAGGCCCGTCCCCACGGGTCAGGCACGGGCTCAGGCAGCAGGGGGCCCGGCCCACGGTCAGCAGCCACATGGCGGCAAGAGAGACGGCCGCAGGCGCCCAAGCGGGGCCACCGCGTCCATAGGCGTCCAGGCGCTCTGCGCGGCCCGCGCTAGGCGAGCGGGAGCACCCGGCCCAGCCCGGCCGCCGGCAGCAGCTCACGACCCGTCTCAGGTCGCCAGCACCACTCGTCCCAGCTCAGCCGGAGTGGACAGCAACCCATGACGGGGCAGCACCCGGATCGTGTAGCCGGATGGGCCCGCGTGCGGCAGCGGGATGTCGACGCGGTACTCCACGCCGCCGACGTGGTCCATCGACCTGGTGACGACGTCGGAGAGTTCGCCCGCCTCGTCGGCCCGGCCGACCACGGCCTGCACGTCGACGTCCTCGGGGTTCAGCCCGCCCAGCTCGACCCTGGCCCACACGGCGGCGGCGGTGCCCAGCGAGGGGGCGGGTTCGCCGTCGGCTATCAGCGTGCTGTCGACGATCCTGATGTGCGGCCACGCCGCGTGCAGCCGCGCCCGGTAGGCGGCCAGTTCCTTCGCGCCCTGCTGCCCGTCGGCTCGCATCGCGGCCACCGCCCGCGCGGCGGGCAGATAACAGGTGTCGACGTATTCGCGCACCATGCGGGAGGCCTGCACCTTCGAGCCGAGATCGGCCAGGGTGTGCCGGACCATCGACATCCACCGTTGCGGCACGTCATCGGCGCCGCGCTCGTAGAACAGCGGCGCGACGGCGGTCTCCAGCAGGCCGTAGAGCGCCTGCGATTCGAGGTCGTCGCGGCGCACCGGGTCGCTCACGCCGTCGGCCGTCGGGATCGCCCAACCATTGCGGCCGTCGTAGAACTCGTCCCACCAGCCGTCGCGGATGGACAGGTTCAGCCCGCCGTTGAGCGCCGATTTCATGCCGGAGGTGCCGCAGGCCTCCAGCGGCCGCAGCGGGTTGTTCAGCCACACATCGCAGCCCCAGTAGAGGTAGCGGGCCATCGACATGTCGTAGTCGGGCAGGAAGACGATGCGGTGGCGGACGTCGGCCTCGTCGGCGAAGCGGACGATCTGCTGGATGAGCGCCTTGCCCCCGTCGTCGGCGGGGTGTGACTTGCCCGCCACCACCAGCTGCACCGGTCGCTGCGGGTCGAGCAGCAGCTTGCGCAGTCGATCCTGGTCGCGCAGCATCAGCGTCAGGCGCTTGTAGGTCGGTACCCGGCGGGCGAAACCGATGGTGAGGATGTCGGGGTCGAAGACCGAGTCGGTCCAGTCGAGTTCCAGTTCGGCGGCGCCGCGTTCGAGCCAGGCGGCGCGCACCCGGCGTCGAATCTCGTCGACGAGCCTGCCCCGCAGCGTGGTGCGCAACTCCCACAGCCGCGCGTCGCTGACGGGTTCGAAGCCGTGCGGGCCCGCACCGTGTTCCACGCCCTGTTCCGGGTCGCCCAGCAGGTCGATCATCTCGCGGGACGACCAGGTGGGCCCGTGCACGCCGTTGGTGACCGAGGTGATCGGCACCTCGCCGGAGTCGAAGCCGGGCCACAGGCCTCGGAACATCTTCCTGCTGACCTCGCCGTGCAGCGCGGAGACACCGTTGGCCCGCTGCGCCAGTCGTAGGCCCATGTTCGCCATGTTGAACATGTGGACGTTGTCCTCGGCACCCAGGCCCATGACCCGGTGGGTGGGCACGCCGGGTAGCAGGTCGGCCTCGGCACCGTCGCCGAAGTAGTGCCGGACGAGGTCGACGGGGAACCGGTCGATTCCTGCGGGCACCGGGGTGTGGGTGGTGAAGACCGTGCCCGCCCGCACCGAGGCCAGGGCCTGGTCGAAGTCCAGCGCGTCCGTGGTGATCAGTTCGCGGATCCGTTCGAGGCCGAGGAACCCGGCGTGGCCCTCGTTGGTGTGGAAGACCTCGGGTTGCGGCCTGCCGACGAGATCGCAGAAGGCCCGCATCGCCCGCACGCCGCCGATGCCCGCCAGGATCTCCTGTTTGATGCGGTGGTCCTGGTCGCCGCCGTAGAGGCGATCGGTGATGCCGCGCAGGTCCGGGTCGTTGCCGTCGACGTCGGAATCGAGCAGCAGCAACGGAATCCGGCCGACCTGGGCCCGCCAGATTCGGGCCCGCAGCACCCGGCCGCGCGGCATCCCGACGTGGACGAGGATCGGTGAGCCCGCCTGATCGGTGAGCAGGTCCAGTGGCAGGCCACGCGGGTCGATGACCGGGTAGTGCTCCAGCTGCCAGCCGTCTCGGGACAGGGACTGCCCGAAGTAGCCCGCTCGATAGAGCAGTCCGACGGCGACCAGGGGCAGGCCGAGGTCCGAGGCGGCCTTGAGGTGATCGCCCGCGAGGACGCCGAGGCCGCCCGAATAGTTGGGCAGTGCCTCGGTGACGCCGAATTCCATGGAGAAGTAGCCGATGCCGGTGGGCAGGCCGTCGGTCTGTTCGCCGCGCCGTTGATACCAGCGGTCCTCCGCGCAGTAACGATCGAGGTCGTCGCGGGCGGCCGCGACCTGGGCGAGGAAGTCCTCGTCCTCGGCAAGCCGATTCCATCGTTCGACGGAGACCTCGCCGAGCAGCCGCAGCGGGTCGCCCTTGACTCGCGCCCACGCCGCCGGGTCCACCGCCGCGAAGAGGTCCTGGGTCGGCGGATGCCAGGTCCACCGCAGGTTGGTGGCGAGGGTGCTCAGGGCCGCGAGTGCCTGAGGGAGCTGCGGGCGAACGGTGAAGCGGCGTACTGCTCTCACCGAGTGGACCTTACGGGACCTGCGTTAGCCAACCGGTGGCCGGACGCGGGGTGTCGCGTGGCGTCGATCCCGACCGCTCCCGAGGCGGAAACCGGTTTCCGAATCGGCTATATCAATCCGTTACCAACGGTGGTGTCTGACCGACATGCTCGCCGAACGGGGAGCTTCGCTGGTCACCCATCGGGGTTAATCCATCGCGCTGCGCTCGCTGGGTCCGCCGAATGGGGGAACGATGAGGCTTCCGATGCGCCTTGAAGTGGGGGAAATCTCGCCGAGCTGAGGAAGTAGAGAGATGGGACTTCGTTTCTTCGTGATCAGCGCGGTCGCCATGATCGCGTCCGCCATCGTGGGGATCCTCCTGGGGGCGGTGCTGTCCACGCTGCACGCGGACGTCCAGACCACCAATCGGTCACTCGACTCGATCCCCGGTTGGTCGGCCACGGAGTCCGTCGGACCCCCACACCACGAGGCCCCAGTCCGCGCAGGCTGACTCTCGATCCCCACGTACCCCGTGCTCTCGACCGACGGGCCGCACCGCCCGGCGACCATCCGACGGGCTACCGTCGGCGGCCATGAGCGAACAGACACGGCTGGCCGAGGGCGACGCGGCACCGGATTTCACCCTCACCGATTCCGAGGGCAACGAGGTCTCGCTACGGGATCACCTCGGCTCGACGGTGATCGTCTACTTCTACCCGGCGGCCAACACCCCCGGTTGCACCAAGCAGGCCTGCGACTTCCGCGACAACCTCGCCGACCTGAACGACGCGGGCCTGACGGTCCTGGGCATCTCCCCCGACCCCGTCGCCAAGCTGACGTCGTTCCGCGAGGAACACGGCCTGACCTTCCCGCTGCTGGCCGACCCGGACAAGACCGTGCTCACCCGCTGGGGTGCCTTCGGTGAGAAGAAGCTGTACGGCAAGACGGTCACCGGCGTGATCCGCTCCACCTTCGTCGTCGACAAGGAAGGCCGGATCGCCAAGGCGATGTACAACGTCAAGGCCACCGGTCACGTCGCCAAGCTGCGCCGCGACCTGAAGTTGGCCGACTGACCGGAGGCCCGGTCGCCGTCGAGCCGCCCCGGTGTCGCGCCCGGATCGGGCCTCGACACCGGGAACGGTCCGGTACTCAGCCGACCAGCGTCCGCAGCCGGGGCAGCAGCGCCCGCAGCGCCCGGCCCCGGTGCGAGGCGGCGTCCTTCTCCTGCGGGCTCAGCTCGGCGGAGGTCCGGGACTCGCCTGCAGGAAGGAAGATCGGGTCGTAGCCGAAGCCGTTCTCGCCCCGGGGCGCCCTGGCGATGCGACCCGGCCACTCGCCGCGCACGACGTACTCCGAGTCGGGGCCGTCACCGGGCAGCGCCAGCGCCGCCACGGCGACGAAGGCGGCCCCTCGCCGTTCCGAGGGCAGGTCGGCGAGCTGGGCGAGGACGAGGTCGAGGTTGGCCTGATCGTCGCCGTGGCCGCCGCTCCACCGGGCGGAGAGCACACCCGGCATCCCGTTCAGAGCCTCCACCGCCAGCCCGGAGTCGTCGGCCACGGTGGGCAGACCGCTGGCCTGCGCGCCCGCCCGCGCTTTGATCAGCGCGTTCTCCTCGAAGGTCGCGCCGGTCTCGGGCACCTCGGGGTACTCGGGGACGTCGCCGAGGCCGACGACCTCGATGCCCGCCACGCCCTCGGCCGCCAGGATGCGCCGCAGCTCGGCCAGCTTCTTCTCGTTGCGAGAGGCGACGAGCAGCCGCACCGTCTGGGCCGCCATCACTTCACCTTCGGCGGGAGTTCGCCCGGGTAGGGCGCGGCGAGCGCCTCGGCCTGCAGCTTGTTCAGGGTGCTGCACCCTTCGAGGGCCACGTCGAGCATCGCGTCGAGCGTGCTGCGGGCGAAGGTGCCGCCCTCGCCGGTGCCCTGCACCTCGATCAGGGTGCCCGCGTCGGTGGCGACCACGTTCATGTCGACCTCGGCGCGGGAGTCCTCCTCGTAGGGCAGGTCGAGGCGCACCTGCCCGTCGACCACGCCGACGCTGATCGCGGCCACCGCGCAGGACAACGGCTTCGGGTCGGCGAGCAGTCCGCCCGCGCCCAGCCAGGTCACCGCGTCGGCCAGTGCGATGTAGGCGCCGCTGATCGCGGCGGTCCTGGTGCCGCCGTCGGCCTGGATGACGTCGCAGTCCAGGGCGATGGTGTTCTCGCCGAGCGCGGAGAGATCGACGCAGGCCCGCAGCGAACGGCCGATCAACCTGCTGATCTCGTGGGTCCGACCGCCGACCCGGCCCTTCACCGACTCGCGACCCGACCGGGTGTGGGTGGCCGACGGGAGCATGGCGTACTCGGCCGTCACCCAGCCGAGCCCGGAGCCCGCTCGCCACCTGGGCACACCGGCCTGGACGCTGGCCGCGCACAGGACCTTGGTGCGGCCGAACTCGACCAACACCGATCCGGCTGGCCACTCCTGGAAGCCTCGGGTGAATCGGACATCTCTGAGGGCGTTGTTCTCACGACCGTCTGCACGTACCACGCGGTCACCCTACCCATCGACGGCGCTCGGCCGGTGCGGCGCGTCGAAGCGGGAAAGCCCCGTTCCAGCGGCTCGGGCTGCTACCCGTCACCCGTTCGGCAACCGATGGACCGGCCGGGATGCGAGCGGGGAACTAGCCTCCGTGAGCATGGCGGAGTTCACCCTGTTCCAGGACGGCGCGCGGGTGACCGAACAGCTCTCCGCGAGTGACCTCGTCGCCCGGCTCGCCGACTCGAACACCCGGAACTGGCTGGACCTGCCCGCCCCCGACGCCCAGCTGATCGACCGCATCGGCCAGGCACTGGGGCTGCACGAACTCGCGATCGAGGACGCCGGGCCGGAGCGACAGCGGCCGAAGCTGGACCGCTACGAGACGCATCTGTTCCTCACCGTGCATCGGGTGGTGCTCGACGAGCAGTTCGACCTGCTGCTCACCGAGCTGTCGATCTTCGTGACGCCGCATGCGGTGGTGACCGTGCACAAGGACCTCGGCCTGGACCCGACGACCGTGGCCAGACGTTGGCAGGCCGTGGACTCCGACCGAGGTCTGTCCTATCTGCTGTATGCGCTGCTGGACGCCATCGTGGACACCCATTTCGACGCCGCGCAGGACCTCGAGGACGAACTGGAGGAACTCGAGGACCTGCTGTTCGCCGAGCCCGCCCAACTACACGCCGTGCAACGCCGATCGCTGCGACTGCGCAAGAACCTGCTGCGGTTGAACCGGGTGGCCGCACCGATGCGCGAGGTGATGCTGGGGCTCATGCACCGCGACATCGGCGTGATCACCGAACGGGAGATGCCCTATTTCCAGGATGTCTACGACCACGTCCTGCGGGTGACCGAATGGGTCGAGGGCATGCGTGAACTGGCCTCTGGCGTGCGCGAGACGCAGCTGGCGCTACAGGGCAACCGGCTCAACGTGGTGATGAAGAAGGTCACGAGTTGGGCGGCGATCATCGCCGTCCCCACCGCGATCACCGGCTATTTCGGGCAGAACCTCCCCTACCCCGGCTACGACACCCAGGCCGGCCTGATCGCCTCCTACATCGCGCTGGTGGGCACGTCGGTCGGCCTGTTCCTGCTGTTCCGCCGTCGCGGCTGGCTCTGAGCGACCTCAGACCTCATGGCGGTGCCCCGCGACGGCCCGCAGCGTCGGACCGGCGAAGGCCTCGGCTGCCTCGCCCACCACCTCGTCGACGTCGAACCAGCTCGCGACATGGGTGACCAACAACCGCTGGGCACCGGCCGACTTGGCCAGCTCACCCGCCTGTTTCCCGGAGAGATGCAGGTCGGGGGTCGGGTTCGGGTGATCCGGCCAGGTGGCCTCCGCGAGCAGCAGATCGGCCCCGGCCGCCAGCTCGTCGAGTTCCGGGCACGGGCCGGTGTCGCCGGTATAGGCCAGCACCCGGTCCTCGTATCGGATGCGGAAGCCGTAGGCCTCGCAGGGATGGGTCACCGGGAACACGGTGACCTCGAAGGGACCGATTCGACGCGGTCCCGGCCGCAGGGGCTGGAAATCCAGCACATCGGAGAGGTCGGTCTCCGCGCGTTCGGCGGCCGAGGGCGCATAGGCCGCCCCGAGCCGGTCGGCCGCCTCCTGCGGCGCGTGCACCGGTAGCCGCCGCGCTCGCGTGTCGTAGGGCGGCCGGGGGTGGTAACGACGCAACACCGTCAACGCACTGACATCGGCGCAGTGATCGGGGTGCAGGTGCGAGAGCAGTAGGGCATCGAGCGTAAACGGATCCCGATGGCCCTGTAGCGCGGCGAGGGTTCCGTTGCCGAGATCGACGACGATGCTCGCCCCCGCCGCCTCGATCAGGTAGCCGGAGGCGGCGGCGCCTGGTCCGGGTGCGCTGCCGGAGCAGCCGAGAATGGTCAACAACACCGGTTCAGCCTGCCTGGCATGCCAGCGGGACGCCAGGGTGAAACGGGTGGTGAACCATGGCGTCCGGGTGGCTTCACCAGCCGAATCCCGGAAAACCGGAGCTGCGGGCGATGGCATCCGCAGGCAGCACGCTAGGCCGGCAGCAGGATTGTCAACGCAGGCCGACAACGATCTAGTCGGTAGGGAAGGACCGCTGCGCGAAGCACCGCGCACAGCCAGCCGACGGGGGTCGCGCCATGTTTCGTCCGCATCATGTGCTCTCGGTACTGATCTCCGGTAGCGCCGGGCTCTTCCTGGGGTTGGCCCGGCCGCCGTGGTGGGGCTGGGTACTGGCGGCGGTCATCGTCATTCCCAGCGTCTACTTCGTCGAGAAGATCGGCAACCGCCGAGGCTGGGGCTCGTAGGCCGCGTCCCGGGCGCACCTCGGATGGGCGGCCAAGGCGCTCACGCGAAATGCGAGCCGAGGAACCGCTGGGCCAACCGCTGAAACGAGGCCGGGTCGCCGGTCGCGGCGAACTCGCGGTCCGGGGGTTCGTCGGGAGCGGCCTCCCGGAAGAGGTCCTGCTCGGTGAGGACCCGCACCACGTCCTTGGCGGTCTCCTCCGCGCTGGAGACCAGTGTGACGTGCGGTCCCATCGCGATCTGGATGACGCCGGTCAGCAGCGGGTAGTGCGTGCAGCCGAGCACCACGGTGTCGACGTCGGCCGCCTGCAGCGGTTCGAGGTAGCCCTGGGCCAGTCCGAGCACCTGCCTGCCCGAGGTGATGCCGCGTTCGACGAAGTCGACGAATCGCGGGCAGGCCACCCCGTGCACCGTGACGTCGCGGGCGGCGGCGAAGGCATCGGGGTAGGCGCCGGATCGGATGGTGGCCGCCGTGCCGATCACGCCGATCCGTCCGGTCCTGGTGGTGGCGACCGCACGGCGCACGGCGGGCAGCACCACCTCGACCACCGGGACGGGATACCGCTCCCTGGCATCGCGCAGGCAGGCCGCCGAGGCGGTGTTGCAGGCGATGACCAGGATCTTCACCCCGTCGTCGACCAGACGGTCCGCGACGGCCAGGGCGTGCTCGCGCACCTCGTCGATCCGCAACGGCCCGTACGGGCTGTTCGCGGTGTCCCCGACATAACGCAGCCGCTCGCCGGGCAGCTGGTCGGCGATGGCGCGGGCGACGGTGAGGCCGCCCACGCCCGAGTCGAAGACGCCGATGGGTGCGTCGCGGTCCGGCATGGTCAGCTCAAACCGGGGGTCAACGACGGGCTGCTGGGCTGTGGTCGGGTGATGGACTTCGCCACCAGCCAGGCCGCCAACAGGCCACCGATCGCACCGAAGAGGTGGCCCTGCCAGGAGATACCGGGCTGGCCGGGCAGCACGCCCCAGAGGATTCCGCCGTAGAAGAAGCCCAGGACCAGCGACACCCCGATCTGCGGCAGGCTGCGGCTGAACACCCCTCGGATCAACAGGAAGGCCAACCAACCGAACACCACGCTGGAGGCACCGATGTGCACGGACCCGGGCCCGCCGGTGACCCACACACCCAGCCCCGCCACCAGCCAGATGACCGAGGTCACGGCGAACCATTGGCCGAGGCCACCCGACATGGCCAGAAATCCGAACAACAGGAACACCAAGGAATTACCCATGATGTGGGACCAGCTGCCGTGGAGCAACGGCGCCCACAACACGCCCATCAGACCCGATGGGTCCCAAGGCCGGATGCCGTGGACATTGAGTCCGGCGGGCGAGAGCGGGGTGGTCATCAGGATGTTGACCACATGCACTACCCACAGCAGCGCGGTGAAACTCGCCATGACGATCGCAGCCTGCTTCGGCTGCGGCGGCAGGACCCGCTTGGCAGGCGGGCGCGACGGCTTGACATGAGCAACGGGATCCACCTGACCGAGCCTACGCACGATCGATGAACGCGCATCGGGGTCCGCCCGGATAACAACCCCGATCATGGGCCGTAGATCGCTATTGGCTCCCCCGTCGTCAACAGCGAGAGGCAGTGCTGGTATCGATTGAGAGTGCACACAGAGACGAACTGCGAGGTGGCCGTAGCCGAGGCCGCCGACGTGGGCGCCTGTCCGACCTGGGATATCACGGCCGAATCGCTGCTCTGGGTCGATACTCCGAATGCCCGCGTGCACCGGTATCAGCCGATCACCGGGGACGACGCCACGATGGATCTCCCACAGCGGGTCGGCGCGGCCCGCCCCCGGGTTCGCGGGGGGCTGGTGGCCAACCTGCGCGAGGGCATCGCGCTGATCGACTCCGATGACACCCGGCGGTGGCTGGTCTTCTGGGGTCGTCCCGATGCCGAGCCGGGCACCGCCGCGGTGGATCCGGCGGGCCGGTTGTGGGCAGGTAGTCATATGAACACCGACACCCCACCATCGGACGACGCGACCGGGGTGTCCGGTCGGGGTTGGCTGGCCTCGGTGGAACAGGACGGGGCGGTGACGACCCCGGTGCGCCAGGCGGCGGAGATCACCGGGATGGCATGGAGCCCCGATCAGCGCTCGATGTATCTCATCGAGCGGGGCACCGGACGGATCGATGTCGTCGATGTCGAGCGGGACAGCGGTTCCTTCACCGGTCGCCGCACCCTGTGCGAGGTGACCGACGTCGCAGGCGAGCCCAGCGGGCTGTGCACCGATGCGGACGGCTGTCTCTGGGTGGCGATCCGGGGCGGCGCGGCGATCCACCGCTACACCCCCGAGGGCGTGTTGGATCAGCGATTCGCGCTGCCCGCCGCCCAGCCCACCGGGGCGTGCTTCGGCGGCTTCGGCTTCACCGACCTCTACATCACCACCGCACGGACCGGCGGCGACGCCGGGTCGGCGTTAGCACAGGACGGCTCGCTGCTGGTGATCCCCGACGTGGGCACCGGACTGCCGGACACCCTGTTCCTCGGCTGACGACCGGTTTCCTCAGCCGAGCGACAATGGGGGTCCTCGGCTGAGCGAGACGGTGTCGGGCCCGTCAGGCCCAGAGCTGCGTGTCGAGCCGCTCGGCGGCGTCCTCGATCTCGCCGGAGTACACGCCGGTCGAGAGGTACTTCCAGCCCGCGTCGGCCACCACGAACACCACGTCGGCACTGTGCCCGGCCCCGGCGGCCTTCTCCGCCACACCGAGTGCCGCGTGCAGGACCGCGCCCGTGGAGATCCCCGCGAAGATGCCCTCGGCGGAGAGCAGTTCCCTGGTCCGACGCAGCGCGTCGAAGGAGCCGACGGAGTAGCGGCCGGTCAGGACGTCGGGGTCGTACAGCTCGGGCACGAAGCCCTCGTCGAGATTGCGCAGTCCGTAGACCAGCTCGCCGTAGCGCGGCTCGGCGGCGATGACCTGGATGTCGGGCTTGTGCTCCCGCAGGTACCGACCGACTCCGACGAGGGTGCCGGTGGTTCCCAGGCCCGCCACGAAGTGCGTCACCTCCGGCAGGTCCCGCAGGATCTCCGGTCCGGTCCCCCGGTAGTGCGCGTCGACGTTGGCCGGGTTGCCGTACTGGTAGAGCATCACCCAGTCCGGGTGCTCCTCGGCCAGCTTCCTCGCGGTGGCCACCGCCTGGTTGGACCCGCCGGCAGCGGCCGAGAAGATGATCTCCGCGCCGTAGGCCTTCAACAGCTGCCTGCGTTCCACCGAGGTGTTCTCCGGCAGCACGCAGATCAACCGGTAGCCCTTGAGGCTCGCCGCCATCGCCAGCGCGATACCGGTGTTGCCGGAGGTGGGTTCCAACACGGTGTCGCCGGGGCGAAGCCTGCCGTCGCGTTCCGCCGCCTCGATCATCGCCAGCGCGGGGCGATCCTTGATCGAGCCGGTCGGATTACGGTCTTCCAACTTCGCCCAGAGGCGGACCGATGGCGCCGGTGACAGGTTCGGCAATCCGACCAGCGGGGTGTCGCCGAGTGCATCGAGCAGGGAGTCGTAGCGAGCCATCAGTCCGCCCTCGTTGGTCGATCAGCGCATTCCACCCGCGACCGCGGGCAGGATCGTGACGTTGTCGCCGTCCTTGAGGGCCGCACCGAGCCCACCGGAGAACCGGACGTCCTCGTCGTTGACGTAGACGTTGATGAAGCGGTGCAACACACCGTCCTTGACCAGGCGGCCCTTGAGGCCCGAGTAGCGACCGTCCAGGTCGTCGATGACCTCCTGCAGGGTGCTGCCCGAGGCGGGGACCGACTTCTCGCCCGAGGTGTGGGTGCGCAGGATGGTCGGGATGGACACGGTTACTGCCATGGTGGGACTCCTGTCGTTGCTATCGATGCGGAAGAAGGGTTCCAGCTCGAGATCCGAGGGGCCTGCCTACCGGGAGAGGCGGCCGCGCAAGAAGATCAGCGACAGTCGGGAACGTCGTCGGCGCCGGTGTGCGAGAACATGTAGGACTCGACTACCTCGACCGGTTCTTCGGTGATCTGACCATCGACGATCCGGAAGGAGCGGAACTCGTGCTCCTCGGGATGCCGGGTCGACACCAGTACGTAATGGGCATTGGGCTCGCCCGCATAGGACACGTCGGTACGCGACGGATACGCCTCGGTGGCCGTGTGGGAGTGATACACGACAACGGGAGCCTCGTCGGCCTCGTCCATCTCCCGCCAGACCCGCAGCTGTTCCTTGGAGTCGAATCGGTAGAAGGTGGGCGACCGCTCGATGTTGGTCATCTCGATGAGACGTTCCGGCCGGTCCGAGTGCTCGGGGCCCGCGATGACGCCACATGCCTCGTCGGGGTGATCCCGTCGAGCATGTGCGACCACCGCGTCCACCAGGTCGCGTCGGATCACCAGCACGCGGCCAATCCTACGTGTCACGTCCAGCACGTCCAGGGCTGCGCGTTGTGACGTCGACCGAAGAGCCGTGGCCGTCCCAACTGGTGGTCACGTCACGTCACCGCAGCGCGGACGGGTACCGGTCTCGGTAGCTGCGGACACCGGCGAGGCTCGTCGCGGCCAGCACTCCACGAACCACCGCCCTGGCGAACACCTCGGCGCCTGCCTGGACCAGGCCATCGAGCGCCACCATCCGCCGGGCGGGCTCGGCGAGGGACCGCCGCCCGGTGGCCAGGCCGAATATCGTGTCGCCGTCGAACATCGAGTGTGCGGGACGCACCGCCCTGGCGATGCCGTCGTGCGCCACGGCGGCCAGTCGATTGGCCTCCGTCTTGGTCAGATCCGCGTCGGTGGCGACCACCCCGATGACGGTGTTCAGCGGGCCGATGCCCCGCTCGGTCGCTTCCGGAGCCGACGCCACGTCCTGCGGGCTGGGCGACTGAAGGCCGAGAGCGGCCAGCTCGGCCGGGCCCGCCCAGGGCAGGCCGGTGGCGGGATCGATGACCTCGCCCACCGGGTTGACGGCCACGAGAGCGCCGAGCGTCGTGCCGTCGGGCAACACCGTGCTGGCCGTGCCGACGCCGCCCTTGAGCCTGCCTGCCCGCGCGCCGGTCCCGGAACCCACCGATCCCTCCAGCGGGCGGTCGGCGGCGGCGAGTTCGCAGGCGCGATAACCGAATTCGGCGTCCGGCCGGGAATCCCAGTCGCCGATGTCGAGGTCGAAGAGCACCGCCGAGGGCACGATGGGCACCACCCGCCCCGGCTCTGCGGACACCGGGAAGCCGTGCCCGCGCTCGGCCAACCACCGCATCACGCCATCGGCGGCGGCCAGCCCGAAGGCGCTGCCACCGGACAGGCAGATGCCCTGCACCTGGGGGACCATCGCGCCCGGCGCGAGCAGGTCGGTCTCCCTGGTGCCGGGGCCGCCGCCTCGGACGTCGACGCCGCCGACTGCGCCGTCAACAGCCAGCACCACCGAGCAGCCGGTGGCCCAACCCTCGGTGTCCCGGCCGTACTGGCCGACCAGCAACCCCTCGACGTCGGTGATCGCGTCCTGCGCTCCGGTGGGCCGGTCGGCTGCCATGGGCCTGCTCAGATGGTCAGGCCGTGGACGAGGGTGTCCTGCACGACCGTCAGCCAGTGGTACACGCTCAGGTGCGGCTGCCTCGGGTCGTCCTCCGGCAGTTCCTCCGGCATGTCGTCGGTGACCTCGAGCACCGTGCCCAGGGCGAGGCGCACGTCGTTCAACGCGGCCAGCCAGGCCGACGCCTGTTCGTCGTTCAGCCGGATCTTCCCGCCGTCGGGTGGGCAGGTCGCCAGGACCACGCCCGCCACCCCGGTCTTGAGGTCGACCACCTCGGGCTCGTGCAGCGAGCGCAGCGCGGCGGCGGAGTCCGCATCGGCCGCCGAGAGCTCCTCACCCTCCGGCGGGCGGTGGAAGTCGGGCAGCAGTCTGCGCAGTACCCGCTCGTCGGGGGCGGTGGTGTGCCCGGTGCGGATGCCGGTGAGTTCGGCCAGCTCGTCCTGCGGGGCCTCGTCCGCCCGCGCCGTCAGCATCTCGCGCAGCTGTCCGACCAAGCCGCGCAGGATGGCCGCCTCCTGCTGGGAGAACTCGGCGACGATCGCGTCTCCTCGACGCCACCAACCGTTCACGAGTCGCGCTGCATCGTGGCCCAGAGGCCTGCGGCGTGCAGTTTCGCCACGTCACCCTCGACCTTCTCTTTAGACCCGGAGGAGACCACCGCTCGACCCTTCTGATGGACGTCGAGCATCAGCTTGGTGGCCTTGTCGCGGTTGTAACCGAAAAGCTTCTGAAAGACGTAGGTCACATACGACATGAGATTGACCGGATCGTTCCAGACGATCGTCATCCAGGGCTTGTCCTCCGCGCCGAGCGACTCGGCGCTCGGGTCGACCTGGGTCTGTTCCAGTTCGACGGGCGTGCTCATACCCCTATGGTGACACGCCGGAGAATGGGATCGCGCGCATACCTATGCCCGCAGAGGCCAACACATCCATCGTGTAATGCGCAGGCAACGTAGGCTCTGGCCAATGAACACTGGGGTGGGGAATCGGAGCACCGGCCTGCTCACGGACCGTTATGAACTGACCATGCTGGCGAGTGCGCTGCGTGATGGCACTGCTGCTCGCAGGTGTTCCTTCGAGGTTTTCGCGCGGAATCTGCCGGGCGGACGTCGCTATGGCGTCGTCGCGGGTATCGGTCGGATGTTGGACGCACTGGCCGACTTCCGGTTCGGCAAAGCGGAACTCGACGCGCTGGAGGAGAACGGACTCGTCGACTCCGACACCCTTTCTTTCCTCGCCGACTATCGCTTTCAGGGCGAGATCGACGGTTATCCCGAGGGCGAGTTGTACTTCCCCGGTTCACCGATACTCTCGGTCACCTCGACCTTCGCCGACGCGGTTCTCCTGGAGACGCTCGTCCTGTCGGTGCTCAACCACGACTGCGCGGTGGCCTCGGCCGCGGCCAGGATGGCCAGCGCGGCCAACGGGCGCAGGCTGATCGAGATGGGTTCCCGCCGGACCCACGAGGAGGCGGCGGTGGCCGCCGCCCGCGCCGCCTATCTGGCCGGCTTCTCGGCGACGTCGAACCTGGAGGCGGGCAGGCGTTACGGGATTCCCACCGCAGGCACCTCGGCACATGCCTTCACCCTGCTGCACGACACCGAGGAGACGGCGTTCCGCACCCAGGTGGAGGTGCTTGGCGTCGGCACCACCCTGCTGGTGGACACCTACGACATCACCGAGGGCATCGCGACGGCGGTCCGGGTGGCCGGGCCGCAGCTGGGCGCCATCCGCATCGACTCCGGCGACGTCGGCGTGCTGGCCAGGCAGGCCCGCGAACAGCTGGACTCCCTGGGCGCGACCGGCACCCGGATCCTGGTCTCCGGCGACCTCGACGAATACGCCATCGCGACGCTGCGGGCCGACCCGGTGGACGGCTACGGCGTGGGCACCTCGGTGGTCACCGGTTCCGGCGCCCCGGCGGCGGGAATGGTCTACAAGCTCGTCGAGGTCGACGGGAAGCCGGTGGCCAAGCGCAGCCAGCACAAGACCTCGCGAGGTGGCCGCAAGGCCGCGTTGCGCAGGCATCGGGAGACCGGGACCGCCGTGGAGGAGGTCGTCTACCGGGTCGGCGAGGGCCATCCGGAGCCCGAACTCGGTCCGCACGATCAGAAGTTGCACATTCCGCTCTGGCGGGACGGCGCCAAGGCGCCGGGGGTGCCCGACCTCCAGCAGGGCCGGGAGCGGTTGCGGCAGGCACTGGTGAGCGTGCCGTGGGAGGGCCTGACGCTGTCGCGGGGCGAGCCCGCCCTGCCGACGACCTTCCTGCCCTAGTCGCTGAACCCTGGTGAACTACTCGGCGCCTGCCGCCGAGGCCACCAGGGTCTCGGCCACCGAACGGGCCCGGCGCGTCGCATCGGGAACGCTGCCGGTGGTCCTGGTGACCACCGCACCCTCGTGCAGCAGTAGGAGTGTCTCGGCGAGCGCAGCGGGCTCGGTTAGCCCGGCCGCCGTCGCGAGATCGGTCAGAAACCCCAGCAGCCAGCGCTTCTGTTCGAGCACCGCGGCGTGGCCGGGGTGCTGTGGCGAGGGCAGTTCGGCGAGGGCGTTGACGAAGCCGCAGCCGCGCGGGTCCTCCCGGTCCATCCATTCCTGGAGCACGTCGAAGCTGGCAGCCAGGGCGGTGCGCGGCGAGTCGGCGTGCTCGGCGAGCCCCTCGGTGAGGAAGGCACGCCAGCGCTGGTCCCGTTCGCGCAGGTAGCTGGCCACCAGGGCGTCCTTGGAGCCGAAGCAGGCGTACAGCGTCTTCTTGGTGACTCCGGCGGCGGCGGCCAGCGCGTCGACGCCGACGGCATGGATGCCCTCTCGATAGAAGAGGTCCGAGGCCGCGTCGAGCACGCGCCGACCGGCCGGTGTCAGCCGTTGTCCCTTACTCGTTCCCTGCGCCATTCCCGAAGTATACCGACCGGTGGGTTGACAGTCCGGTCCTCGCCATGCCGCCCTGGCATCCATACCGATCGGTATACCTAACTCAGGGAGGCTCTTTCCATGCGTGCTGTGCAGCTCACCGGCTTCGGCGGACCGGACCGACTGGTCTACCGCGAGGACGTCCCCGACCCCATGCCGGGTCCCGGCGAGGTCCGGGTCCGGGTCGGCGCCGCCGCGATCAACAACACCGACATCTGGACCCGCGAGGGCGCCTACGGCACGGCAGGCGATCCCACCGCCACGACGGGCTGGCGCCGGGAGCCACTGGTCTTCCCCCGCATTCAGGGCGCCGACATCGCGGGCCGCATCGACCAGGTCGGCCCCGGAGTCGACACCGCCCGGGTCGGCGAACGGGTCCTGATCGACCCGATGCTCTACGAGGGCGACGAGTCGGCCCTGGTGACCACCGACTATCTCGGTTCCGAGCGCGACGGCGGCTTCGCCGAGCTGGTCACCGTGCCCGCGAGCAACGCCCTTCCGGTGGACAGCCCACTGAGCGATGTCGAGTTGGCCTCCTTCCCGACCTCGTCCGTCACCGCGCTGCGGATGATCGATCGGGCGGCGGTGACCGACGCCGACACCGTGCTGATCACCGGCGCATCCGGGGGCGTCGGTGCAGCGGCGATCCAGCTCGTCAAGGCCAGGGGCGGCCGGGTGGTCGCCGTGGTCGGCGCAGGCAAGAAGCAGCAGGCGCTCGACCTCGGCGCCGACGCGGTGATCGTCCGAGGCCGCGCCGATCTCGACGAGGAGCTGTCCGCCCTCGACGTGACCGGCGCGGGCGGACAGGTGGACGTGGTGGTCGACGTCGTCGGCGGCGCGGCGTTCTCCGCGCTGCTGCGCAGCCTGCGCCCACTGGGCCGCTACGTCGTCGCGGGCGCCATCGCAGGCCCACTGGTCGAGACCGACCTCCGCACCGTCTACCTGCGGCAGCTGCAGATCATCGGTTCCTCCTTCGGCACCCACGCCCAATTCCGCACCCTGCTCGACCACATCGCCAGGGGCGAACTTCGGCCGCTGGTCGCCGGGACCTACCCGCTTCGGGAACTGCGCCGCGCCCAGGAGGACTTCGTCGCCAAGACGCATTTCGGCAAGCTCGTCGTGCTCCCGCAGGAGAACTGACACGGACGCATGGGACGAAATCGCCGCAGGAGAGGAATTCGGCCGCTTACGATCACGAAATGTCGTCGTTTCGCTACCCACCGAAGCCACGTCCGGGTGATCGAGTCGCCGTGGTGTCGCCCTCGGGCGGGCTGCCCGAAATCCTCCCGTTGCCGTACGAGACCGGGCTACGCAGGCTGCGTGAACAGTTCGGCCTGGTCCCGGTCGAGTACCGCACCACCCGCAGGTTGGCGGCGACGCCCGCCGAACGCGCGGCGGATCTCACCGCAGCCTTCGCGGACCCGAGCATCACGGCGATCATCGCCACGATCGGCGGCGACGACCAGATCACCGTGCTGCCACACCTGGACCCCGCGATCGTGCTGGCCAATCCGAAGCCCTTCTTCGGTTTCAGCGACTGCACGTGTCTGCTGGCCTGGCTGTGGAACCTCGGCATCGTCGGTTATCACGGCGGGGCGGTGATGACACAGTTCGGCAGGCCTGGTTCCCTGCACCCGGTCACCGAGGAATCCCTACAGGCGGCCCTGTTCCGACCGGGCGATCACGCCCTCGCGCCCGCAACCTCCTATGGGGACATCGACCTGCCGTGGGACGACCCGGCGAGCTTCACGACCGAACCGCCCTCGCAGCCCGCTTCCGGGTGGCAATGGCACAACGCCGACCGGGTCGTGACGGGGCCTGCCTGGGGCGGCAACCTGGAGATCCTCTCCTGGTTGCTGATGGCCGACCAATCGATTCCGGACCCGCAGCGCCTCGCGGGCGGGGTGCTGTTCCTGGAGACCTCCGAGGAGCTGCCCAGCGCCCAGGAAGTCTATTGGATCCTGCGCAACATGGGCGAACGCGGCTTGCTCGCGCTGTTCCCCGCCGTACTGGTCGGCCGGGCGAAGGCGTGGTCGTTGACCCGACGGACCAGTCCCGACGAGCGGGCGCAGTACCTCGCCGAACAGCAGGCCGCGTTCCGCCGGGCGCTGGGCGAGTACGCGCCCGACGCCATGGTGGTCTTCGATGTGGATCTCGGACATACCGATCCGCAGGTGGTCATCCCCTATGGCGGCACCGTGCGGGTGGACGGCCCGGCGCGCTCCATCGTCGTGACCTACTGAACTGCCGACGCCCCGCCGTCTTTCGACGAACATGATCCGGGTAGGCCGACTACGCTGGTCGGGAGCCGATTCGAGGGGTGGGGCATGGCCAGAGCTCTGATCGTGGTTGATGTGCAGAACGACTTCTGCGAGGGCGGATCGCTCGGGGTGGCGGGCGGCAGCTCCGTCGCCGGGGCCATCTCCCGACACATCGCGGGTTCGCGGTACGACCACGTGGTCGCCACCCGCGATTACCACATCGACCCCGGCGGTCACTTCTCCGACGAACCGGACTTCGTCGACTCCTGGCCGGTGCACTGCGTCGCGGGGACCGCCGGATCGTCCTTCCATTCAGAGCTCGACGTCGCCGCCATCGATGCGGTGTTCTCCAAGGGCGCTCACGCGGCGGCCTACTCGGGTTTCGAGGGCGTCGACCCCGATGGCCGCACGTTGATCGCCTGGCTGCGGGAACGCTCCGTCGACGCGGTCGAGGTGGTGGGACTGGCCACCGACCACTGTGTTCGGGCCACCGCGCTGGACGCGCACGACGAGGGGCTGCACACGACGGTCCTGCTCGATCTCACGGCGGGTGTCTCGCCGACGACCATCGGCTCCGCGATCGAGCAGCTTCGGGGCGCCGGAGTCGGCCTCGTCGGGGCACCGGTCGGCTACTCGGGCTGAGTCGGCCGCGTCCGGCAACCGCTGCGGGCCCCGATATCGGGCCGGCAGCCGGGTGAAACCCAGCTCAAAGCGCGATCGAACCGGACGTGTCCGTCGCCACAGGGGTATGGCCAGACCGGGGTGCCCTACTAGGGTCGGGAATCGATCTGTCCAATGCCTGGTCAGTCGCTGGGAGGTTCACGTGTCCACTGCCGCCACGTCCGCATCGATCGCTCGGCAGCGAGTACTCGCTGATCTGGTGCCGGGTGCACTGGTCCGAGACCTCGCTCTCGTCGCCGCAGGCGCGGCACTGATCGGGCTCAGCGCTCAGGTCGTGCTGCCGATCCCCGGCACCCCCGTTCCCTTCACCGGTCAGACCTTCGGCGTGCTGCTGGTGGGTTCCGTGCTCGGTTGGCAGCGCGGTGCGCTGACCATGCTGCTGTACCTGGCGGTCGGCGCCGCCGGTATGCCCTGGTTCCAGGGCGGCACGGCAGGCCTCAGCGGCGCGACCGTCGGCTACCTGCTCGGTATGGTGCTGGCCGCGACCGTGGTCGGCGCGCTCGCGAGCCGGGGCGGCGACCGGACGGTGCTGCGCACCACCGGAACGATGCTGGTGGGCAACCTGATCATCTATGCCGTCGGCGTCCCCGGGATGATGATCTCCCTGGGGATGAGCCTGCCCACCGCCTTGGCGACGGGTGTGGTGCCGTTCCTGATCGGCGACGCCATCAAGATCGCGCTGGCCGCTGGGGTACTGCCCGCGAGCTGGTCGCTGGTCAACCGCTTCCAGCGCTGACGACGCCGGAACACCACGCAACGCCGAAGGGCGGGCCACCCGAAAGATTTGGGTCGCCCGCCCTTCGGGGTTGTTGATCACAGCGAGTACGGTCCGGGAACATGTCTACCGCGCGCTCCCTCGCAGCCGCCGCCCGTGAAGCCGCCCTCGCCCATCTCGCCCGCCTCGACGCGGCAACGGATCTGGTCGTTGCCTGCCATGTGACCGGCTCCGCCGTCCTCGACGACTATCACCCCGGCCGCTCCGACCTGGATCTGCTCATCGAGATCTCCAGGCAGCCCACCGAATCCGACCTCGAAGTACTCAACGAGGCACACCAGGGACTCGGAGCCTCCGTCCAGGCGACCTACCTGCCCCAGGGCGGACTCGCGGGCACCCCGGACGAGGCGGGCACCGGGCCGTGGGCCGCCGAGGGCGAACTGCACGTCGACGACCGGTCCTGGCAGCTGCACCCGGTGACCTGGCTGGAACTCGCCCGTTACGGGGTCACCGTGCTCGGTGACACTCCCCCGACGGTCGCCGACCCGGCGGCGGTCACCGAGTTCTGCCGGACGAACCTCCGGGAGTACTGGGCTCCGCTGCTCGACCAGGCCGAGGCCCTGATCGGCGGCCGCGAGCCGACCGAGCCCGCCGTGCCGGAAGCGGTCATCTGGTTGGCCTTCGGTCCGCCGAGGCTGCTGCACACCATCCGCACCGGCGACGTGATCAGCAAAACCGAGGCGGGCAGGCTCGCCGCCGCCGAATGGGCGGACCTCGCCGAACCCCTGCTCGAACTCGTCGCCGCCCGCTCGGGAACGCCGATCTCGGTGACCGTCGCCCATGGCCAGGCCGTCCTCGAATGCGGTAGGCGGGTCCTGGCCGCGCTCTGACGCGGCAGGCCACGACGCGTTCCGTGCCGACGAGATCACGCCGCTCGGCTGTCGGCGACACCGCAGCCATGGCAGCGAAGTCGGCGCGGAAACCGTGATCACCGAAGTCTCACCTGCACCCCACGGCGACGTGCGGTCCGGGTACCGTCCTCATCCGTGCCAGACGCCGCGACCGCCACCGCATTGCCCGATGTCGCCACCCTGCTCGCCGCAGCCGTCGGTTCGCTCGGCGGTGCCGAACGCCCAGGTCAGGTGCGGATGGCCGAGGCGGTCGCCGAGAGCATCCAGGACGGCGCCCATCTCGCCGTCCAGGCAGGCACCGGCACCGGCAAGTCGCTGGCCTACCTCGTGCCGGCGATCCGCCACGCCATCGAGGCCGAATCCACCGTGGTGATCTCCACCGCGACCATCGCGCTGCAACGCCAGCTCGTGGACCGCGACCTACCGCGACTGGCAAAGGTGTTGACGCCGTTGCTGGATCGGGAACCGAGCTTCGCGATCCTCAAGGGCAGGCGCAACTATCTGTGTCTGCACCGCATCCACTCCGGTGCGCCCGACGATCCGCAGGACACCGCCCTGTTCGACCCGTTCGAGGTCTCGGCGATGGGCAGGCAGGTCAAGCGGCTGCACGAGTGGTCGTCGGACACCGAGACGGGCGACCGCGACGAACTCGTGCCCGGCGTCACCGATCAGGCGTGGCGGCAGGTCTCGGTCACCGCCAAGGAATGCCTCGGCATGTCCCGTTGCCCGGTGGGCGTGGACTGTTTCGCGGAGAAGGCCCGCGCGCAGGCCGGCCGCGCCAATGTCGTGGTCACCAACCACGCGTTGCTGGCGATCGACGCGATGGGCGACGCCCCGGTGCTGCCCGAGCACGACGTCGTGATCGTCGACGAGGCGCACGACCTGGTGGACCGGGTCACCTCCGCCGCCACCGCCGAGATCACCGCGGCGACGGTGGCCGCCGCCGCCCGACGCTGCGGCAAGCAGGTGGACCAGCGGGTGGCCGACCGGCTCGTCGAGGCGGGCGAGGGTCTGGCGTTGATGTACGAGGATTCCCGCCACGGCAGGCTCGAGGAGATGCCGCCCGCCCTTGGCGCGGCCCTGCGCACGGTGCGCGACAGCGCGCACGCCTGCATCACCGCGCTGGGCACCGAACGCCGCGAGGACGTCGACGGTGCCAGCGAACGCAAACTGGCCCTGGCGTTGCTCGACGACGTGCACGACACGGCGGAGCGCATCCTCGACGCCTTCGACGAACGCGAGGTCGACCGAGGCGACGTCGTCTGGCTCGCGGGCCAGCCCCGCGACCCGCACGAGGCCCCGCCCACCACCATTCGCGTGGCGCCGTTGGGCGTCGGCGGGCTGCTCCGCGAGAAGCTGTTCGGCCAGCGCACCGTGGTGCTGACCTCGGCGACCCTGGCGCTCGGCGGCTCCTTCGACACGCTGGCCCGGCAGTGGGGACTGCCCCCGACCGGACGGCCGGTCGTCCCCTCGGCCGAGGGAATGGCCACCTCGAAGCTGCCGCCCGCCGACGACACCGACCCGCCGTGGCAGGGCATGGACGTCGGTTCACCGTTCCAGCACTCCAAGAGCGGCATCCTCTACATCGCCAAGCACCTGCCGCCGCCCGGCCGCTCCGGTCTGCACGAGGACTACCTGACCGAGTTGGCGGAACTGGTCGAAGCCGCGGGCGGGCGGACGCTCGGGCTGTTCTCCTCGATGCGGGCCGCCAAGCAGGCCACCGAGGCCCTGCGGGAGCGACTCGACATCCCGCTGCTGTGTCAGGGCGAGGACAGCACCTCGCTACTGGTGTCGAAGTTCGCCGAGGACCCGGCCACCTGTCTGTTCGGCACCCTGTCGCTCTGGCAGGGCGTGGACGTGCCGGGGCCCTCGCTGCAACTGGTGGTCATGGACCGCATCCCGTTCCCCCGGCCGGACGACCCGATGGCCTCGGCGCGGCAGCGGGCCGTGGCGGCCAGCGGCGGCAATGGCTTCATCACCGTCGCCGGTACCCACGCAGCTCTCCTGCTCGCCCAGGGTGCGGGCAGGCTGTTGCGTTCGGCGACGGACCGAGGCGTGATCGCGATCCTGGATCCCCGGGTGATGACCGCCCGTTACGGCAGCTTCCTGCGGGCCTCGCTGCCGCCGTACTGGACCACCACCGACCCGGAGATCGTCCGCGCCGCGCTGCGCCGCATCGACGACTAACGACTCTCGCGGGCCGGTCCGTCCGGCCGAGGGGTGGCTCAGGGTTCCAGCGGAACCCGCCGCAGGACGCCCTCGGCCGCGTCGGCCTCCTCGACCTCTGCCCTGGTGACGCCCAGCACGAAGAGCACCGCGTCCAGGAAGGGCGCCGACAGCGCGGTGTCGGCGACGGCTCGCAGGGCCGGTTTCGCGTTGAAGGCCACGCCCAGCCCCGCGGCCGAGAGCATGTCGATGTCGTTGGCACCGTCGCCGACCGCGACGCACTGCGCGAGCGGGATACCGAAGGAGTCGGCGAACCGGCGTAGCGCGACCGCCTTGCCCGCGCGGTCCACCACCTCGCCGAGCACTCGGCCGGTGAGGAATCCGTCGACGACCTCGAGCTCGTTGGCCGCCTGGAAGTCCAGTCCGAGATCGTCGACGAGGTGCTGCACCACCTGGGAGAAGCCGCCCGAGACCACCCCGCAGCGGTAGCCGAGCCGCTTGAGGGTGCGCACCGTGGTCCGGGCGCCCGGGGTCAGCTCCAGGGTCTCGGCGACGTCGGTGAGCACGCTCTCGGGCAGTCCGGCGAGCGCGGCGACCCGGCGGTGCAGGGACTCGGTGAAGTCGACCTCGCCGCGCATGGCGGCCTCGGTCACCGCGCGGACCTCGGCCTCGCGGCCCGCCTTGGCCGCGAGCATCTCGATGACCTCGCCCTGGACGAGCGTGGAATCGACGTCGAAGACCACCAGCCGCTTGGCGCGCCTGGCCAGCCCGGCGCGTTCCACCGCGATGTCGACACCGACCTGGGTCGCCACCTTGGTCATCGTCGAGACCAATCGGGCGTCGGTGCCGTCGGCGTGGCCTGCCGACACGAGCAGTTCCAGGCCGGTCACGGGGTAGTCGGCGACCCGGCGGATCGAGTCGATGTTCACGTTCTGGGCGGCCAGTCCGCGCGCGACCATGGTGAAGGCCCTGGCGCTGAGCGGGCTGCCGAGCACCACCAGGGCGTGGGTGGAGACCTGTCGGGCGTTGTCGGGCTGCTGATCGCCGATGACGACCTCGACCTGCATTCCGACGCTGGCCATCGCCTGCTCGACCGACTCCTGCAGGCCCTCGGGGTCGTGGGTGGTCTCCACCACGACGCCGAGTACCAGCCTGCCCCGGATGACCACCTGGTCGACGTCGAGCACGTCGACGCCGTGTCTGGTCAACGCCGCGAAGAGCACCGAGGTGACCCCTGGCTTGTCCAGGCCCGTCACGGTCATCAGAACTGCGGTCGATCCTGTCGCTGTCACTGTTTTCCGCTCCTCATGGCCATGGCTTCCTGCACATGACCGAACAAAACGAGCCCCGTGACCGGCTGGAGGCTGGCCACGGGGCTCGTTGTCAGGACTAGCGGGGAACCGCTCGAGACGAAGGGATCACCTGTCGCGAGGGTCGTCCGTCTTCTCCTCGTCGGGCTGTACCGCGTGGGTCAGCCGTTCGGAGGGCGCTGGCGGGCCGTCTAGCTCGCCGCTGGAACCGTGTTTTCCGCCGGTGTGCGCCTCGATGCGCATCCGCTCCACCATATGCGGATAGTGCAGTTCGAAGGCAGGCCGCTCGGAACGAATCCTGGGCAGCTCGGTGAAGTTGTGCCGAGGCGGCGGGCAGCTCGTCGCCCACTCCAGCGAGTTTCCGTAGCCCCACGGGTCGTCGACGGTGACGATCTCGCCGTATCGGTAGCTCTTGAACACGTTCCACAGGAACGGCAGCGTCGACGCGCCGAGCACGAACGCCGCGATCGTGGAGACCATGTTCAGCGTGGTGAACCCGTCTTCCGGTAGGTAGTCGCCGTACCGGCGGATCATGCCCTCGTTGCCCAGCCAGTGCTGCACCAGGAACGTACCGTGGAAGCCGAGGAAGGTCAGCCAGAAGTGCAGCTTGCCCAGCGCCTCGTCCATCATCCGGCCGGTCATCTTCGGGAACCAGAAGTAGATCCCGGCGAAGACCGCGAACACGATCGTGCCGTAGAGGACGTAGTGGAAGTGGGCCACCACGAAGTAGGTGTCGGTGACGTGGAAGTCGATCGGCGGGGACGCCAGCAGCACGCCGGAGAGACCACCGAAGAGGAAGGTGACCAGGAATCCGATGCTGAACAGCATGGGAGTCTCGAAGGTCAGCTGGCCTCGCCACATCGTGCCGATCCAGTTGAAGAACTTCACACCGGTCGGCACCGCGATCAGGAAGGTGGTGATCGCGAAGAACGGCAGCAGCACGGCGCCGGTGGCGTACATGTGGTGCGCCCACACCGTCACCGACAGGGCGGCGATCGCCAGCGTGGCGAAGACCAGACCCTTGTAGCCGAACAGCGGCTTGCGACTGAAGACCGGGAAGATCTCGGAGACGATGCCGAAGAACGGCAGCGCGACGATGTAGACCTCGGGGTGTCCGAAGAACCAGAAGAGGTGCTGCCACAGGATGACCCCGCCGTTGGCCGGGTCGAACACGTGGGCACCGAGATGCCGATCGGCCATCAGCCCCAGCAGGGCAGCGGTCAGGATCGGGAAGGCCATCAGGATCAGCAGGCTGGTGACCAGGATGTTCCAGGTGAAGATCGGCATCCGGAACATCGTCATACCCGGTGCGCGCAGACAGACCACCGTGGTGATCATGTTGACCGCACCGAGGATGGTGCCCAGACCACTGACGACCAGACCGGCGATCCACAGGTCGGCACCGAGGCCGGGCGAGTGGATGGCGCTGGACAGCGGCGTGTAGGCGAACCAACCGAAGTCGGCGGCGCCACCGGGGGTCAGGAACCCGCCGATCACGATCAGACCGCCGAACAGGTACAGCCAGTACGAGAACGCGTTGAGTCGGGGGAACGCCACGTCGGGCGAACCGATCTGCAGCGGCAGGATGAAGTTCGCGAACCCGAAGAGGATCGGGGTGGCGAACAGCAGCAGCATGATCGTGCCGTGCATGGTGAACAGCTGGTTGTACTGCTCCAACGAGAGGAACTGCATACCCGGTACCGCAAGCTCGGCCCGCATCAGCATCGCCATCGCGCCGCCCACCATGAAGAAGGCGAAAGCGGTGACGAGATAGAAGATGCCGATCTGCTTGTGGTCGGTAGTACGCATCGCACTCAGCAGGAAGGAGCCCTTCGGCGCTTTACGCGCCGGATACGGGCGTGTCGCAATCGGCTGGGGAGCGACGGCCGTCACGGTGCCTCCTGCACTGGCCTCTTAGACCTATCTTCACCTGCGTCAGCGGACCGGATGGACCGCACACGCTCGTGTCGGATCGTAAACTGCGGCTTCCGACCGGGCGCACTCGGGCCGTAGCCGGCCTAGTCATCAGCCGAGCATTCCTACCCCATGCGCACCGTCGGTGCGCCATACGCCTACCTCACGACCGGCCGAGGCGGTCGAACGGACGCCGATCATCGGCGCGCCGTCGGTGAGGATCGATGCAGGCGCGCGGCCGGATCGGCGGCCGCCACGCCCAGCCGGTCGCCTGCGATCGGTGGCGCGCACGGCGGCGGACAGGCAAGGTTGAGAACCGGAGACAATGTATTCGGCACCGACCCACATCAGACGACGCACTTCACCACATCCGCGCTAAACATGGTCTGAATGGCCGCGCAATACCGACGAACGGGTGATTTAGACCCACTGTCACAGAGTGTCGGCAGCTCCATCAAGATAGGTATGCTGATCAATCGATTTCGAGCGTGAATCGAGGAGCTCGATGGCCTCCTTACCCGGCGACCCGCCCGGCACTCTGCCGAAAGACGTCGACGGCGACAAACCCGCCGCCGCCCGGGTGTACGACTACCTGCTGGGCGGCGACTGCAATTTCGCCGCCGACCGGGAGCTGGCCAGGAAGACGCTCAGTGTGCTGCCCGAGGCGGCGGCCATGGCCCGAATCAACCGGGCGTTTCTCGGCCGCGCGGTCCGCTTCTGCGCCAAGAACGGGATCACCCAGTTCCTCGACCTCGGGTCCGGGGTGCCCACGGTGGGCAACGTGCACGAGGTGGCGCAACAGGTCGCCCCCGACTGCCGGGTGGTCTACGTGGACAACGACCCGGTGGCCGTGGCACACAGCGAGATGATCCTCGAGGACAACGACCTCGCAGGCGTCGTGCATGCCGACGTCCGCACCCCACAGGCCGTGCTCCGTTCTCCCGTCACGACGGCCCTCATCGACTTCGATCGACCGGTGGCCGTCCTGATGGTCGCCCTATTGCACTTCGTGCCCGATTCGGCGCGACCGAAGGACATCGTCGCGAGCTTCCGGGAGCGGATGGCCCCGGGCAGCATGGTGGTGATCTCCCATGGGACCGATGATGCGCAAACCGACGAAATGCGTCGGGTTGCCGATTTTTACGCAAGTAGCACAAATCCGTTGACAGTTCGAAAGTATGATGAGGTGAAAGAGCTGTTCGCAGGCTTCGAACTCGCAGAACCCGGTCTAGTCTGGGCTCCCGAGTGGCGACCGCAAGACTGCGATCCCGGCACCGGGGCGCCATCGATCTCGGGCGTCCATGTGGGTGTCGGTTTGAAACCCTGATCGAACGACAACAACGCAACCCGAGTGCCGACGCGGGTCGGCTTCAACGCATGCTCACAGTGGAGACGCAAACAAGTGGATTCCCCACAAACACTTGAGTTTGTTCGGAGCTGGGCATCCGCCATGACCCGGACTACCTACATACCGTTGGAACGCTCGGACATCGAGCGGCAACTCGGTCGGTTCCTGGATCGACTCCGGGCGGCGCTACGGGTCGAGCCCTTCGCCACCACTGTCGGCACCGAGGTGGGCCACCAACTGGTCGACGGACATTTCACCGGTCCGGACAGTCTCGGCCGCACCACCGAGCTGCTCGGCCCGCACCTGTTGGACGATCCGGAGCTGGCCACGGTGGACCAGCTGCCGCGCAAGGTGGTCGCACTGCTCGGGGAGCTGGCCGCAGGCTATGCCGTCGCGATGCGCGAGCAGGTGCTCGATCGGCAGGAACAGCTCAAACGGGCGCTGCTCAGTGCGACGAACCGAGCCGAGAACGATCTGCGGGAGCGGGAGACCCGCGACCGCGAGCTCTTCGCCGGTTCGGCGTTCGGCCTGGCGATCGGCAGTATGGAGAACGAGATCGAGGAGGTCAACGCGGCCTTCGCCGAGATGCTCGGCACCAGCCCGCACGACCTGGTTGGACTGAATCTGCTCGATCTGCTCCACCCGGAGGAGACCACGACATTCCGTGAGCTCTACATCCGGCTGGTCGCGGGCGAGATCCCCCGGATCTACGAGTACGCCCGCTTCAATCACCCGGCAGGCGAACCGGTCTGGGGCCGGATCTCCGCGACGCTGCTGCGCAACTTCCACGGCCAGGCGCGCGGACTGGTCGCCTGGGTCGAGGACGTCACCGACCACAATCTGCTTCAGGAGGAATTCAGCCGCCAGACCCTGCACGATGTGCTCACCGGGCTGCCCAACCGGCAATTCCTGTTGAGTCACCTGGAGCGGGTGCTGGGCCGCTGCGAGCACGACGATCTCATCACCCTGTGCCATGTCGGCCTCGACGGACTCACCGTGGTCAACCACGGGCTCGGCCATCAGGCGGGCGATCTGCTGTTGAGCGAGGTGGGTAATCGTTTGATCTCCGCGGTGGCGGGCGAACGGGCGATGGTCGCCAGACTCGGCGGCGACGAGTTCGCCGTGCTGATCGAGAACACCGAACAGACGCCCGACGCGGGCACGCTGTGCGCGGTGATCGCCGCAGAGTTGACCGAACCGGCCTATTACCGCGAACACGGCTTAGCCGTGTCGGCGTGTATCGGCATCGTCCAGCGCATCGCCGGGCACACCGTGCCCACCGAGTTGCTGCGCGACGCCGACATCACCCTGCACCGCACCAAATCGACCGGGAACGGGCAGTGGAATCTGTTCGACTCGCGCCAGGACGAGGTGCATCGCGAGCACTACCGGCTCGCGGCCTCGATGCCGGGAGCCCTGGAGATGGGCGAGATCCGCGTCGAGTACCAACCACTGGCGCGGGTGGCCGACGGCGAGGTCATGGCCGTCGAGGCACTGCTCACCTGGGAACATCCCGAGGTCGGCCCGCTGGATCATGCTCAATGTCTCAGTCTCGCCAACGAGACCGGCCTGATCATGCAGCTCGGCGGGTGGTTGTTGGACGAGGCATGTCGGCAGGGTCTCGGGTGGCAGCGGGAGTTCGAGGACGCGCCGCCGCTGCTGATCAACCTCACCGCGGACCAGGCCTGCGATCCCGACCTGCTGCGTCGGGTGCACCGGCTGCTGGACGAGACCGGCTTCGCGGCGGAGAAACTCTGGATCGGTTTCCCGGCCAACGCCGTCTCGCAACCCGACCGGGAGGGCACCGAGAACGCCCAGCTGCTCCGAGAACTCGGCATCGTGATCCTGCTCAGCGAGTTCGGGGTGTCCTATCTCGACCTACACAGCCTGAAGATGCTGCCGGACGCGCCGGTACGCGTCTCCAACCGGCTGCTGGCCGAGTTGGCCGCCGATCCGTGCGAGGACTCGGTGACCAGCTTCGCCATCACCGGCATCGTCCAGCTCCTCCAACAGGCGGGGCGGACGACGATGGTCGGCGAGATCCGCACTGCGGCACAGACAGCCTGGGCCACCGAGGTCAAGGCGGACATCGCTCAGGGCCCGTACCTCATGCCCTGCACCGACGCCGCGTCGATCACCCAGGCACTGCGGGACCGTTGAGACGGCCCCACCGAAGCACCACCTCGGCTGCCTCGGTGGGGCTCGAACCTGGGCCACCACCGGGTTTCGGAGCACAGTTGAGCCTTGGCATAGCAGGTTACTGGCGCGGCTGCGGCTCAGCATGAAACGATCTTCGGGTGGACATCACATCGACAGCCGATTGGCAACGGTCCTACGCCGACACGGCACTTCGCCTCGACCGGTTACTCCAAGAATCGGGCCTCGGCCCCGTCGTTCTCTACTCCGGACCCGAGGAGTGGAGGACTGCGGTCGAGATCGAGAAGGTCGCTGGACCAGCCCGAGTCATCGACGACTGCCGTGCTCTGCGTGAGAGCCTGCCCTCCCCGCCGGGCGTTCGGCATCGGTTCATCCGCGCCCAACTTCAGGCCATGGAAACCCTCGCAAGCACCCTCGACGGTAAGCGGCTACCGCTGCCCGAACTGGCCGATCGCTGCCTGGGCGTCGACGGCACGCCAACGGACGAAGCACGTTTCGAGGCGGCCCATGCCCAGCTCGACGCCGCACTGCCGCGTGGCGGCGCGTTGGTCGACCGGCTGCGCGCCTGGCAGAACGCGCACGCTCTGCCCGAGCAGCACCGGGATCGACTCCCGGAACTGGTCGCGTCAGCGGTGGCGGAGACCCGCGAACGCGTCAGAGACAGAATCCCGTTTCCTGACGACGCTTCGATCGACGTCGTGCTGGATCCAGGACCACATCGAGGCCACCACCATTCGGGGCCCCACGGGACCGTCTTCATCAACAACAGCCAGCCGTTCAACCTCGCCGACCTGATCTACGTCGTCGCGCACGAGGCCTGCCCCGGACACATCGCCGAGTCGATGATCAAGGAACAGCACCTGGTGGAGCAACGGGGCATGGCGGAGCATCGGGTACGGCTCATGCTCTCGCCCGCCTTCGTCATCAGTGAGGGCATCGGCCTGCACGCTCCCGGAATCGCGTTCCCCGGCGACACGGCTCAGGCCTGGCTGACCGACCGGGTGCTCGGCCCGCTGGGCATACCGGCGGACGGCAGCGACTTCGCCGCGATCCACGCGGCACGCAACGAACTGTGGGGGGTGTGGTCGAACGCCGCTCTCATGAAGGACGCAGGCGCATCGGCCGTCGAGGTCGCCAGCTATCTACGGCGCTGGGCGCTGCTCTCGGAGCCGGAGGTCGAATGGGCGCTGTCCTTCCTGTCCACCTCCGCCATGAACGCCTACGTGCTGAGCTATCACCACGGTTGGCAGCTGCTCTCCGCGTGGCTTGACGTACCGGATGCGACGAGCCGATTCCGTCGGCTGCTCACCGAGCCGTTGTTACCTGCGGACCTTGGTTGAGTTCGCCAGACACACGAGAACGGCCCCCAAGACAGTGTCTTGGGGGCCGTCCGTATTGGTAGCGGGGACAGGATTCGAACCTGCGACCTCTGGGTTATGAGCCCAGCGAGCTACCGAGCTGCTCCACCCCGCGCCAGTCAGATTTGGCTTCGAATTTCTCAGCCGGTGTTTCTCTCTGACGTGGAGAAATCTAGCACGGTCGGAGAACGGCGAAAAACAGGGGGGTCGGTTTAGTCGATCGACAGTCCGCAGCAGCGCGTTCACCTGCGTCGATCCCGTCCAGCGCAATAGATCTCGGCCCCGATCCGGTCGTGGTGCACCAGCCGACCATCGACCTCTCGATGCCCCGGAGCGGTAAGAAAACCTGGGGGCTTGCTCGGATCCCGCTCCGGGCCGAGGTCGCTCTGCGAGGATCGAACGATCCGAGGAATGGAGACAGGGCGTGTCGTTCTCGACGACAGAGAAACTCGCAACCGGTGTCGGCATCGTCACCCTGACACTGGGGACCGCACTCACTCTCGCGCCCTCCCGGGTCTCGGCCGCATTGCGGATGGGCGGTTCCAGCAGGGTGGCTCGGACCATCGGCCTGGCCGATCTCGCAATCGGGACCGGTCTGTTACGGGGCAGGAACCGGGCGTGCTGGATGACTGCCCGGGCCGCACTGAATCTGGTCATCGCGACGCGCTATCGCGCTGCGGCAGCGGAGGGAATGCCGGGAGCACGAGCAGGCGCGGCTCTGATGGCGGCGCTCACCGTCGTCGACGGCACACTGGCACTGGGACTGGCCACGGCGTGCCGTTGCGCCGAGGGGCCTGCGGCGGCTCACCCGGACATCGGGCAGGAGTCCGCGGACAGCTCGTCCGCAGCCTGTCGCTGTTCGGACGAGGCGCGGTAGCCGCCGACCGTCCAGAACGAGCCGAGAACGCGGCCGCCCCCGCCACCGACTCCCCCGGCGCTGCCGGGCGGAGGGGTGACGGGGGCGGTGGTTGGTTGCCGCACTCACATGTTGATCATGTGTCCTGCGAGGCCGTGGACGGCCTCCTTGACTGCCTCGCCCAGCGTCGGGTGCGCGTGCACGTTGCGGGAGATCTCGTGCACCGTCAGGTCCCACTGCTGCGCCAGCGTCAGCTCCGGCAGCAACTCGGTGGCCTCCGGGCCGATGATGTGGGCGCCCAGCAGCTCACCGTGAGTCGCGTCGCTGAGGATCTTGACGAAGCCGCCGGTCTCACCGAGCCCGTGCGACTTGCCGTTGGCCATGAACGGGAACTTCGCGACCTGGACGTCGAAGCCCTTCTCCCTGGCCTGAGCCTCGGTCCAGCCGAAGCTCGCGATCTGCGGCTGGCAGTAGGTGGCCCGGGGGATCATCACGAAGTCGAGTTCCATCGTCTCGGCCCCGCCGATGGTCTCCGCCGCGATGACGCCCATCGACTCGGCGGCGTGCGCCAGCATCAGCTTGGCGGTGACGTCGCCGATCGCGAAGATGTGTCCGACGTTGGTCCGGCCTCGGCCGTCGATGTCGATCGCACCGCGCTCGGTCAACGCGACGCCGGTGTTCTCCAGGCCGTAGCCGGTGGTCCTCGGCTGGAAGCCGATGGCCTGCATGACCTTGTCGGACTCCAGGGTCCGCTGCTCCCCGTTCTGCGAGACGACGACCTTGACCTTGTCGCCGGAGTCGTCGATCGACTCGACGCGGGTCGAGGTCAGCACCTCGATGCCCAGCCGCTTGTAGCGCTTGCCCAGCTCGGTGGAGACCTCGACGTCCTCCAGCGGCACCACGCGGTCGGCGAACTCGACGATGGTGACCTTGACACCGTAGTTGTGCAGCACGTACGCGAACTCGACGCCGATGGCGCCGGCACCCGCGATGATGATGCTCTCGGGCAGCTTGTCGCTGAGGATCTGCTCCTCGTAGGTGACGACCCGCTCGCTCAGCTCGGTGCCGGGCAGCAATCGGGTCGTGGCGCCCGCCGCGATGATGCAGTTGTCGAAGGTGACCGTCTCCGAGCCACCGTCGTTCAGGGTCACCTGGATGGTGTTCGCATCGGTGAAGCTGCCCCGACCCTGGAACTGGGTGATCGAGTTCTTCTTCATCAAGAAGTGGACGCCCTTGACCCGACCGTCCGCCACCTTGCGGCTCCGGGTGAAGGCGGCGCCGTAGTCGAAGTCGACCTCACCGGTCGTGCTGATGCCGAACGTCTTCGCCTCGTGCTTGAAGATGTGCGCGAGCTCCGCATTGCGCAGCAGGGCCTTGGACGGGATGCAACCGACGTTGAGGCAGACTCCGCCCCAGTAGCGCTCCTCGATGATCGCCGTCTTGAGGCCCAGCTGAGCTGCCCGGATCGCGGCGACGTAACCACCTGGTCCCGCGCCCAGGACCACAACGTCAAAGTGCGTGCTCATGCCTACGACCCTCTCCTGTCAACCGATTCGCCTGCCGGTTTGAAAACCCTCGTCGACCCTTCTCGACGATCGGCTCAACCGGAGACGACCTGGTCGCGAGGGTCGAGGAACCAGTCCTGACACCGCGCGCCCGTTCGCCTTCCTACCCCTATCGCCGAGGCCGGCGCCGATCGGAACCACTCCACCGACGTGCTCGACCCGCCCACCCTATGAAGCGCGTGCCGAGCCGGACTTGCCGGGGGACTTGACGGCGGCGACCGGGGCATCCATCAGTGGTGTCAACGCGGGCGCACCGCGTCGTCATCCCGATCCGGATCAGCGAACAACGCTCGCCTCGGAGGTGGGGTACGGGCACGACAGCGGGGCGGATGTGACAGCCGAGTACGCGACGCGGAAACGACCGTCAGAACTCCGCCGAGCGTGACGCCGGCGCCCCGAATGCACCGACGTCACGCTCGACGTGCCGCCTGGATCCGCGCCGCCAAAGCACGGAACCGTTTCGCAGGTGATCGACGATCAGCCGACCGCCAGGGCGGTAATACGGGTGGTCTGTGCGGCGGAGAAGTTGTCGTCGCTGACCAGCAACAACGTCCGCTCGCCGGTGGGCAGGGGCGGCCCCCAGGTGATGCCCTCGATGTTGTCCAGCTTCGCCCCGATGTCGGCGAGGTCGACGAGCAGCCGCTTGCTGGCGGGCTCGAAGCCGCCGCCGACCAGTGAGTGTCGGCTCAGCACATCGGTGGCCTCGGCGGTGGAGACCTCGAAGACCCGGACGCTGCTGCCGACGCCGACCACGTAGCCGCGCTCCACCACGAGGTAGCGGCTCGGGTCGAAGGTGTCGTAGGCCACCAGCGAGGACACCCCGTTGCTGCCTCGGCCGTCGGGGTCCGGGGACTCGGCGAACACCGGGTCGACCGGGTAGGCGAACTGCGCCACCGCAGCGCCGTGCCTGGCGTGCACGGTGATCCGGGTGTGGGCGCCGTGCTCGGTGGTGGGCACCGGGCCGTCCTGTTCCAACGGCGATTCGAGGGCCGAGACGAGCAGCGTGCCGCCCGCCGCGTAGGTGAGCCCTTCGAGGGTGTCGTCGACCCGGGGGCCCGATTCGCCGAAGGTCATCTTCTCGTTGGTAGCGGTCGGGACTTCCTGTTGATAGGCGCCCTGGGCGTCGGACACCCGGATCGCGGGGTCCATCAGGACGGTGATCGGGTCGTCCGATGCCGCACCGCCCGGCTGGTTGCGCTGGCCCTCGGAGGTCCAGGCGACGTCGCCGGTCCACGGGTCGATCCGCAGTTCCTCCGGGTCCACGGTGCCCAGTACGTTGCGCTCCGCCTCGGGATGCTGGTGCTGCTCGATGCGCCACTGGTCGATCGTCGGGTAGGTGCGGCCGTCGGGGCGGCGCAACAGGTGGACGTCGGTCAGCTCGACGTCGTGCAGCCCCTCGGCGTCGAGATCGATCTCGGCGCGGTAGTAGCGCGCCGGGCTGTGGTCGGACCAGTCGTCGCTGAGCAGCGCGTAGTCCCCGGTGTGCGGGTCACGGTCGATGGAGGAGAGCCCGCCGACGATCGTGTCCTCGAAGACGGCCCGGTGCGCGATGGTGTGCTCGCCGAGCAACCGGACGGTCGGTTCCTGCGCCAGTGCAGCAGGCGGGACCAGGAGCCCGGCCGCGGCGGTGAGAGCCGCGAGAGCCGTGGCGAACAGACGAGAACGCATGGCGAGCAGAGAACTCGATCGAAGTTGATCTCGTCCAGCGCACCGGACAATGTCCACCCGTTCGAGGGGCGCCAACGACCCGATCGAAGGCTATTCGACCGGTTCGCTGCGGCGTTCGAGGAAACCGCCGATCAGTCGAGTACCCGGGCCGGCCTGGGCGCCGGGGCCGGGTACCGGGTCGACGTCCTCGGCCTCGATCGGCTGCCCGCACTCGGAGCAGGCGACGGTCGGAGTGAACGAATGACCGCAGTCCCGGTGCCGGAAGGTGATCGGCGGCCCGCCGGGCGGGGTGGCCCAGCGATCGCCCCAGGCCGTGAGCGCCAACAGGATCGGCACCAGCTCTCGGCCCGATTCGGTGAGCGCGTAGCGATACCTGGTGGGTCGCTGCCGATACGGGACCCGGTCGATCACGCCCGCCTCGCCCAGCGTGGTCAGGCGACCGGTCAGCAGGTTGCGCGAGATCCCGAGGTTCTCGACGAGCTCGTCGAAGCGGCGGGCCCCGAGAAACAGGTCGCGCAGCAGAAGGGGCGACCACCAGTCGCCCACCAGGTCCAACGACCGCGCGAGGGAGCAGTGCATCTCGGCGAAGCTCGTCTGGCGCATCCCACGGAGTCTAGACAGTTGTTTCATTGAACTCACCGATCTACCGTGAGTCCTTCTATTGAACTCATAGGGGGCCGTTGATGTATCACCGTTTCGTCGCGCGTCGGGTACGCGCGGTGTTCGCCGAGATCAGCGCGGGCAACTGGGAACCGATGGTCGAGGGGATGGCATCGGACTTCACCTACCACTTCCACGGTGACCACGCCCTATCGGGCGAACGCCACACCAAGGCTGCGCTGCGGGCCTGGTGGGAACGCTGCTTCCGACTCATGCCGAGTCCCACCTTCCGCGTCGAGGAGGTGCTGGTCACCGGCCCGCCGTGGGCGACCCGCGTCGCCACCCGGGTGACCGTCAGCGCCCAGATCCTCGACGGTTCCGACTACGAGAACGTCGTCACCCAGTTCCTGCGCATGCGTTGGGGCAAGATCACCGAGGTGCGCACCCTGGAGGACACCGTCGTACTCCAGCGAGTGCTCGATCGCTTGGCCGCAGCGGGTATCGCCGAGGCACACGCCGCCCCGATCACCGGCTGAGCCGATCCGACCGCTCCGCAGAGCACATCCGGGCCCACCAACGACGACGGGCGCCGGGACGAAGACTCGTCCCGGCGCCCGGACCCCCGCTCCTGAAATCGGTCTAGTCGGTCACAAGAGCCTGCATCGGCGAGCTCTTCGCCGCCTTACCCGCCGGAAGCAGCGAGGACAGCAGCGCCATTCCCATCATGGTGACCAGCACGAACACCAGCTGGACCACCGGGACGGTCGGCGTGGCATTCAGATCGGGCGTCGACAGCGTGATCAACATCGCGTAGCCGGTGCCGAGGACGATGCCCAGCACGGTGGCGTATGCGCCGAGAATCGCCGCCTCCCAGCTCAACATCGCGCGCAGCCCGCTGCCCCGCAGGCCCAGGGCCCGCAGCAGCCCGTTCTCCTGGGTGCGTTCCACCACCGACAGCGACAACGTGGTGGCGACGCCGACCATGGCGACCAGCACCGTGATCCCGACCAGTCCGAGTGCGACCATGCGCAGGATGTCGATCATTTCCTGATACGCCTCCCGCTCGTCGCCCGGGAAGCTCATGTACACCCTCGGGTCCAACGGGGTCAGCTCGTTCATGGCGGTGCGGAATTCATCCGGGTCCGCACCCGCAACCGGGTTGGCCATGATCGACCCCAGTTGCGCGGTCGGGTCGATCAGCGCCACGTCGTCGGGGTGCATGACGAAGCTTCCCAGGGTGGAGGCCCGCTCGTAGAGCGCCGTCACCTCGGCAGACACCTCGCCTGCCGGACCACGCATGGTCAGGGTGTCGCCCTGGGAGATACCCATATCCTCGGCGGTGGAGACTGCCATGCCGAGCTGGCCGGGACCCCAGTTGTCCAGGCTGCCCTCGGTCGCCACCTCCTTTGTTGCGGGCAGCTGGTCGAGGTCTCCGCCGGTGAGGATGATCTCGTGGTTGGTCGAATCGCCTTCGCGGTTCATGTCGATGAAGCTCTGGGTGAGGCCGATCACCTCACCGACGGCCGGATCGTTGCGCATCGAATCGACCAACTCGGGGGTGAGCACCGGTGCATCGTTCTCGCCGAGGTAGGTGTCGATCTGCGCGTCGGCTGGACGGGCGGCGTCCAGTTGGTTCTCGGCACCGGCTTGGAGGTTGGCCACGGAGACCAGTACCGCCGTGACCAGGGTGACACCGAGGGCGAAGACGGCCGTCGTGGTCGCCGCGCGGCGGGGGGAACGCAGGGTGTTGCGTACCGCCATCCGACCGGCGATGCCACCCATCTTGGCTGCGGGTTTCTCGAACCGTCGGACGATGGCTCGCAGCATCGCCGGGCCCGCCGCCAGGTAGGCCGCGAACAACGCACAGCCGGATGCGGCCGAGGTGAGGATGCCCAGGTCGCCGAGTCCGCCGACCAGGAACGGCCCCACACCCAGCAGCACCGCGACCAGTGCGCAAAGCACCGCGAAGGCCTTGCGAAGTTTACCGATCTTGTTGTCGGTGTCGGCCAGCACGGCCGTGTTCATCGCGGCGACCGGAGAGATCCGGGAACCCCGGATCGATGGCGCGGCTGCGGCGAACACCGAGACGAGCACCGCGAGGATCAGGCACCCGGCCAGTCCGACCGGCGAGATCGTCAGCGGGATGTCGTTGCCGGACACCGCACTGGCGATTCCCGTGCCGAGGTAACCGATGCCGACAGCGCCCGCGACACCCACGGCACCCGCGACGAGGCCGGACAGCGCGGCCTCGACCAGCAGGGCACGCAGGATGTGGCCCGGTTGGGCACCGACGCAGCGTAGTAGCGCGGTGCGTTGTCTGCTGCGGACCAGCAAGATGCGGAAGGTCGAGGCGACGATGATCGCCGCCGCGAGCAAGGCGATAGCCAGGAACACCGACAGCAGCATGAAGATCTGGTCGACGCCTTGGCCGGAGTTCTCCAGCTGGTCCGCCCGCAGTTGAGTACCGCCTTCAACCACGGCGTCCGCGCCGAGGGCCTCGCTGGCAGCGGTTACCAGGGCGGCCTCATCGGGACCGTCGAGGGTGATCTCGTCATAGCCGAGCTTGCCCTGCCACTGCACGGCGGTGTCCGGGTCGGTGATCACCAGTGGACTCATCGTATTGGAGGTCCTGGCGATACCCGAGACCGTGAGTTCCAGCTGCTGGGCCTGCGCGTTGGGGTCGGGCCCGACGACGGCCAACTCGAAGCTGTCCCCGACCTCGACCGACATCTCCTCCGAGGTGGCGGGGGTGATCACCACCTCCTGCGGTCCGGCGGGTGCGGTGCCCTCGATGAGCTCGCCGTAGCCCAACGGGCCTTCCAGCTCGGCGCCCCGGACGTAGACATTGTTGCGATCGCTGTCGCTCGCGATCCCGGTGACGCTGGGCGTCGCCTGAGTCACCTCGGGCAGCGCACGAAGCTGCTCGAGCTGTTCCACGCTCAGGGAGTCGATGTACTCGTCCTCGGTGCCCTCGATCAGTTCATTCGAGGGCGTGACGAGCGCGTCGACCTCCTCGGATATCGAGGTGAAGCTCGAGGTGAACTGGGACCGCAGCGTGTCGGTGAACAACACGGTTCCCGAGGTGAACAGAGTCGCCACGGTGATGGCGACTCCGGTGAGCAACACCCGAGACGGGCGGTGTCGAATCTGGGCGATGGAAGCCTTGATCAATCCCATTGGTTCACCCGCTCAGTTCGTCGAGCGCGGCCAGGACCTGCTGCCGGTTCGGATTGCGCAGCTCACCGGCGATCCGACCATCTGCCAGCAGCACCACTCGGTCGGCCCCCGCAGCGGCGGCCGGATCGTGGGTGACCATCACCACGGTCTGGCCGAACTCCCTGGTCGAGCGGTGCAGGAAGGACAGCACCTCGCGACCGGTCGCGGTGTCGAGGTTGCCGGTGGGCTCGTCGGCGAACACGACATCCGGTCGGTTGGCCAGCGCACGAGCGATGGCGACCCGCTGCTGCTGGCCACCGGAGAGCTCCGACGGGTGGTGGGACAGACGATCCTGGATCCCGAGGATGCTGATCACCGTGTTGAGCCAGTCGCGGTCGGGCTTACGGCCGGCGATGCTCAGTGGGAGCACGATGTTGTCGTAGGCCGACAGCTCGCTGAGCAGGTTGAACTTCTGGAAGACGAAGCCGATGCGGTCGCGACGCAGGTCGGTGAGCTGGCGTTCCGATAGCTCGGTGATCTCGGTGCCCGCCAGCGTGATCTTGCCTGAGGTAGGCCGGTCCAGACCCGCCATGCAGTGCATGAGGGTCGACTTCCCGGAGCCGGACGGGCCCATCACCGCGGTGAACTCACCCTGGTTGATGCCCGTGCTCACCGACCGCAGGGCATGAACCTGGTTCTCCTTGGTTCCGTACACCTTGCTGACGCTCTGCGCCGCCACGATGGTGGCCGTCGTGGTCATCGTCATGTCGGGGTGCCCATTTCCTCTCTAGATTTCATCTAAGCGATGTGGGGGTGTGCCCGGCGCGGGCGGGAACGCGGCATCGATCGGCGCTGCGGTGCGATCCGTTCGACGCATCAGCCAGAGATCCGTCCCGCCGGGCTGTGCGAGGTTCGAGGCGTCAGTCGTCCTGGTTGTTGACGTAGCACTCGGCGTTGCCGTCCTCGTCGGCCGTCTGCTCGTCCAGCACCCGGTCGTCGACGAGGATCCGGCAGATGGCGCCGGGCTCGGCGTCCACCAGCCAGAGGTCGTTGAAGCCGAAGCCGACGGACTCCGATTCCGTCCAGGGCAGGTCCCGTTCGCCGGTGCTGGACTTGCCGCCCGCGAACTTGCTCGTGACCACAGCACTACCGGAGCCTTCGACCTCCATCCGGACGTCGTAGCTCTCGCCGAACAACCCGCAGCCGGTGAGTACCGACCCGGCCGCGAAGAGCCCGGCGACCTTGGCGGTGGTGGTGAGACGGCTCCGCACGGGCCCTCCTTGATCGAGGTCGATCTGACAAGGAAGAGCTTGCGGGTTGCGGGGGGCCGATCGGATCAGCCGAACGGCCGGGATGGCGGGGCCGGGTCGGCCGAAAGTAGTAGCCGATCGGCCGATCGGCGCGAGATCGAGTCGGAACGGGCGTCGGGAGTGGGCACCGAGGCCGGTTCGTGCTTCTCGTTCCACCAGCGTACGCGTCCATCGGCGCGGTAGCCCGGAATCACGGCGACGGATTGCCGTCTATTGCGCGTTAGCGCCACAGTCCAGCCGGTCGGCGCCCTCGGCGATCTGTCGGTCGAATTCGACCCCGTCGACGAGGATGCGGCACACGGTGCCGTCCGGCGGCTCGAACACGGTCAGGTAGCTCTCGCCGAAACCGACGTTCGCGGCCTTGCGCCAGGACGTGCCGTGCTGGAAGTCGTAAGCCTGTTCGGTGCCCGCGAAGCGGTAACTGACATGCTGTATCAGGAGTTCCTCGGGGCCCGGATCGACGAACATCTCGATGGTGAAGACCGGGCCGGTGATCGTGCCGCACCCGGACGCGGCGACCATCGTGAGGGCCGCGAGCCCCAGGACGGCGATCCGGCGGCGGAGATGGCCGACGCCGGCCGATCGAGGCGTCATGGACACTCCCGGGGTCGAGGAATCACGAGGTCGTCCATCATGCCTCTCGCACGAGGCGGCGCCGATCCGGCCGGTGGGATGATCCGGCGGCCGTGGGCGGCTCATTAGGGTCGGACCATGAGGTTCCCACTGCTGCACGACCGGTCGCCCGCCCTCCGCGTGGTCGTGGCCGTGGCGATGGTCGGAACCTATGCCGTCGAGTTGTCGCTCATGGCCTGGGATCCGCCCAGCGCGGTGGTGGCGACCATGCCGCTGATCCTGCTGACACTGTCGGCGTTCGAGGAACGCATCGGGCGACCGGTGCTCGTGGCGTTCGCGGCGGTCGGCGCCTCGATGGTCGCGACGCTGTTCGTGCATTCGACGATCCTGCAGCGCACCTTCGGATTGATCGAGTTGGTCTTCCTGATCGTCCTGGCGGTCACCGCAGCCCGGCATGCCTCGCCTCGGCAGCGGTTGGCGCTGGGCGTACTGCTGTGCGCGGCGTTGGCGGTGCTGCCGCAGCGTTCGGTGACGATGTGGTGGAACACGGTCGAGCTCGCGATGCTGCTGATCCTGTCGGGCATCGGGGCGATCGCCCTGGGTGTCTTCCTCCGCGAGGAGGATCTGCGGCGATCCGCGATGGCCCACCAGGTTCGCCGCGCCGAGCGGATGGACCTCGCCAGTGATCTCCATGATCACGTGGCGCACTACGTGACGGCGATGGTGGTGCAGGCGCAGGCGGGCGGCGAGATCGTCGAAGGCGACCCGGCGACCGGAAGGCAGCTTTTCGCCAACATCGAATCGGTCGGCCAGGACGGTCTCGCCGCGATGAGCCGAATGGTCGGGCTGCTGCGTGAGGGCGCCCAGTCCGATGCGGACCGGACCGTGCCACAGGGCTTGGCCGCCTTGCACGAACAGGTTGCCAGGTTCTCGGCGGTGGGCCCGCAGGCGAGTCTGGACGTCGATGCGGCGGTGGACCCCGCTGGCTGGTCCCCGGAGCTGAGCCGTTCGGTGCAGCGGCTGGTGCAGGAGGGGCTGACGAACGTGCGGAAGCACGCGAGCAACGCCACCTCGGTGCGCGTCATGATCGGCGCCTCGGACGAGGACGTGGTCGTCCGGGTGCGCAACGATGGAACACGAACCAGCCGTCCCCGCTTCCGGGCCAGTGGTTTCGGTCTGATCGGCTTGCAGGAGCGGGTCTCGGTGTTGGGCGGCAGTCTCTCCAGCGCGGCGCTGCCCGAGGGCGGCTGGGAGTTGCGCGCCACGCTGCCGGTCGGTCGGACGACCAGTGCGGCGGCCGCAGGTGACCATCCGCATGGCGATAGCCGTTGACCGGTCCGTGATCCGCTCCGGATTCCTAGCGAGCTCGCCAGGCGCAGCAGGCCGTCCTCGGTAGTCGAGGCAACCGACGGTGTCGAGGGGCGGCCGGGACACGCGAAGCGGGCCGGGTGCGCCCGCAGAATCAGGAGGTGACGCCGACGACCTGTGCGAGGACGGTGCGGAACAGCTCCCGGTCCACGGTGGCGGCGTCCTCGGCGAGCCAGCCGCCGATCTCGTCCAGGAAGCCCTCCGGATTCATCGGCGCGGCGGTGTCGTCCTCCGGCTCGTCGGTGGTGATCCGGCCGAGCCTGCTGGGGTAGAGCAACAACGCGCCCCGGATCTCGACGTCGGGCAGCATCGTGCGGTAGGCGGCCACCGCCTCGGGTAACCGGATGGAGCCGCCTCGGAACGGGTGGCCGTTGCGCCACAGTTCCCCGTCCTCGTCGGCGGTGTAGTGACCGGGCAGCCACTTCTTCGACTCGATGAGCACCAGCCTGCGCCCGCAGAGCACGGCATGGTCGACGTCGGCGAACACCGATCCGGGCCAGGCCAGGCCGTGGAAGATCCGCACCCCGGGCAGCCGGGTCAGGTAACGGTCGAGGAGTTCGGCGGTGAGCTGGCCCCCGATGTCCTCCTGTTCCTTGCCGGGGCTGCCGAATACCCGATCGACGCCGTACTCCGCGACGAACTCCTCGTCGACCTGGTTGGCGGTGACCTGTCGGCGGACGGCCCGAATCGTCATGGTCACCGCGCCGGATACCAGCAGCAGCCAGACCAGCAGGGTGATCGGCGCGGCGAACAACACCGGGGCCAACGCCATCAGGACCAGCAGGCAGGACAGCGGCACCAACAGTGGCGCGTGCCCGAGGCCGGTGGAGGGCAGGTAGCGCACCGCACGGCGGACGTCGAGGGTGTCCCACCAGGGAATGCCACGCGGGTCGATCCTCGGCGTGGACGGGACGTAGTCCGGATCGTCGCCGAGGTGTTCGCGCCGCCGGGTCCGGTTGTTGCGGCCCACCCAGGCGGGTCGGCGCAGCGGGCTGGACGCCTCGGTACTGCTGTGCACCTTCGGCGGGGTGGTGCGGCGGAACGAGGTCCTGTCGTACTCGGCCCGCAGCGCCGGGTCGTAGAGGGTCTCGTAGGCCTCGGTGAGCAATCGGAAGGCGCCTGCGGACCCGCCCGCATCGGGATGCATCGTCTTGGCGAGCTGACGGTAGGCAGTCTTGATGTCCGAGGCGGAGGCACCTCTGCGTACTCCGAGCAGTTCGTAGTGGTCGACCATCTACCCGACTCCGATCCCCTCGCCTGAAGCGCATCGACCCATCCGCGGACCGTCATCGAGTCGACACCCGGGCTCGCCCGAGAACGATGACGTGACGAACGCCGGACAAGCCGTCCGTCGCAACGATGATCACATCATTGTCGTCGGCGTTAGGAGATGGTCGCCCGGGCATCGGCGGCGGTGGTGTGGTGGTGTGCGACGAGCGGTCGTTCGGCCGCATGTTCGGCCATAGAACGCCGATCCAGGTCACTTATCTCGCGGGCACGACTACGGTAGGCACATGAGCCAGCGGATCGGGGCGGCCGAGCTCCGCCGAGATGAGGCCGCGATCATCCGCCGGGTCGAGGCGGGCGAGAGCTTCACCGTCACCAGGGACGGCAGGCCGGTCGCCGACCTGGTCCCCTATCGCCGCACCGAGGCGGCGCGGACGCTGGGGGCGCTGCAACGCGAGTTCCATGCCCTGCCACCGGTCGACGCCGCTGGTTGGGAACGGGATCGGCGGCGCAGCGACGTCGGATTCGGTCCCGATGATCCGACGGAGAATCCGTGGGATGCCAGACGGACCACCCCGTATCCGAGTTGGTCGGGGGTTCTCGACCTGCCCGAGCTTCCCGGGTTCTCGGGCCGATGACCACGCCTGCACGGGTGTTGATCGACACCTCGGTGATCATCGAGCTGGATCGGATCGATCTCGGCGAGTGGGTATCGGCTCGGCCCTCGGTGAGCGCGGTGAGCGTCGCCGAGTTGGCCTACGCCTTGGGCACCACCGATCCGGTGGAACGCAATGCGCGGGTGGAGCGGTATCACACGGCGCTGCGCCGGATCGACGTCCTTCCGTTCGACACCGCCGCCGCGAAGCTCTACGGAGTGCTCGCCGCGCTGATCCGGGAGACGGATCGGCGCGCGATTCCCCGGCGGGTGAATCTGCAGATCGCCGCCACCGCCGCCTCGCGCTCACTGCCGCTGCTCACTCGTAATCCGAAGGATTTCGTGGGGCTGCACCGGGTCATCCGCGTCGTCACGATCTGAGCCGGCGCTGACTCGTCGACCCGCGCGGTGCCGTGTCGCGCGCCGGTTATGATCTTCCTCGCGGTTGCCGTCCGGCCGTTCGATCCCGTCGCGCCGCCACCTGCGCCGCTCGGCGAGATCCGGCCACCTCCGCCGCCCCGCTTCGACGAATCCGTCGCGCGCACCGGGGATTCATTCGGTGTTCATCTGATCACACCCGCATCGCGAGTCGATCGAGTCCAACGAGCCCGATCATCAGCGGCAGGGGGATCAACGGACGTCGGAGGCAACTCACGTGAAGCGGGGGCTGTCCATCGCGTTGGCAGCGGTGCTGTTGATCGCGGTGGGCGTGGCGATCATTCTGGGCCGCGACGAGGACGACACGGAGCTGACCTCGGTGCGCGGGGTCATCGGATCGGAGAAGCTCGCCTTCTTCCAGGACGAACGAGTGCGGGAGGCGTTCGCCGAACACGGACTCGAAGTCGAGGTCGATTCGGCCGGTTCACGGCAGATCGCGACCTCGGTCGCGCTGGGCGAGTACGCCTTCGCCTTTCCCGCCAGCAGCCCGGCGGCCGAGCGGATCCAACGGGATCGCGATGTCTCCACGGTCTACGAGCCCTTCGAGTCGCCGATGGCCGTGGCCAGTTTCGCCCCGATCGTCGAGCTGCTCACCGAACAGGGCGTGGTGCGCTCGGCCGGTGCGGGACACCAGGTGCTCGACATCGCCGCCTATCTCGAATTGACCAGGGCCGACACCCGGTGGGACGAGTTACCCGACAACACGGAGTTCCCCGCCAGGAAGAACGTGCTGATCACCACGACGGACCCGCGCGAATCGAACTCGGCGGCGATGTATCTGTCGATCGTGTCCTATGTGGCCAACGACGAGGCCGTGGTGGCCTCCACGGAGGACGAGGCCGAGGTCGTGGCGGAGGTCGGCGAGCTGTTCCTGGACCAGGGTTACACCCAGAACACCACCGAGGGCCCCTTCGAGGACTATCTCGGCTCCGGCGGCATGGGACGCACCCCGCTGGCCTTGATCTACGAGTCGCAGTTCCTCGATCGGCAGATCCGGGGCGACGGCTCGATCAACGACGACATGCGACTGCTGTACACCTCGCCGACCGTGTTCTCCACCCACACGCTGGTCCCGTTGACCGACGACGGCGATCAGGTCGGCAGGCTGCTCACCGAGGACCCCGAGCTGAGCAGGCTGGCCGCCGTCTACGGCTTCCGGACCTCGGATCCGGGACAACTCGGCGAGATCGCCGCCGAGCACGACGTCCCGGTGCCACCCGAGCTGGTGGACGTGGTGGAACCGCCGTCGTTCGAGACCCTCGAACGGCTGTTGGACGACATCGCCGAGCAGTACTGATGGCGGCCGACGACGATCTGGTGCTCGCCCCGCCGGAGCCGGTCGGGCCGATTCCTCCGGAGCGGGTCGCGGGCCTGATCCCGGTCTCCGAGGAAGACCGGCAGGCCGCCACCGCGCGCGCAGGCGAACTCGCCGACCGCCTCGCCGCACTGGATGTGCGCTCCCCCGGCTTCGGCGATGAACTGGAGCGGCTGCTGACGGTCGGCGAAGCGGACATGCGGATCGCCGCCAGTACGGCGGGCAGGCTCATCGACCGGTCGATGCAGGGGCTGTCCGATACCCGACTGGGCTCGGACACCAGTCAGGCCAAGCTCACCGACAGCCTGGCGGTGCTGCGCCGGAAGGTCGTCGAACTCGCTCCCGCCGACCCGGGACAGCCGAGACGACGGTTGTTCGGGCTGTTCACCACGAGCCGAGATCACAACGCCCTGATCGCCCGCTACCGGGCGGCAGGCGAACCGATCAACGCCCTGATAATGGAGCTGCGGGGCCGACAGGACATGTTGCGCCGCGACAATGCATCGCTCAAGGGCGAACGGCAGCGGTTGTGGGCGGCGATGGGCAGGCTGTCGGACGCGGCCCTGTTCACCGAGGCGGTGGACGAGGCGGTGGAACGGCAGGCGGGTCTGCTGGAGCTGGTCGACCCGGAGCGGGTCACCGCGCTGCGCTCCGACGTGCTGTTCCCGCTTCGGCGACGGCGTCAGGACATCCTCACCCAGCTCGCGGTGTTCGCGCAGGGCTACCTGGCGCTGGATCTGTTGCGGCGCACCAACGACGAGCTGATCCGGGGCGTCGATCGGGCGGTCACCACCACCGTCGCGGCGCTGCGGATCGCGCTGGTGATCAGTGCCGCGCTGGCCAACCAACGCGACGTGCTCGACGAGGTCGACGCGCTGTCCTCGGTCACCGACGGCCTGTTGCGCTCCAACAGCGAGCTACTGGCCACCCAGGCCGAACAGGTTCGCCAGGCGGGCACCGATCCGACGATCGCCGTGTCGACGATCCGCGAGTCCTTCGATCGGATTCATCGGGCCATCGACGCCGTGGACGGCTTCCGGGCCTCGGCGGTGGACTCGATGGCCACCACCGTCCAGGCGTTGTCCGAGGAGATCCGCCATTCCGAGGCATACCTGCGCCGCTCGCACGAGGCGGGTCTCGCCGAGGACACCCCTGAGGAGAGCCGATGAGGACGCCCACCATCGCCGTCGCCGCGCTGCTGTGCGTGGCGACGCTGGCCTCCTGTACCGGAGCGGATCCCGACACTCCGGAGACCACGACGTTGCGCGTGTTGGCGGGCAGCGAGTTGGCCGATATGGAGTCGATCCTGCGACAGGCCGCAGCCGAGACGGGGGTGACGGTGGAGTTCGAGTTCACCGGCACCCTGGAGGGCGCGGAGATCCTGGCCTCGGATTCGGTGCTGAATCACGCCTACGACGCGATCTGGTTCTCCTCCAACCGCTATCTGGAGGCGATCCCCGACACGGCGGGTCTGTTGGGCGAACAGGTTCAGATCATGAGTTCCCCGGTGCTGCTGGCGCTGTCCACCCCGGTGGTCGAACGGCTGGGCTGGGTGGGCGAACCGGTGGACTGGCGGCGGATCGGCGAGGCCGCAGGCGCGGGCGATTTCACCTACGGGATGACCGATCCATCGGCGTCGAACTCCGGGTTCTCGGCGCTGGTCGCGGTGTCCTCCGCACTGGCCGACACCGGTAGTGCGGTGGATGCCGAGCAGGTTCGCCGGATCACCCCGGAGCTGACGGAGTTCTTCCGGGGTCAGACGGTGTCCGCTGGCTCGTCCCGCTGGTTGACCGGGGCGTTCACCTCGCGTGCCAGTGGCGAGGAACCGGGCGACGTGGTGGACGGACTGATCAACTACGAGTCCGAGCTGCTGGCGTTGGCGGACGACCCGGCGCTGCCCGACCCGCTGACCCTGCTCTATCCCACCGACGGCGTCGTCACCGCCGACTATCCACTCACCCTGTTGGCGGACTCGGACGACGAGGCCCGCGCCGCGCACGGCAGGCTGAGCGAGTACCTCCGGCAACCGGAGGTCCAGCGGTCGATCATGGAGACCACTCGCCGCCGCCCGGTGGTGCCGGGCGTGGAGTTGTCCGAGGAGTTCGGCGACACCGAGTTGCTGGAACTCCCGTTCCCGGCCACCGACGACTCGGTGGACGCGCTGTTGTCGGCCTACTTCAACGAGATCCGACGCCCTTCGCGAACCGTGTACGTCCTGGACACCTCCGGCTCGATGGCGGGCGAGCGCATCGAGGCGCTGCGCACGGCGCTGACCGACCTCACCGGCGGGGACCGGTCGACGCTCGGGCGATATCGGGGCGTTCGGGGCCGGGAGGAGGTCACCCTGCTGCCGTTCACGGCGAGACCTGCGCCGCCGCAGACGTTCACGGTGCCCGAGTCCGAGCCTGCGGCGGAGTTGGCCAGGATCGCCGAGGCCGCCGATGGGTTGACGGCGACGGGCAGCACGGCGATCTACGACAGTCTGCTGGCGGCCTACCGCCTCGCGGGCGAAGCCGACGAGGCCGACCCGGACCGGTTCACCTCCATCGTGCTGATGACCGACGGGGACAACGCCGAGGGCGCGGATCTCGCCGCCTTCCAAGCCGAGCACGCGGACTTCCCTGCGGCGTGGCGCGACATTCCGGTGTTCACCGTTCCGCTGGGCGAGGGCGACCGCGAGGAGATGGCCGAGGTGGCGGACTCGACCGGCGGCGCGATGTTCGATCCGGGCGACGGCGTCGACCTGGCCAGCGTCTTCGACGAGATTCGCGGGTATCAATGATCAAGCGGCTGTGGCGGTATCTGGGCTCGACGAAGAACCTGGTCGGGTCGGCGGCGGGCCTGGTGGGCATGCTGCTGTACCTGACGGATCTGGCCGGGGTGTACTGGCTGCCGGTGACCGCGGGTCTCTACGCGGTGGGTGCGTTGGCCGCGCCGCCCGAGCGGGTCACGCTGATCCCGGCCGATCCGGAGGCCGAGGTGGGCGGATTGCGGTCCGATCTGGACAGTCTGCTGGCCCAGGTGGACGCGCAACACGATCGGATGCCGGGTGACACGGTGGCCAGGGTGCACGAGATCGCGGAGATCCTCGCCGGCGTGATGGAGCGGCCGACGCAGCTTGCCGCCGATCCGGAGATCCGGCACGAGATCACCAGGATCGCGCGACTGGATCTACCACAGTCGGTGCAGATCTATCTGAACCTGCCGAGGTGGTTCGCCGTCACCGCTCACCCCGGAGGCGAGCGCTCGGCGACCGACGAACTCCTGACCCAGCTGGATCTGTTGTCGAGCTCGGCGCGCCAGGCCGCCGAGAGGTTCTACGCGAACGACGTGCGTGAGCAGCAGGACCTCTCGCGCTATCTGGATGAGCGCGACCGGGAGCGTTGAGGCGTCCGGTTCGCCGTCGGGCCTGCTTCGGCTGGCACCGAGGATCGGTGGATCACCCACGGTGTTCCGCTAATTACGGTGCGGGGTGCCACCACGGGCGAATACGCTGGTGGCATGGCGATGTCCCGCCCCGGCGAACCGACGGCGCTCTCGTCGTCGACCGATCCGGATGTCGCCGACGTGGACGCCGGCCGCACCTCGGCCGCCTGGGAACGACACGTCGCGACGCTGCCGCTGCGCCGGTCCGATTACGAGGCGATGCGGGCCCGCCGTCGGCGCCGCTACGAACGCATCGCGCGCGGCTGGGCGGCAGGCGAGATTCCCAGGCAGTGGTCGGGTCCGGTGCCGTTCGAGGCCGAGGCCACCCGGGTCGTCGATGTCGCGCTGGTCTTGTTCCCCGCGCTGCTGCAGTCCCCCGGTTACGCGCGCGAGCTGTTCACCGTCGATGGCCGGGGCTCCGGCGAGTTGGCCGCCGATCTCGATACCCGGCTCGCCAGACAGGCGATCCTGACCCGCGAGCGCGGCCCCGTGGAGTTCGAGGCGTTCATCGACGAGCCGGTGTTGCTCCGGCCGATCGGCGGACCGGTCGTGATGGTCGAGCAGTTGCGCCATGTGTTGACGATGTCCCGGCTGCCGAATGTGTGCGTGCGGATAATTCCGACCAGCGCGGGTGGTCGGGTTCGCCTCGAAGGCGGGTTCCAGGCCTTGGAGTTCCCGCTGCGGTCGACGGTCGTGCATCTGGAGCACGGCAGGCTGCGTGGCTCCTTCGATCGGGACGAGGACACCGCTGTCTTCACCGAGATGATCCGGACGCTCGCTGGGAGCGCGTTGTCGCCCGCAGATTCGGCCACGCTGCTCGCCCGGCTGATCTCCGAGTTGGAGGCACGGTTCTGATCCGCCTCGGTTGTTGACCGGGTTTCGCGTTTCGAATCGGCGCCTCCGGCCTGGGCGGCAATGCGCGTTGCATGGTCGCCGAATGACGTTCCGGGACACAGTGGACTGTTTCTTTCGGCGCGTTACCCGACTGGCGAATGCCCTTCTGGGGCAACCATTCCCGTCCTGCGTTCACTCAATGCGGTCAGAATCGGTCCAGACCCTGTCACCTGCTCCGTCTTGGCCTTAACTTCGAAAAGGAAGATCACCGCGCGTCTGCATCCCGATGGATCTCCAGCCAGGGAAGGGAACGACACCGTGAGCTCCAGCATTCTCGAGATCGTGGCACCGCATTCACTGGGGGCGGCCGCAGTCGTCCGGTCGGATGGCGACCTTGCGCTTCATGGAATCCTCTTGGAGTGGACGGTGGGCGCCAATAGCGGGGGCGAATGGCCGCCGCCTGCGGACTGGAACGACGGCGATGCCGCCTATCCCCACTTCTACGAGGTGTGGCTCAACGGCGGGCGGATCAAGCAGACCGTCGGGCTGTTCTGGCCCGCCGAGGCGCCGGGCTGGATCCTGGCCCGTTCGCACTGGGTGTGTCTGGGCACCGAACCCGATCTGGAGTACCGGGTGAAGATCCGGGCCAAGCTGGACAACGGTTCCTGGAGTGAGTTCAGCAACGAGATCGTCGTCGACACGGGTTCTCCCCGCCCCTACACCTCGGTGGGCCCCGCCACGGGACCGTCGCGGGATCCGGCGGCGGGTCTGCGGCACGGCAGCCTCAGCCACCCCGCGAGCCGGGCGGTGTTGGCGATCCGCGACGACGATCCCGCCGATATCTGCATCCAGGCCAGGAAACTCAACACCAGCGCCACCTGGCAGGAGGTCGCGCCGCCCGCAGCCGCGATGCTGGCCGATCCACCGTGGAACGGCTCCTACCTGGAGTACCGCAAGTTCTTCCGAGGCCAGGATGTGGCCTCGGCGGGCAATCCGGCCTTCTCCGGTCTCGATCTGGTCGGCGAGTGGCCGACGACCATCCTGTCCGCCGCCGACACCGAGCATGCCTTCTCCTACACCTACAACGCCCACCACGTCGACCCGACCTGGACCCACCAGTGGTTCATCACCAAGGACGACTGGGATCCGGATGGCGTGTTGTCCTGGGACGATCTGGAGCCGGTGCCGTTCATGACCGAGATCCACGGCGATCCCGGGATCACCAATTACTGCACCGAGGCGATCCCGAGGACCAAACACGGCAGGCACATGGTCGTCAACGTCTGGGGCGGCCATGGCGGCCCTCGACTGCCGGATGGCACCTTGGCGGGTGAGTTCTTCGTGTCCTGTTCGGACGTGGAGTTCGTCTGAGCCCGCTCGTCCTGCCCGGTCAGGCCGCCAGGAGTGCGCCGAGGTCGACGCCGAGTTCCGGGGCACAGTGCGCGAGGAAGGCCAGCCACAGACAACCGGTTCTGGCCCGGACCCATCCCAGGAACAGCCCGGCGATTCCGGTTGCGACGATGGCGCCGAGGTTGACCGCCACGCCATTCACGGGGTCGAAGAGGACCCCGTGGCCGAGCCCGAAACCGATGCTCGTCAGTACCAGCCCCATTCCGGCCGGGGCCCCGAAGAAGCGCCACGGGGTGCCGAAAGCGCGATCGAGTACGGCGAGCATCGCGCCGCGCCAGATCAGTTCCTCGGTCAGGTTCGGCACCGTCGCGTCGAAGAGCAGGCGTTCGGCGTTGGGCACCGCCACGGAGCCGGGCGCGAGGATGGCGCTGAGAATCGTCATACCGGCCACCACCACGAAGATCCCGATGATGGGCGGGAGCGCCGAGCGCAGCGAGCCGGGTTCTGGTCGCCACCGGAGTCCCGCCTCGGTGCTCGCCCAGCGTCGCAGCATGATGAACAGCACGCCGACCCAGACGAGGTCTAGGAGTTTGCCCTGCCAGTTCCATTCCAGGTCGGCGAACACCCCCATCCTGGGCATCGAGACCGACAGCGCGGTCAGCACCAGGAACACCCCGGCGACGGAGGAGGCGCGCAGAGCTCCGGGCGTGCGAAGCCCCGCTACCAGCACGATCGGCGCCAGTAGGGCGAGCATCAACAGCGCCCACACCGAGGCGGCCGATAGTTCACGCCAGGCTGTCTCGGGGCCGACGACCGCGACGGCGAGGCCGCCAACGGCAAGGATCGGGGCCAACGTGGGCAGGACCCAACGGGCGGTATCGACCGGTCCGATCGCAGGTTCGCCGTAGGGAGACGGTGTGGTCATATCGGAAATCAGATCAGGAACGCCTCCGATGTCCGGTATGCCGGTTGTTCGACCCTCTTCGCTCGGCGGGTCGTCGGGGTCACGCCATCGGTGCAGCTTGACCCGAACTCCGGTTGAGGTTGCAGGATCGATGGCGACCGACACACCGACTTCCCGCGATCGATCGAGGAACGTCCATGTATGCGATACGACTGCTCGAGTTCGGCCCCGCCGAGAATCTGCGTTATCTCCAGGTGCCGGACCCGATTCCGGCCCGGGGACAGGTACGCATCGCCGTCGCCGCCGCCGGAGTGCACCTGATCCATACCCGGCTGCGCACCGGCAGCACGGTGGGTCCGAACACGTGGACGACTCCGACGACGCCGGGCAGCCAGGTGGCCGGGGTGGTCGACCAGGTCGGCCCCGGGGTGGCGGAGTCCTGGCTCGGCCAGCGTGTCGCGGCGAATGCAACGGGCCGCGAGGGCGGCTATGCCGAGTTGGCCATCGCCGAGGCCGATTCGCTGCATTCGCTGCCCGCGCAACTCTCCGCAGAGGCGGCGGTGGCGATGCTCGGCAGCGGTGGGACCGCGCGCGGGATCATCGACTTCGCCGAGTTCACCGACGAGGATGTCGTACTGATCACCTCGGCGGCGGGCGGGATGGGCAGTCTGTTCGTCCAAGCCGCGGTCGCGGCGGGGGCCACTGCGGTCGGGATCGCGGGCGGAGCGGCGAAGGTGCAGCGGGTGCGCACGCTCGGGGCCGAGGTGGCCGTGGACTACCTGCTCGACGACTGGCCACAGCGCGTTCGGGCGGAGCTCGCGGGCCGGGAGGTCACGGTGGTCCTCGATGGGACCGGCGGCGACATCGGTCGGGCCGCACTGGAACTGCTCGGTGTCGGCGGCAGGATGCTGCTGCACGGGATGGCCTCGGGCGCCCCCACCGAGCTCAGCACGGCCGACCTGGCGAACCGAAGCCTCACCGCCAGTTGGGTGCTCGGACCCCAGCTGACCAGGAAGGCGGGCAGCTGGGAGCGGTTGTCCGCGTTGGCGCTGGCCGACGCCGCCGAGGGCCGACTCACCCCGACGATCAGTGGTTTCCCGTTGTCCCAGGCGGCGGAGGCCCATCGCGCCCTGGAGAACCGGGAGACCGTCGGAGCGGTCGTGCTGACCGTCTGATTCCCCTTCGCCGTGACGGCGGGCAACTGCGGAGTGTCGAGCAGGCATTGCATTCGGCCACAACTGACATGATCATGGAAATCGGCGGGATTCCGGCCCCTCGGCGGGAATGGCCGCCCGTCGATTCTCCGGTTCGGGGTGGATTCCCTGACGCTATCGTCGGTACCGGAGCCTCGGTGATCTTGCAGGGGCCGAGTTTCCCGATCCCGAGCGCATCGAAAGTAGGCCGCGCGATGTCCGAATCACCGTTGCACCGGCCGACACCCACCCGGATCGTCGAGCTGCCGACGGCCGAGGCGGTCCGCCTGCGGTGTGTTCGGCTGCTGGGTCCGTGCGAGATCCTCGGGGATCGGTCCATGCCGCACGGCGAGGCTCTGGTGCTGGAGCTCGCCGCCCGCGATGGTGCGCTCTGGATCGCCAAGACCTCGCGCCAAGCCGTTCACTATGAGCGGGAGAAGGCCGCGTTGCGGGATTGGGCACCGACGCTCGGCGATCGGGCTCCCCAGCTCGTGCATGTCGACGACGAGGCCCAGCTGTTGGTGATGACCAGGGTTCCCGGTGCCTCGGCGCCGACCGAGGCGGGCGAACAGGACCCCGCGATCCACCGCCAGGCAGGCGAGTTGGCCCGCGGACTGCATGATTGCGTGCCGCCGTACACCGACCCGGCACCGTCCGCGCGGCTGGTGGCCAAGTTGGATCGCTGGATCGCCATCGGTGTCCGGGCCGGTCTGCTGAGCAGCGCCGAGATCGACTTCGCGGTGCGCCGGGTCGGCGAGCTGGTCGCCCTCGGGCCTGCGGTGACGGTGGCCTCGCACCTCGATTTCCAGCCGAGGAATTGGCTGGTGGACGCGAGCGGAACGCTGCGGCTGATCGATTTCGGCCGGGCCGGGCGAGATCGTTGGCTGGCGGACACGGAGCGGATGCTGCCTCGATACTGGCGGGATCGGCCCGAGCTGGCCGCAGCCTTCTTCACGGGTTACGGGCGGACGCCGACCGATGCCGAGCTGCACGCGCAACGCTGCCAGCACGCCTATGGCGCGTTGTCGACCATCGTGTGGGCGCACCAGCATGACGACCCGGGTTTCCTCGCGGAGGGCAGGGCGCAACTGGCCGAGCAGATGGCGGCCGCCGACTGACGCGGGCCGACGCAAACAGGCGATCCGGCGAGCGCGGTCGGGCTCAGCCGCGATCCCATACCGCCTCGAACTCGCACTGGTCGATCTCCATGGCCGCGTACTGCGGGTCGTAGAGGTCGTGCGGCGAGTTGATCGGCCAGTCCGCCGCCACCGAGCGCTTCGAGGTTCCGTCGGGCCATTGTTCGATCTGCCGGACCCGCCGACCAGCCGCGTCCAGTTCCAGCAGGTCGACCACGCCGTCGATCTCCTCGTCCGGCGGGAAACGCAGGAAGACCCGTGTTCTGCCCACCAGCGCCGCGAAGCCGGGCCGGTCTCGCTGTTCGGCTCGTTGCGCACGCAGTTCGGTGAGCGCGACATCGTGGTCTACGTCGGCAAGCTCGTACTCATCGAGTTCCCAGCCCTCGGCGGCGCTCACGGAATCCGGGTCCTCGACGACCTGCACTTCGGCGAGGTTCTCGACGATCTCCCGAGCGGTTTCGCCTCGAATCCACCACCACAGCCCGCCCATCCCGTAGTCATGCAGCACCAGGAACCGTCGTGGTCCGGGGAGATCGGCTTCACTCATCTGCCCATGGTGAACCGGTGCACTTCGGCCACGACTCAGCCGGTACCTCGGACGGCCCGCACGGCCTCGTCGTAGAGGTCCTCGACCGTCTCGGCGCCTTCGCTTGCGATCCAGGCCTCGACGGCGACGTCCACACAGCTCAGTGCGCTGGCGACGATCGCCTTGGCCTGCACGTCCAGGTCTCCCTCGGCTCCGCAGGCCCGCAGCCGACGGGCGATATCCGGGACCAGCAGTTCCATCCACCGCAGTTGTTTCTCGAGTTTGCGGGCCCGTAGCGAGGGCACCTCGTGCAACATCCTGGAGATCTCCAGGGAGACCTGAAGCGTGTAGTACGGGTCGGCGAGCATCGTCTCGAAGGCGCTTCGCAGCGCGGGCCAGGGCGTTTCGTCGGCGGGCCGGGCCGCCAGGGCCGTCTGGACCTTCAATCCGGTCTCGTTGAGGCTGCCCAACACCATGTCCTCTTTCGAGGCGAAGTACCGGAAGCAGGAGCGGCGGGAGATCCCGACCTCGGCGGCGATCTGGTCGATCGTGGTGTTGTCGAAGCCCTGTTCGATGAACAGGCGCATCGCCGAGGCGGCTATCTCGGCCTGCACGGCGCGTCGGGTGCGCTCCCGCAATCCCGGGTTCTCGACATCTGCACCGGTCATGGGCGGAGGTTACGCCCCCGGCCGCACTCCGTACCAACGTGACACCCCGTACCATCGTGGCACCAAGTGCCACACTCGACGTATGGTGCAGCAGAGTCAGTCGTTCTTCTCCCGGGAGCAGTCATGACAGCAGTCGATTACCGCAACCAGACCACCCTGATCACCGGCGCGAGCTCCGGAATCGGCGTCGAGTTCGCCAGGCAGCTCGCAGGCCGGGGCTCGAACGTGGTCCTGGTGGCCCGCAGGAAGGACCGCCTGGAGGCATTGGCCACCGAGCTCACGTCGGCCCACGACATCCGGGCCACCGTGCTGCCACTGGATCTGAGCAAACCGGCGGCCGGGCGACAGCTGGCGGAACAGGTCGACCAGCTCGATTTAGACATCACGAGCCTGATCGGCAATGCGGGCTTCGCTACCTCCGGCCCGTTCCACACCGAGGACCCGGCTCGGATCGGCGAGCAGATCAACGTCAACATCGCCAACCTGGTCGACATCAATCTGGCCTTCATCGGGCGGCTGCGCGCCGCCCGGCGCGGGGTGCTGGTCAACGTCGCCAGCGTCGCGGGCTACCAACCGATCCCGTATATGGCGGTCTATGCGGCGACCAAGGCCTTCGTGTTGAGCTTCACCGAAGCACTCTGGGCGGAGTCCCGAAAGCTGGGGCCTCGGGTGCTGTGTCTCTCCCCCGGCGCCACCAGGACGGAGTTCTTCGACGTCAGCGGCACCCACGACATGGTGGCCAGTGCCCCACTCCAGACCCCGCGTGAGGTGGTCGCCAGCGGACTGCGGGCGCTGGACCGGCGCAACCCGCCGCCCAGCACGGTATCCGGCAGACGGAACCGCCTGATCACCGCAGTGGGACCCCGGTTGCTCAGCAGGCGTCGGACGCTGTCGGTCGCCGCCTCGATCGCACAGCAGCGGTAGCGGCGCGGCCCTCGCCGCCCGACCGGCTCAGACGTCCTCGCGCAGGGCCTGCTCGACGAAGTTGTCGAGATTGCCGAGCATCCGGTCGATCGTCTCCTGCTCGGTGAGACTCTCCTTGGTCTGTCGCAGCTCGGGTTTGCGCTTGCCCCGCAGGTAGAGCGAGCAGGCGAGGTCGGCACAGGCGTAGGTGCCGACGGTGTTGCCGTGTCGACCGGCCGCACCGGCACGCCGGGCCGAGAACAGCGCGATCCCGGTCAGGCTGTGGGTCACCTGGCAGAACGCGCACATGTTCGACCGCATCGCGCTGCGCCGCTCCGGAGCGGCACGCAAGGCGAGCCCGACTGGCCCGTTGACGAGCATGGCGACCAGGTAGGCGCGGTCTCGGGCCTTCGGGTCACGCCAGCCGAGGAAGTCGCGGTTATCCCAGTCGATCGTCTCGAACTTCGCGGGCAACGACAGCGATTTCGCCTCGCCCTTGGAGCAGTTCACGAACGATCGTCTGATCTCATCCTGCGATAGCGGCTGCACCACTGCCTCCTCGTCGAAAAACCTTCGTCGCCGGACACTCGCCCACCGATCCGTGACGTGAATGCGCCGACAGCCCGATTTCGGCCATCCCGGTGGGCGACCCGACGACGGTAGGACGCCCGGGTCGGTTCGGTCGAACGGATTTCCCGGCACCGGGCGTCGGCGATGACTCGCCCCCTACGGCACCGACCAGGCGTGCGGCGGCGGATGGCCCACCGCCGCCGCACGCGATCACGCCTCAGCCCAGCAGGGTCTCACCGATATAGCCGTTGCGCTCGCATCCGGGTGGGATCGCGAACACCGCCGATCCGATCGGCGCAATCCACTCGTTGAGCAGATCCAGTTCGTCGAGACGCCGCTGAATGGGCACGAACTGCCGGTCGACGTCGGCCTGGAACGACACGAAGATCAACCCCGAATCGGAGACCTGTTCGCCGGTCGGCGGCTGGTCGTAGTTGTAGCCGCGCCGGAAGAACCGCTCGTCCGGATTGTCGGAGCGAGCCCGACGCATGTGCGAGAACTCCGGGATCACCGGGAAACCGATCGCGGTGGTCGCGGTGAAATCGGCCTCGTCGTGCTCGTTCTCGCCGGTCAGCGGCGCGCCGTTGTGGAGAAAGCGGCCCACCGACTGTTCCCGACCGCCCCGATCGAGCCGGTCCCACTTGTCCAGATCCATGTGGATCCGACGGATCACCGCCCCGGTGCCACCCGCGAGCCACCCGCTCGCGGACCAGACGAGCCGGTCGAAATCCTCGGTGCCCGGGGCCAGGTTCGTGGTCCCGTCGACCTGGCCGAAGAGATTCCGCATGGTGGTGCCCGGGGCGACGGTGCCGTGGGCGCGGCGGAAGCCATGCTGCGTCCAGCGCACCTTCGCGAAGCTTCGGCTGTCCTTCAACAGCATCCGGGTCGCGTGGGCGACGGTGATCGGATCGTCGGCGGCGATCTGGATGAGCAGATCCCCGTCGCTGAACTCGGGTTGCAGCCGGTCGGTCTCGAACGCGGGCAGCGAGGCCAACCAGGTGGGTCGGTCCCCGCCCGCGAGGGCGACCAAGCCGGGCCCGAAGCCGAAGGTCACCGTGAGCCGAGCCGGGGCCATGGCCAGTTCCGGTTCGGAGTCGGCCAGTGCCTGCTCGCCCTGGGTGAGTCGGGCTGCGTCGTCGGTGAGGATGCGCATCAGCCGCCGCAGTGCGTCGGCATCGGTATCCGCGTTCAGATCGAGTCCGACGAAGGTCGCATGGGCTTGGGCGTCGGTGTCGATACCCGCCTGATGGGTGCCGTGGAAGGGGACGACCTCGTCCCCGTTGCGCGGCGGCGCCGCCGATGGAGTGCTCTCGGCGGCGCGGTTGATGCCGTAGTCGAGGCCGATCGCGGCTGCGGCGCCGACGCCGGCGACGGCTCCCCCGAGGAGGAACCGTCGCCGGGTCGACGCGCCCCGACGCTTGTCGCTGTCGGGAGCGTCCATCAGTGCCCCATGTCCATGTCCGCGTCCATGTCCGCGTCGCCCTCGTAGCTCTCGTTGGCGCCGGAGTAGTCCTTCACCGGTGCGGTGAACTCGAAGGTCGAGTCGTCCGAGAAGGTGAGGGTGAAGGTGACCTCGGCACCGGCTTCGAGCGGCTCGGTCAGGTCCATCAACATGATGTGGTCGGCGCCGGGTTCGAGGGTGAGTGCTCCGTTGGCCGGGATGACGAATCCGCCGTCGATCTGGCGCATCGTCATCTCGCCTGCCTCGTTCTCGACGGTCTCGTGCAGTTCGAGCATCGTCGAGGCCTCGCTGGTGGCGGACACGACGGTGACGTCCTGGTCCGAGGAGTTCGGCAGTTCACCGAAGGCGGCGGACATACCCTCGTCCGCTGCCTTCACCCAGGCGTCGCTGATGTCGATCGCGTCGGCCTCGGTCTGGCTCGCCTGCTCGGCCCCGCCCTCGGCGGCCGCCCCGTCGGCGGTGCTGCCCGTCGCACAACCGGCCAGCGCAAGCGAGCCGACGGCGAACAGGACGGTGAGACGAAGGGTGTTCTTGATACGAGTGTTCACAGGAATGTGCCTTCCGAAAATGCTAGTTGCCGACGCCGGTTTGCGGTGAGTCGTCGGAGGCGCCGTCACGGGTGCGGCGCCGAAGGAAGTGGACGAGCGCGAACAGGGCGGCCGAGGTGACCGCGCCTGCGGCGCCGATCAGGGGAACGCGCAGGTTCCCCTCGGTTTCCTGTGTGCTCTGAGCTTCTTGGTCCTGGTCCTGACCCTGCTGTTCGACGTTCGTGGCCATCGCCGCCCGCGAGAGCGGCTGCCCGTCGCCGATGGTGAACGGGATGATCCCGCTGATGGGGTGGCCGTCCGAGGACACCACCCGCCAACGGATCTCGTAGCCCGCTTCGGCCAGTCCCGGTTCGAGTTCGGCGGTGACCGCACCGTCTCGAACCTCGGGTTCCCCGGTCACCCAGTCCGTGCCCGACTCGTCGACGACGATGATCGCGGCCCCGATCGTGAGGACGTCGGCGGAGAAGGACAGGGACACGACCTCGGGTGCGGCGTCGAGCTGCTGCCCGTCGGTCGGATTGCTGGAGATCAGCTCGTCGTGGGCCGACGCGGGTAGCGCCGTGCCGAGGACGAGAACGGCTGACGCGATGAACGCGGCGCCGAGCATGCGGAAAGTGCGCATTGGATCAACCCATCTGCACGGTCGGCGCAGACTCGCCTGTCGTGCGGGAGAGACCCCGCCATCGAATCGAGGCGGGGTGAAACGCCGTCTACAGCGGTGGGCGAGAACGGCGGATGAAGGTCAGAGCACGCGCACTCGTGGCGGTCCGCGCCGCCGCACGGTGCAGGCCAATGGGTCGTCGCCGAGGCCACGGGTTCCCTCGGTCACCACCAGGACCGGGCACCGGTCGGGCGGGCCGAGCGGAACGGGTATCGGCTGGCTCAGGGTCCGGCGGGCCCACATCGCGATCTGTCGCGCCAGCGATCGCAGCCGCAGGATCGCCTGTTCGCCCCGGTAGAGCGCCGCGATCGTGACCACGGCCGCGAAGCCGTGCCAAAGCCACATCTCGACATCGCCCTGCACCATGGCCAGCGTGCTGTCGGCGGGCGGCGCGTGGTGTTGCGCGTGGTCGTGATGGGCGCCGTGCCCATGATGGGCAGCTCCGTGCGGCGTCGCGCCGAGCACGAAGAGCATGTGGAACAGCAGCTGGCTCAGTGCGACGGAGGCCGACATGCGGAGCAGCGACAGCTTCCGCCCGGAGAGGATCGTGCAGACGATGAGCGACAGCACCCAGGGCACCGCCACGCCGAACAAGGTCGGTGGGAGACCGCCGCCTGCGAGGTGCGACAGCAGAGCCGTGCAGGTCGCCACCGACGCGGCGGCTACGCCACGCGGTGCCTGGTGACCTCTCGACTGCCGCACATCCGCCATTGTGGCAGTGCCGTGCGCCGAGCCTCACCTGGTCGTCCAGTCCGCAACCGAATGCGCTGACCTGCGGCTCGCCCACGAGCATCCCGTCCGTGCCGAACCGCCTCAGCCCGCCGGACGATCCGATGGGCTTGCTCACAGCGCTACGGCCGGTTGGAGATCTCCAGTACTTCCAGCTGCGGCGAGGCCTGGATGTCGGCCTCGCAGAACCGGCCGGTTATCCACTGTTTCTCGGCGAACGACTGCGTCTGGTCCGCGAAGTGCGGCGAGTCCGGATCCGAGGACTGCGAATAGGTCGTCAGCGTGCGAATGTCCGGGCATTCGCCGCCGTCGAACGCCACCACGTGCACGTAGCTGCTGGTGTTCGAGCCGAAACCGTCGCCGATCGCGTCGTGCCCGGCGTCCGGGTTCCATTCGCTGGCCACGACGTTGAACACGCCCAGTTCGCCCCGGCCGCCGCCGATGGCAGCACGTTCGCCGTCCCACTCGACGTACTGGTTCTCGCCGAGCGGCGCGTCCACCGCGATGCCCGCGGCGTCGAGGTCGGCGACCGCGTCGGCCAGCGCCGTGGCCAGCGCGGGGTTGTCCGGATTCAGCGTGTTCGGGGTGCCCACCGGGTCGGTCGGGTCGAAGGGCACGGTCCACAGCACGTCGTCGGGCGTTCGCGCGAGGGGCAGCCAGTACCGGCTGAACAGCATGGCTCCCCGACTGTCCACGTCCATGCGGCCGTCCCATGCTGCCAACGCCGAGCAGGCCTCGGTGACGTCCACGAAGACACCGTCGGAGGTTCGGGCTCGGCCGCCCGGCAGGCTTGCGCACATCTCGACGGTGCCGCCGAGCGCGAGTTCGGCGCTGTGCGATCGATTGGAGAACACCAGATCCCAGGTGTTGTCCGGGGTGAAGTCACCCGTGTCGAGCTGATCGGTGATCTCGGTGATCGCGCCCCTGGTCCGGGTGCTGCGGGTCGATTCGGTGGTGCCGACCAGGCGTGCGAAACCGGTCACCGGCTCCTCGGGGTTGGTCAACCAGTAGCTCTCGTTCGAGTTGACCAGATAGTCGCGCCGCTCCAGGTAGGGCAGGGACCCCGGTCCGGCGGCACCGGGCTGCACTGCGGCCGGGTCCACAGGCCAGGCGCAGTCGCCCTGGGCGGCATCGAGCACCGCGACGCCGAGTTCCTGGTAGGTGGCCCGCCCCAGTTCGGTGTTGCAGCGTTCGGCGTGTGCATCGGTGACGTTGGGCAGCACCGTCCGACCGGAGTAGGCGGTGTCTCCCTGCGAGTCGGCGCCGAGGAGGTTGAACGCGGAGATTCCCTGGTGTGCCCGCAGCGCCTCGTCGAACTCCTCGATATCGGTCGCTCGGCTCACCGCGTAGAACGAGTCGAGCAGGCGCATGTTCGCGGTGTTGGGGTCGGCGAGAACGAAGGCGGTCTCGGTCGACCAGGGCAGCGGCAGGTCTCGAAGCTGGGTGATGACCGGGCCGAACTCCGTCCACCACTGGGTGCGGGTCACCGGTTCGATGTCGCCCTCGGGCGTACGGGTGTCGACGGTGACGGCACGACGTTCCATCGGCACCGCCTCGTCGTCGACGAGGTAGGCGGTGGGGTCGTCGGGCGACAGCGTCAACTCGAACAGGGTGAACGGCCGGGTGGCATCGGCGATGGTGCCGCTCCAGGCGAAGCTCGCGTTGTGGCCGATCGTGATGGTGGGCAATCCGATGAAGGACGCGCCGTTGGCATTCCATTCACCGGGGATGGTGATGTGTGCCTGGTGGAAGAGGAAGTCCCCGCCCCAGGGCAGGTGTGGGTTGGCCACCGAGATTCCTCGGCCGCTCTCGGTGACGTCGCCGCCCAGCGCGATGGAGTTGCTGCCCGGCTTAGACAGGTCCGGTCCGGTGGATTCCGGGATCGACGACCCGCCGGATTCGGCGGTCTCCTCGGCGGGGCCTTCCGCGAGCGCATCGCTGACCCCGGTCTGCCCGAGGAAGGTGCTCCAGGCTGCGGCCCGTCGGTAGACGTCGATCTCGGTCATCGGGCGTAACCAGCCTTGATCCCCGCAGGCCTGCCCACCACGCTCGGCGAGGAGCAGGTTGTAGCCCTGCGCATAGCCGCGAACCAGGTCGCGGATCTCATCGCTCGGCCCGAGCGGCGCGGGTTGGTCGATCAACCGCTCGATCACCCCGCTCTGATTGATACTCGTGTAGTAGAGATCGGACGAGAGGTTGGTGGACGCCGTGGTCAGTGCACCGGCGGGCGTCTCGTCCGGGCCGAAGTATCTGGACCGCTCGCCTGCGAAGGTCACCATCCCCGTTCCGATGGTGCACAGGTGGTCGCGGGCCGCGGCATAGCCGTGACCGAATCCCGCATCCTCGTGGTCGTCGGCGAGGACGTGCGGGACGCCCTTCTCCGTGTATCGGATGGTCGCGGCGAGTGCGCCGCCCGCCTCGGCCGGATCCGATGCCGAGGAGAAGCACCCCGACAGGACGGCGACCGTGGCCGTCATGGCCAGGATCGGCAGGCGTCTCCGGTGTTTTCCCAGCGGCGGGGACTTGTGTTGATTCACTATGAGGTCTCCCTGGCGTCGTGCTACCAGGCAAGATTGGCTCTTCTGTCCTTTTCGGACACTACGATCATCCGGTCTTCGACGGTGTGGCTAGAACCACCCCGCACCGAGTGGGCAGATTCATTCCCAGACCCGCGATAAACCGTCCAGCTTCAGGCGAAGCCCGCGCACCCGGGACCTGTCGATCGAATGGCTCTGAGCCTGGCGCTCCCTCGGCGGCCACTGCGCCGGGGATTCACGGGCTTTCCTCCGTGGTGCGAAACGCCCGCCGGTAGGCGTTCGGGCTGGTGCCGATGAGACGTTTGAACCGGTCTCGGAACGTGGTGGTGGAGCCGAATCCGACCTGACCCGCCACCCGTTCGACCGAGTAGTCGGTGGTCTCCAACAGGTATTGCGCCTGCCGCAGGCGCACCCGGTGCAGCCATTGCAGCGGGGTGGTACCGGTCTGTTCCCGGAAACGCCGGTTGAGGGTGCGGGTGCTCATCGCGGCATGGCAGGCGATGTCGTCGATGGAGAGCTCGGTACCCGCGTTCTCGGTCATCCACCGCAGCAGCGGCTCCAGCGAGGCGCCTTCGGGGGCCGGTTCCTCCCGGACGATGAACTGGGCCTGCCCGCCCGCGCGTTCCAGGGGCATCACCGCCTGCCGGGCCGCATCGGCGGCGACGGCCGAACCGTGGTCACGGCGGACGAGGTGCAGGCACATGTCCAGGCCCGCAGCTGCTCCGGCCGAGGTCAAGATCTGTCCATTATCGACGAACAGGACATTCGGATCGACCAGGATCGCCGGGTGCCTGCGGGCTAACTCGGTGGTGGCGACCCAGTGCGTGGTGGCCCGAAGCCCGTCGAGTAACCCGGTTTCGGCCAGGGCGAAGGCACCCGCGCAGATCGAGGCGATCCGGGTGCCCTTCGCCGCCGCGTCGATCAGCCGTTGCCGCACCACATCGGAGAGCTCTCCCACCGGGTCCTGTCCGGGCAGGATGACGGTGTCCGCCTCCGCAAGGGCGTCCAGCCCCCAGGGGACGCGCAGCGTGAACGCACCGGAGGGGACCTCGTCGGTCTCGGCGCAGACCCGCACCCGATAGGCCGGTCGACCATCGGGCAACCGGGCCCGGCCGAACACCTCAACAGGCACCGAGAGGTCGAACGGCACTACGCCGTCCATCGCAAGCACCACGACGGTATGCATGGCAGGAAAGTATCCATTCGACGGGTTCCCGCCAATACCTCGTCCGGCGGATCACGCAGAATCGAAGGGCGTAGCGGGTGACCGCTTCCGATCGGAAGCGGGCTGCCGAACGCCGGCGCCCGCCGTCGAGAGAGCACCTTCTCACGTCCGTCAACGGTCAGCCCGCTCGAATTCGTGATAAAGAAGTGCGGCTGTCCGGGCACATTTCGAGAGTTACCTGGTCAGGGGCTTGCCATTGCGCCGAATAGCGGCATCATTAGGCCGCACGGCCTATTGATCGAACATCGTGAGAGCGTTCTCATAGGTGCGCCAGCAGGTCCGATGCGATTCCGTGATCAAGGAGTGACGATCATTTGATCAACTCTCCCGGCGCCCGTCGACGCGCCCTCCCCGATGCGTCGACGACCCACGATGCGCCCATCACCGTCCAAGACCGGAACCGCCCGCGTCGACCCCGATCGACGTCGGACGCGGCTCCCACCAGGACGCCGGTCGCCACCTGCTCGGCATGGCAACTCTCATCCCCCGCATGAACTCCCCGGCCTGAGGCCGGAGATCAGGAGAGACTCGCATGGCGACCAGGAGACTGTTCCTCGGCGGACTCGCCGCGTCGGCGATCGGCGGTATCGCTCTCGCCTCCGAACTGCGCCGCGGGGTCGACACGAACGCGATCGGCGTGCGCAGGCTGGCCGTCGACGCGCACACCCTGCCGCTGACCGTGGTCAACAACACCGGCGCCTACGACAACGCCTCGATCCACATGTACATCGTCGGCGTCGACCGGATCACCGGTAACCAGGCGCGCATCACGCCGGACGGCACGATCGTCGCCGTCTCGGAGGCCGACAACGGACCGGACGGCTGGGCCGACTACTCGATCCCGTTGGCGGGCAACGGCCCGACGACGATCAACCTGTCGAGCATGTCCGGCCGGGTCTACTTCTCGATGGGCGAGAAGCTGAGGTTCAAGGTCAACCCCGGCAACGCGCTGGTCTACCCGGCGGGCTGGGTCTCGGCCGACCCGAACTACCGGACCTTGCACGACTGCATGGAATTCACGTTCGACGACACCGGCATGTACTGCAACACCACGATGGTCGACATGTTCAGCATCCCGATGGAGATCCAGCTCACCGGGGAGCAGTCGCAGACCGTCGGCACCCTGGTCGATGGCGGCCGGGCGGGCATCTTCAATGGAATGGCCCAGAACTCGGACTATTCCCAGCTGGTCGTCGACGACCTGCGCGTGATCGCACCGGGACACGGCATCAACTCCGGCCAGTTCTCCGGCAGCTACTTCGACCCCTACATCGACGAGGTGTGGAGCAAGTACGCGGGTGAGACGCTGACCATCAACGCCAACAACCGCACCTTCACCGGCCGGGTCAACGGCGGCATCTTCGAGTTCGACGGCGGAGTCGCCCCGATCTCCAAGCCCAGCACCTCGGACGTCTTCTTCTGCAACGGCGCCCTGCACGCACCGAACGACGGCGTGACCGGCCCGGTCGCCGCGGTCCTGGGTGCCGGTTTGAACCGCTCGACGCTGCACAACACCAACGTCCAGCCCAGCACGGACCCGGCCGCGTTCTACCAGACGCCGGTGTCCAACCACTATTCGCGAGTACTGCACGAGAACGCCGTCGACGGCCGTTCCTACGGCTTCCCCTTCGACGACGTCGCCGAGTTCGCCTCCTACGTTCAGGATCACGCGCCCACCGGCATCACGGTGACGCTGACTCCGTTCTGATCGGGTCAACGCCGATCGTCGAACGCCGCCGTCCTCCCTGCCGGGCGGCGGCGTTCGGTTTCGCCGGCACCGTTAGGCAGACAACTCGGGGTGGCAGCGCAGTTCGCGCCCTTCCCGCCCGAGATCATGACTACACAGGTGACCGCATTGATCTGATTCGGACGTCGAGACCAGCCGAACGCGAGGTGAACAGCCAGCGGCTTACGCTGCGACAAGCTTGACGGCCGACCCATTTCTCCATGAACGTACTTGTCATGACAAGTCATTCCGGTCTGCTCGATTCGGTGGACCTCGTGGTGGTCGGCGCGGGCATCGTCGGTCTCGCGCACGCCTATGCCGCCGTGGAGCGCGGGCTGTCGGTGGCCGTCGTCGAACGCGACGAACGGGCGGTCGGTGCCTCCGTGCGCAACTTCGGCCACGGTTGCGTCACCGGACAGGACGGCCTCGCGCTGGACTACGCGCTCGCCGCCCGGCACAGCTGGCTGCGGCTGGCAACGGAAGCGGGTTTCTGGCTGCGGGAGGCGGGCACGGTGGTCGTCGCGCGCGCCGAGGACGAGTATCGGGTGCTCGCCGAGTTCGCCGGGCTACGGGACGGCCAGGTGCAGCTGCTGGATGCCGCCGGAGTCCGGGAGCGGGTGTCCACCGGGCCGGACGTGGTCGGCGGCGCGTTGCTACCGCTGGATCTGCGGGTCGATCCCCGCGAGGCGGTGCACGCCGTGGCGCGGTACCTCGCCGAGCGGGGCGTGCGATTCTACTTCTCGACCAGCGCCGCGTTGATCGAGCCCGGCGAGGTCGTGACCAGCCGGGGACGGGTCCGCGCCGCGCACGTCGTGCTCGCGGTCGGGCACGACGTGGACCGGTTCTTCCCCACGCTGGCCGAGGACCATGGGCTGCGGCGCTGCGCCCTGCACATGCTTCGGGTGGCCGATCCGCACGGCCGCGAGGTCTCCTCCGCCGTGCTCACCGGGCTGTCGATGCTGCGCTACGGCGGTTTCGCGGTGTGCCCCAGTCTGACCGAGGTTCGCGATCGGATCACCCGGGAGAGCCCTCGACTGCTGGAGCTCGGGCTCAACCTGATGTTCACCCAGCTGCCCGGCGGCGATCTCACCATCGGCGACACCCATTCCTACGCCCGCACCCATGCGCCCTATCAGGCCGAGGACCTCGACGAATGCGTGCTCGCCGAGATCGCGCAGCTGTTGGGCGTGCCCACCTTGACGGTGCGGGAGCGGTGGCGCGGCATCTACGCCTCGGCCCCGGAACCGTTCCTGGTGGCCGCACCCGCGCCGGGCGTGCGCGTCGCCTCCGTCACCACCGGCATCGGGATGACCACCGCCTTCGGCTTCGCGCCTGCGGTGCTCGACGACCTGCTCGGCTGAGGTCGCGCCGCGCGGTCGGGACGGGCGCCACGGGTGAACCCTCGCCGAACATGTCACTACAAGAAGGTGCCAGTTCGCGAGTCTTCGCGTGATGCTGTGCATACAACGGCGCGGTGCCGGCGTGTCGGGTGCGAGGGTGACCGCATGGAGCAGTCGCAGACAGCCGACGCAGGCCCGAGGACGCCTTCGATAGCCGACGGTGTAGGCGGTCCGGCCCGCTATGCGCGTTGGGACGGCGTGGGTCGCGGCTTCACCGTCGTGTCGACGGCCGCCCCGCGAGACCTCGCGCCCGGCGAGGTGTTGGCCAGGGTGGACCTGGCCACGGTCTGCGGCAGCGACGTGCACAGCGTCTTCGGTCGCCGCAGCTCCCCCGCGCCCGGCGTGCTCGGCCACGAGCAGGTCGGCACGGTGCTCGCGGTGGGGCCGGGAACACCGCCGCTGCGGGTGGACGGGGTACCGATCGAACCGGGGATGCGGGTGGTGTGGTCGGTGGCCGCCTCGTGTGAACAGTGCGATCGATGCGAAGCGGATCTGCCGCAGAAGTGCAGGCGGCTGCTGAAGTACGGCCACGAGCCGCTCACGGATTCCTGGGTGCTCAGCGGCGGTTTCGCCACCCACTGCGTGCTGCAACCCGGCACCGCAGTGGTGGCCGTGCCCGCCGAGGTCCCCGACACCGTGGCCGCGCCCGCCTCCTGCGCGACCGCCACCGTCGCCGCAGTACTTGGTGCGGCGAATCGATCGTTGGCCGGGGCGCGGGTGCTGGTCGCCGGGGCGGGCATGCTCGGGCTGACGGCCGTGGCGATGGCCGCGCAGGCGGGCGCGCTGGTCACCGCCGTCGATCCCGATCCGGCGCGGCGCGCCTCGGCCCGTCGTTTCGGCGCCGCCGACACCCGCGAGCCGGGCGCCGATCAGGACGCAGACTCAGACGAGTTCGATATCGCCGTGGAACTGTCCGGTTCCTCGGAGTCGGTGCGCGACTGCCTTGATTCCCTCACGGTGGGCGGCACCCTGGTCTTGGCGGGTTCGGTGACGCCCAGCCCGGCGGTGGCCGTGGACCCGGAGCGGGTGGTGCGTCGGCTGCTCACCATCGTCGGCGTGCACAACTATCGGCCCGCGGATCTGCAACGGGCGGTGGACTTCCTCGCCGCCCACCACACCGCCTATCCGTTCACCGAGCTGGTGGCGGGTCGGTACGGGCTGGACGAATTAGACGCGGCGTTGGCCAGTGCCCGGGACGGCGGCGCTCCCCGGCGGGCGGTCGTGCCCACGCTCTGAACAGCGGGATTCAGGAGACGGGCGGGCTCACCGTGGCGGGCTCACCGGTCCCGGAGCGCCCGTTTCGGGTGTTGGTCACCGTCACGGTGGCGATGTCGGAGCGGTACCGGTCGTCGGACCATTCCAGTGGCATGCCTCGGGAATCGGTGGTCAGTCGTCGTTCGCGCAGCAGCGGGTGGCCGAGCGCGACGCCGAGCAGTTCGGCATCCCGGCTGTCGGCGGGTACGGCGTCGAAGGTGTGCCGCGCGGTGTGCAGCTCCACGCCCTGGTCCATCAGCAGCGCGTAGATCGAGCCCGCGTCGAGGTCGGCGTTGAGCAGCAGGCGGCCGACCGATTCGACGTAGCTCATCCGCTCCAGCATCGCGGGCTTGCCGTCCAGCAGCCGCAACCGGATCAGCTGCACGGCCAGGGTGTCCGGCTCCAGTTGCAGGGCTGCGGCAACCACGGGTTCCGGCCGCCGCAACGCGATCTCCTGCAGCCGTTGGCCCGGAACGTGACCGGTGAGCTCGGCGCGTCGGGTGAACGACAGGAAGGACTCGAAGGGCTGGGCTGGCACGGCGTCCAGCACGACCGAGCGTCGCCCCTGTCCGCCGCCGCCGATCAGGCCTTCTTCGCGCAGCGCGGCGAGGGCCTGGCGCACCGGTCCTCGGGAGGCGGCGAACTCCCGGCACAGCTCCGCTTCGGCGGGAAGTGCCTCGCCGACACCGATCCGGCCGCTACGAATCCGATTTCGAAGCTCGGCGGCCACGATTCGGTGCAAGGGAGTTGCCATGGCGCTGAGCGTAGAAGCCCCGGGGAGTGCCCGGAACACGTCCCGGTGAACAACCGACGTGACAAAGATGTCAAGACAAGTTGGTTGACGGTGGGGTCTCCGGGTGCCACCGTGGCCCCGCCGGATCGACGCGAGGCAGTGCCGCGCCCGGATTTCCCCTGATCATCGCCACCCGCTAGCAAGGAGCCATCGTGATCGAACTCGTCGCACTCGATATCGCCGGAACCACCGTGGCGGAGGGCGGTGCGGTCTATCGGGTGCTCGCCGAGGTCGTCGCCGACCACGGCACGCCCGCCGCCCCCGCCGAGATCCAGCGGTGGATGGGCGCCGACAAGCGGGCGGCGCTCGCGGAGCTCACCGGCGATCCGGATTCCACCGAGCGGTTGCACGACGAGTTCGTCGCGCGACTGCGCGCCGCCTATGTCGAGACGCCGCCGAAGCCGGTTCCCGGTGTGCCCGAGGCGCTGGCTCTGCTGCGCGAGAAGGGCATTCGGGTGGCCCTGACCACGGGTTTCGATCACCAGGTGACCGATCCGCTGTTGGCGGCCATCGGTTGGCGGGTCGGCGATCAGCTGGACGCCGTGGTGTGTGCCGACGACGTGGCCGCCGGGCGCCCCGAGCCGCACATGATCCGGCGGGCGATGGAGCTGACCGGGGTCACCGACCCGCAACGGGTGCTGGCGGCGGGCGACACCGTGCTGGACATCCGCGCGGGCCGGGCCGCCGAGGCCGCGCTGGTGGTCGGGGTGCTCTCGGGTGCGCAGAGCCGATCCGAACTGGAGCCGGAGAACCCGACGGAGATCCTCGCCGACGTGTCGGAGATCCCCGCGCTGTTGCAGCTCTGAACCGGGGCGCGCTCCGGCGACGGCGACACATGTGAACAGGCACTTTCCGTGGCCGGGATTCTGCATCGTCGAGGATCCCGGCCGCTGCTTTCCACCGGTGGCGCCCGCCTCGGTCCGGTTTCGGAATCCGGTGGTCACGTCGAACTTGTGGCTGCCTGTTCACTCCGGCGCCACTTCGACGAGAAGTTGTAGAGACAACATGAGTGGAGTCTTGCGTTATCGGCCGACGAGCCACGTCACCGACATTCCGCCACCGCTCTGGAGTTCAGCGCATGAAGCACCTGACCCGATCTCGCCGGGCGGCCACCGCAGCGGCTGCCTTCCTCGCGGCAGCGGCCGTGACCGGTTGCGGCGCCAGCGCCGTCTCCGACGACCCGGCAGGCAACCCCGCCGATCCGGACACCCTGGTCTTCGCCGCAGTGCCCGCCGAGGAGTCGTCCAGCCTGCAGCAGAGCTACGACGCCGTGATCGCGATGTTGGAGCAGGAGACGGGCAAGACCATCGAATTCCGGCAGGCAACCGACTACGCCGCCGTGATCGAGGGGCAGCTCGCCGGGCAGGTGCACATCGCGCAGTACGGTCCGCTGTCCTTCGTGCTGGCTCAGAGCGAGGGCGCGCAGGTCAGCCCGGTCGGCGCCTATGTGGACGCCGAGGGCGACGACCCGGGTTACGTCTCCTACGGCTTCGCCAACCCCGATGCGGGCATCGAGTCGATCGAGGACTTCGCGGGCCGCACGGTCTGTTTCGTCGAGCCGAACTCGACCTCCGGCTACCTCTATCCCAGCGCCGGACTGATCGAGGCGGGCATCGACCCGGAGGAGGACATCACCGCCGTCTACGCGGGTTCCCACGACGCCGCCGTACTGGAGGTCGCCGCGGGCCGCTGCGACGCGGGTTTCGCCTTCGACTCCATGGTCGACAACCAGCTCATCGACTCCGGTGACATCGCCCCCGGCGACATCGAGAAGGTCTGGAAGTCCCCGATCATCCCCGGTTCGCCCGCCGCGATCAGCGACCAGCTGGCGCCGGAGTTGCGGGAGACGCTGAGCACCGCCTTCCGGGAGAAGGCCAACAGCGACTACCTGCTGGCGAACGGGTTCTGTGAGGGCGACTGCCCTATCGGCGACGAGGACGCCTGGGGCTACGCGGCCGTGGACGACTCGACGTATGAGCCGGTGCGCGAGGTCTGCGACGTCACCCAGAACCAGAACTGTCTCGAAGGATGAGTGCCGCAGCGGAGCCCGCCGTCGTCCTGGACGGCGTGACCAGGCGATTCGGCGCCGACGTCCTCGCGCTCGACGAGGTGTCGCTCACGGTGGCGCCGGGTGAGGTCGTGGTCCTGCTCGGTCTCTCGGGCTCGGGCAAGTCGACACTGCTGCGTCACGTCGACGGCCTGCAACAGCCCAGTTCGGGCACCGTCCGCACCCTGGGCACCGATGTCGGCGTCGCCCGGGGCGGCCGGCTGCGCGAGCTGCGGCGGCGGGTCGGCTTCGTGTTCCAGCAGTTCGACCTCGTGGGCAGCCGGACGGTGCTGGAGAACGTCTGCACGGGGGCGCTCGGACGGCTGCGCGGGCCGCGCCTCGGGTTGGGCACCTATCCCCGGGCGCTGCGCCGGGAGGCCCTGGCCCATCTCGACCGGGTGGGGTTGGCCGACCGCGCTTTCCAGCGGGCCGACACGCTGTCCGGTGGCCAGCAGCAGCGGGTCGCGGTGGCGCGGGCGTTGATGCAGCAGCCGGAGATCCTGCTCGCCGACGAACCGGTCGCCTCGCTGGACCCGGAGTCGGCTCACCAGGTGATGGAGTTGCTGCGCACCATCAGCCGGGAGAACTCGCTGACCGTGTTGTGCAGCCTGCATCAGGTCGATCTTGCCCTGAACTGGGGTGATCGGCTCGTGGGGCTGCGTAATGGTCGGGTGGTCCTCGACCTGCCGACGAGCGGCCTGGATCGCGACCAGGTCATGTCCGTCTACTCCCGTGTCGGTGCCGACGCCGGGCTGTCCCCCACCGCCTGATCCGGTCCGGCCGACTCGAAAGTGCCCTGATGCCTGTTCCCTCCGTGCCTTCCGCGCCGAGTGCCACCCGGTTGAACACACCTCCATCGGCAGGCGCCGTCGCGCCGACGCTGGTTCTGTTGGCGCTGCTCGGCCTCGGGGTGTGGGCGTTCGCCGATCTGCGGATCAACGTCGCGACCTTCGTCGACGGCGCCGCGAACGCCGCCCGGTTCGCCGCGCGGGTGTTCCCGCTGGACTTCCCGCCGTTGCTGGAGATCCTGGCTCTCTGTGGACAGACCCTGGCGATCGTCGTTCTGGCCACTCTGCTGTCGGCGCTGCTGTCGGCCCCGGTGGCGCTGCTGGCCGCCGCCGACACCACCCCCAACAATGCGGCCAGGATGGGGGCGCGGGCGCTCATCGTCGTCGCCCGCGCGGTGCCCGATGTGGTGCTGGCCATCGTGTTCGTGCGGGTCTTCGGCATCGGCTCGATCACCGGCGTGCTCGCGATGGGCCTGCATTCGATCGGCATGGTCGGCAAGCTGTATGCCGACGCGATCGAGCAGAGCGACCCCGGCCCGCCCACCGCGCTGCGGGCGACCGGCGCGACCCGGCTGCAACGGATCACGGGGGCGGTGCTGCCGCAGGTGTTGCCCGCGTTCGTCGCGGTCGGCCTGCACCGCTTGGACATCAACCTGCGGGTGTCGGTGGTGCTCGGTTTCGTCGGGGTCGGCGGCATCGGCTTCGCCATCGCCGAATCGCTGCGAGTACTGAACTACCAACGCGGCATCGCGCTGGCGCTGATCGTGTTGGCGCTGTGCATCGCGGTGGAGGTCGTCTCCGGCGCGATCCGCACCGCGCTACTCGGCCGGGCGGCGGCCGGTCCCCGCCGGGGCATCACCGGCGCCCTCGGCCGACTGGTGAAGCCGAAGCAGCAGGTCGTGGTGTCCGCGGACCCGAGGGAGCGCTCGGCGGCCGCGCTGGCCGAGGGACGAGTGACGCCGCCGTGGCGGATGCGCCGTCGAGGAATCCTGTATGCCGTGGTCAGCACGGTGATCGTCGTAGCATCGATCGCCGGGGCAGGCATCTCGCCGCTGGCCTTCTTCGAAGCACTGCCCCGGATTTTCGAGGTGCTCGGCCAGTTCCTCCCGCCGCAGACCGGCGGCATCCTGCCCACGCTGCTGGCCGCGCTGTGGGTGACGGTGAAGATCGCGCTGGCCGCGACGCTGATCGGCGTCGTGCTGTCGATCCCGATCGGCGCGCTCGCCGCCGCCAACGTGGCCCCGAATGCGCGGGTAGCGCGGTTCTTCCGCCTGATCATCCTCATCATTCGCGGGATTCCCGAGTTGATCCTGGCGATCGTCTTCGTCGTCATCACCGGACTCGGCGAGGTGGCGGGCGCGGTCGCCTTGGGCATCGGCGGGATCGGCCTACTCGGCAAACTCGTCGCCGACTCCTTGGAAGAGGTCGACCCCGGCCCGGAACGCGCACTACGGGCGACCGGGGCAGGCCGACTCCAGGTGTTCCTCGCCGCCACCGTGCCCGCAGCGGGCAAGGCGCTCGTCGGACACGCGCTTTACCTGCTGGACACCAACATCCGCTCCGCGACCCTGCTCGGCATCGTCGGCGCGGGCGGCATCGGCTTCTACCTGCTCAACGCCGCCCGAGTCCTGGACTTCGGCGTCGTCACCACGGTGCTGATCCTGATCTTCGCCACGGTGATGCTGGTCGAGCTGCTGGCGATGTGGCTGCGGAGTCGGTGGTGAGAGGAGGCGCCTCGCATGGGCGGGGCGCTTCCTGGAGGCGACGATCGGCGGCTTGCTGCGAAACACCCCCGCGTGCGCGGGGCGGATGGCGTGATGGTCGAGCCCGACCGAGCGGAAGCAGAAACACCCCCGCGTGCGCGGGGCGGATTTCGCGTTGCACCGCAGGATCACCGCCGCCGGGGAAACACCCCCGCGTGCGCGGGGCGGATACTTGTTGACCTGGGGTTCTACCGATCAGTAACCGAGTTTTCGACCACTTGGATTTCGAGTCTATCGATCAGGAGCCCCGACCAGAGCAGCACAGCCACCCTCAGCCGCCCCGCCAAGTCATCACACCGGCTTATCGGGCACCGCAACCAGACTGATGACGTGCCGGGTGCGCCCCTCGCCGGGCTCGTTACGGCGTTCGACGGCTGCTTCGAGTTCTTCGACGAGTTCGGTGTATTCCTCGTCGGTGACCCAGACGACGCCCTGCCGGTAGAGCAGGTTCTCCTGCGCGGGTTCGGTGTCCTCGCGGCTCAGGTAGCGGTCGAAGTCGCCGATCAGGGCGCCGCTGAAGACGGCGAAGGCCTTGCGGTGGTCGTCCTTGGTCATGGTCTCGCGGACGTCGCCCTCTATGCGCGCCTTCTCCTGCCGAACGCGGTAGCTGCGTTCGACGGTGCCGCGGACGGGTCTTTCCCGCACAACCTCCAGGATCTCGGCCTGGGCGAGCGCGGCGACGTGCCGGTACATCGTCGCCGCCGGGATATCGGGCAGCCGTTCGCGCAGCTGAGCGGTGGTCAGCTCATCGTGACCCAACAGGGTTTGCAGGATGCGCAGCCGAACTGGGTGGAGAAGAAGATCCGCGGTCGCCATGGCTACATGTTCTCACATCTGATAACGTTCTCGCCATTGAGAACATTCGCACGTCAGGGAGCGGAACGTTGTACGACCTCGATATGACGATCACGGCAGACGACGGCACCGCGCTGGCAGGCACCCTGTCGCTGCCCATCGGACCGGGTCCGCACCCCACCGTCCTGCTGTTGCACGGCTCCGGTCCGCTGGACCGCGATGGCAACGCGGCGAAGCTCAGGTCGAATATCGGCCCGGAGCTGGCCACGGCCTTGGCGGCCAAGGGAATCGGCATGCTGCGCTACGACCGGCGCGGCGCGGGCGCCACCCCCGGCGACTGGCAGCGCACCGGCTTCTACGACAACCGCCGCGATGCCGCCGCCGCGATCACGGCGTTGGCCGCGCATCCCGACGTGCGCACCGATTCCATCGGCGTCATCGGCCACAGCGAGGGCGCCCTGCACGCCATGGCTTTGGCCGCCCAGGACGAGGTCCGCGCCGTGGTGTTGCTGGCCGGTTTCGCCGGAGTGGGCGAGGACGCCCTGCGTTGGCAGGCCCGTTCGGTGATCCAGGGCATGCCCGCGCCCGTGCGGCTGCTGCGCCGTCCGGCCGAGGCCCTGCTCAACCGGGTTCTCAACCGCCTCAAGAACTCCACCACCGACGTGGTCCGGATTGCGGGCGCCCCGATGAACGCCCGATGGATGCGCGAGATGCTCACCCACGACACCCGCAAGGACCTGGTGGCCGCCAAGGCCGAGGTCCTCGCCATCACCGGCGACAAGGACATCCAGGTCGATCCCGCCGATCTGATCGCGATCGAACGGCTGGTGCCCGGCGCCGTCGAGATCCACCGCAGCCCCGACCTCACCCACATCCTGCGCCGCGATTCGGGCACACCGAGTTTGCGGTCCTACCGCCGACTGTTCGGCGAGCCGGTCGACCCCGACCTGCTCTCGCTGGTCGGCACCTGGTTGCGCGAGCGACTGACCGCTACCCCGAACGCCTGATCCACTCCCCCAGCACTATCCGAGAAGGAGCACTTCGGCATGTCCACGTCAGCTTCGAACACCGGAAAATACAGCGGCGATCTCGTGTTGTTCATGGCGATCGCCTTCGTCGTGAGCTGGGCGTTGTGGGGAGTGGCGATCGCGATGGGCGGGCCCGCGGTGAACCCGGCCGCGACCCTGCCCCACCTGGTGGGGGCGTTCGGCCCGGCGATCGCGGCACTGGTGATCCGCATCCGCCGAGGTCGACGCGGTGAACCCGTCCCCGAACACGCGGTGCGCTCCCGATTCAAGACCCTGGGCTGGGTGCCGGTGTTGATGGTGCTGGCCTCGGCGACCGTGCTGTCGGGCGGCCTGCTCGCGGGCGTGTCGGGCAGTGCCCCCATGCCCAGCGTCGACACCGCGATGGCCGTGTTGACCGCGCAGAGCCCGGTGATGTTCCTGGCCATGATGGTGATCTCCGGCCCGCTGGCGGAGGAACCGGGCTGGCGCGGCACCGCCTACCCGAGGATGCGCGCGTCGATGAGCCGCCTCCAGATCGGTCTGGTGCTCGGCACCATCTGGGCGGTGTGGCATCTGCCGCTGTTCTTCATCGCCGGAACCGTCCAGTCCCAGCTCGGCCTGGCCACGCCCAGCGGCGTGCTGTTCGCGGTCAGCTCCATCCCGATGGCGATGCTGTGCTGCTGCGCCTACGAGCGGGCCGGCGTCGTGGCCTCGGTGGCCGTGCACTTCGCGGTGAACCTGACGATGGTCCTGACGAATGTGCAGGCTCCCGTCACCCTGGCGCTGATCATGGGAATTCAGGCGATCGTCGTCGCGATCCTGCTGGCCACGGGCAAGGACAAGGCCGCATCGGGAGCCCCGGCCGCGACCAGCGACGAACCGAAGGTCGCCGAGAACGCCTGAGCAGGTCGGCCAGCTCGCCCGCCGTTCGACTAGGACTCACCGGCCGATCCACGCCGCGTTGTCCGGGTCAGTTCCCGGGTCTGTTCTTGAAGGATGTCGATCGTGCGGGTCACGTAGTCCGCGATGAGTTCCTGCTCCGCAGGCGAGTAGCGCGCCACCATGGCCTGCATCGCCGTGGACAGGCCGCCGAAGATCTCCCCGAAACCTTCCCGGCCCCTGCCTGCCACGCTGATCACCACGCGGCGGCGGTCGGCGGGGTCGGGGGTCTTCGTCACCAGGTCCAAGCGTTCCAAGCGATCGACCATGCCGGTCACCGCTCCCGGTGTCAGACCGATCAGTGTCGCCAGTGCCCCCGCCGAAAGTGGGCCGTGGGCGCCGATGACCCCCAGCGCCCGCTGATCGACCGCGCTGACTCCCAGGTATGACCCGACCGCCTCATGGAACGCGACCACCGCCGTACTGAGTTCACGTCCCAACGCAGGCCCCGGATCGCCGTCTTCTCCTCGCGCCACCAAATCAGTATACCGAGCTAAATATTTCGGTACGCTGAAGTAATTCGTGCTGCGATGGGAGGGCTCTCGATGAGTACGGCACTGCGTGGTGAGTTCAGGTTGGCGTTGGAGGTGCCCGGCTGGGCATGGCGGTTCTACCTGCGTCATTTCCTGCCGATCGTCGGGTTGTCGCTGGTCGCCTCGGTGCAACGGCTGATGGTGGTGAACTGGGCGGAGCAGATCCCGACCGCGGCCGTGGTGGCCTCGGAGATCCTGGTGCTGGGCGCGCGGCTGCTGCTGTTCGTGGTGCTCTGGCAGTTGGCCATGCGCAACACCGCGTGGCACTGGGACAACCTGTCCGAGTTCGCCCGGCTGCATTGGCCGAGCCTGCTGATCCAGGGCGCACTGCTTTCGGTGGCATTCCTGGTCTTCGACCTGCTCGCGGAGAACGTCGTGGCGGGCTTACTGGCCGAGGAAACCAGGTCGACCTACCTCGCGGTGCTGCTGTTCGTGAAGAACCCGACCGTCATCGCCTTCACCTTCGTCTGGTGGGTGGGGCTGGCGCGTCAGATGCTGCGCACGGCCCCCGAGAAAACCCCGGCCTGAAGCGCGGCCGTCTGGGTCTCGCGCGCACCAGGATGCTCGGTCTGCGGTGGGCAATCCGGCATCACGCGCGCGATCGATCGATTCGAGGGACACCCACCGCGCGCCGCCGGGGCCGGGCGCGATGCCATGCGGTTCGGATCCGGTGGACAGTTCGTCGCTTCGGATGTCGTCATCGCGGGCGAATGCACCGCCGCAGCTCTCGGCTAGCTCGAGCAGGGGAACACCCCCGCGTGCGCGGGGCGGATCCCGTCGGCGTGGTACCTGACCGTCAAGGGGCAGGAACACCCCCGCGTGCGCGGGGCGGATATTATCGTAGAGGTGGCAGCGTGAAGCACACAGGGAACACCCCCGCGTGCGCGGGGCGGATACTTGTTGACCTGGGGTTCTACCGACCGGTAACCGGGTTTTCGACCACTAAGAATTCGAGTCTAGAGATCGATCGACGCCGCGACCACACCGCCACCGTCGCACCCGACAGACCGCCCGCCCCGCGACCAACGGCCCTCGAAAGCCCGCCAGCCCCATCACATTCACCACCCGAACAAAACCTCAGCGACCAGACGTACGTTCTCCCGACGGCGTCACGCGCGCGATCGCGCCAGCCTCCAGTGCGATCCAGAGCCCACCGTCGGCGCCGAGCGCGATGCCGTGTGGTTCCGGCTTGTCGGCGGGAAGGTCATAGCTTCGGATAGCGCCCTCATGATCGATTCGACCGGCCCGTCCCGCGCCCCATTCGGTGAACCAGCAGGCCCCATCGGGCCCGGCGGTGATGGCATGGGGCCGGGCGTCGCGGTCGGGCAGTGGAAACTCGGTGATGGCTCCATCGACGGTGATCCGACCGATCTGGCCTGCGATGATCTCGACGAACCACAGTGCGTCGTCACTGCCCCGCGTGATGCCGACCGGCCCCGCGCCCTCGGTCGGCAGCGGGAAGACGGTCACCTCGCCGCCGGTGGTAATACGGCCGATGGCGTTGGCCTGGTTCATCGTGAACCACAGCGCGCCATCCGGGCCTGCGACGATCATGGAGGGAAAGGTGCCGGTATCCGGCAGCGCGAACTCGGTGATCTCGCCCGCGGGGGTGATCCGCCCGATTCGGTCGGTGTTCATCTCGGTGAACCACAGCGCGTCGTCGGGTCCGACCGCGAGGCCGTAGGGCGCGGAGTCCGGGGTGGGCAGCTCGAATTCGCTGATGTCGCCGTCGGTGGTGCTGCGGCCGATCCGATTTCCGTGCAGCTCGGTGAACCACAGGGCATCGTCCGGCCCGGCGACGATGAGCGCGGGCCCGGCGGTGGCGGAGTCCAGGGCGTGGGTGCGTTGAGTTCCGTCGAGCGCCATCCGACCGATCCGCCCCTGGTGGACATGGGTGAACCACATCGCGCCGTCCGGACCGGCCGCGGTCGCATAGGGCCCCTCGCCGGGCTCCCCCGCCGGAAACGCCACGATCGTCACATCAGGGCCGTTGGTCATGCCGGACAGTAAAGCCGCCGGACCCTACGGGCGCGAACGCATTTCGCGCCCGTAGGTCCCGTTGCTTCGCCCCGACCGCGTCTCAGGCGGCTCCGGCAAGCCACTCGTCACCGGAGCCGCAGAGCCAAGAAGCAGAGATCACTCGGCTTCGAGCACGAAGAACAGGAAGCTCGGCGCGGTCTCCAACAGGTAGAACACGTCGGGGAACAGCTCGCGCCCGGCTTCGTCAGGCTGGGGTTCGCTGATGCGCGCGATCCGGAAGCCCGCTGCGGTGAAGTCGTCGGTCATCTTGTGGAGCGGCCGGTTCCAGAAGGCGAGTTGGATGGTTGTGCCGCCCATCTCGAACTCGCCGACGTCGCGGTAGACCTCGAAGTAGTTGGGCCTGTGCCCGGACATCCGTTGGATGCAGTAATCAGCCGTCGGGTGATTGACCGAGGCGATGAGTCGCCCGCCGGGTCGCAGCACGCGCCGCAGTTCAGCGAGTGTCGGCCCCCAGTCCTTCAGGTAGTGCAGGGACAGCGAGGCGATGACGTCGTCGAATTCGCCGTCCGCATAAGGCAGTGGCTCGGCGAGGTCGTGGACCCGCAGGTCGACGTCGTCCCCGAGCCGTTTCCTGGCGATCTCCAGCATCCCGGCGCTCTTGTCGAATCCGCTCACGAGGGCGCCCCGGTCGCGCAGCTCCTTGCTGAGCGGGCCCGCACCACAACCGGCGTCGAGGATCTTGCGTCCGGCCACGTCGCCTGCCAGCCGCAGGGTCGCGGGCCGTTCGTAGTAGGCGTTCTCGAGGCTGCTCTCGTTCTCGGTGTTGTATATCTCGGCGAAGCTGTTGTAGTTGTTCACCTGGTCGGACTCGGGGATCGACGTCATACAGACGATCTTGGCAGTCTCGGCTGAGCCAAGTCTGTCGATCAGAATTCTCCGGACACCGCAAGGTGTTCTGGCAGCGTGGCCGGGCCCGATAACGAGGCCAGCAGACAGCGGTTGCAGGGCGCACCGCAGCCGGGGGCGAGTTGTTCGAGGTCCTCGCCGAGCCGGAACAGCGCGCCGCACCGGGCCGTCATCGTGGTGGCGGATAGCCCGCTGTCCTCGACGATGTGGACGTCGATGGTGCCGCGTCGCCGGACGAACAGCCGGAAGTCGGAGCCGACCGGTTCGATGGCGGGTTCGTCCCAGATGATCGCCTGACAGTCGGCGCAGTCGACGACCTCGGCGGGCACGCCCGGCAGCATCTCGGCTGGCGGCGGCCCGATGGTCAGCGGGATTCCGCAGAGCGAGAAGGCCTGTTCTCCGGCGCTGGGCAGGGTTTCGCCTTCGTCGACGAACACGGCGTGCCGCTGGCAGACGATGCCGACCTCGGGCAGCGTGACCTGGTCGATCAGCAGCGGGTCGGTGGCGCGGAGGGGTTCGTCGGGGTTCGCGGTGGGTTCGACGACCGGCTCGGATGCCGGGATCGCGGGCTCGGCATTGCTGCCGTGTTGGTCGCCGGGTGTGCGGTCGGTCATCGTCGGTCTCCCGCCATCGCCAGGACATAGGGCCGAATCCGCGCCGCCCGGCGGAGAAATCGTGCGGTGATCTGACTGCGCCGCCGGGGCTGGGGAAGAGTGGTCACGAGGCACGCACCAGGGTGAGAGCGGGCGAGGCGAGGAGCCGCAGACAGTCGGGGCAGCGTTGATCGTCGTAATAGCACTCGTGGATCGGCGACCGATTGAGCGCGACGAACCGCGACCGCCCGCACATCGGGGAGACGACCACCGATTCGGCCCGGTAGTCGGCTCGACCGTGGTGTGTCTCGCCTGGGCGCACCGCGCGGACGAACCACTCGACCGGCCTCACGACGGCCTCGCCGCGAACTCGGCTTCCCGCACCAGCCGGAGGAGTTCGGGTAGCTGGCGATCCTCGATCACCCAGCGGCCCAAGGAACCGAGCCGATTCAGGACGGACAGCTCCAGACCGTGACCCACATGCCGAAGCTGGAGTTGGTTCGGCTCGGTATGCCGCATCGCCGCCAGCCTCGCCATGCCGCGCTGTTCCACGGTCGTGAGGAACAGCCGGGCATCGCGCCGGGCGAGTTCGGTGCTCACGGTCGATCTGGTGCCGCGCCCGCCATCGAAAACGAGGACCCGACCCTCATAACCGACGGCCACCCGCACCGCATGCCGCACACACCGGTGAATCCAGTGGGCGGGCACCGATCCCATCACGATCACCGGGCACCCCCAGCTGGAAGCGGCGTGCGGGCACCAACGCGAAACTCCTCCTGCATCGCCGCCGCCTCGGCGGCACAGCGAGCCAGGATCGACGCGGCCGAGACCGTGCGGGGCCGCCGATGCCGGGCCGGATCTGGGGAAACGGGCCGGTAGCTCCACACCGTGAGGACCGCGCCGAAGACGACGAGCAGAACGCCGGTCAGGACGAGCGCGGTCATGAGGCACCGCCGGGACGAAGCCAGCAGTAGCGCTGGGATCGAACTATCTCTTGCTCTTGCACTGACGAGACCTCCGAAAACCTTGGTTCAGTGGCGCAGAACCAGTCTGCGATTCGGAAGCAACACGCGTCAATGACACGTTCGGGTGTACTCGCCCAACAAGGCGCTGATCTAGCCTGTGCTGCATGAACCGCACCAGAAACGGCGCGAAAAGCCCTCGCGCACGAGCGTTGGGGAGCGCGCTAGCGGAAGCCCGACATGCTGCGGGCCTCACTCAACGCGCGACGGCTTCGCGCCTCGGCGTGCACCACACTCGTATCGCTCGCGCCGAAACCGGTGCGCATCCGCCTTCATCCGAGGACACCGCAAGCATCCTGGCGCTCTTCGGTATCACGGGCGCGCACCGTGACGAGATTCTGGAGATGGCCCGCGACATCGATCGCGGAAACTGGACTGTGACGGGTGCTGGCGTGCCATCGGCGCTTACCACTCTGGTCGACTACGAACGGGAAGCCACCGCGATCACCGTGAGCACACCGTTGTTGGTGCCCGGTCTGCTGCAAACCATGTCCTACGCGCGGGCGATCATCAGCGCCGGTGATGCCACGCCGGAGGAGATCGAAGCCCGAACCATGTACCGGATGGGACGCCAAGAGATTCTTCGGGCCGCCACGGCCCCGCGCTTCATGTCGATCTTCCATGAGTGGGCGCTGCAAAGCCCGGTCGGCGGACACGCGGCGATGGCTGAACAGATGAAACGTCTGCTGAGCTGGATCGAACACGACCACATCTCGGTGCAGGTCGTGCCGTCCTCAATAGGCCCGTCTGTCTCGTCTTCCGGCAACTTCTCGATCTACGAGTTTGATCGGTCACCGCCCATCGTCCACTTGGAACACCTCTCGGCATCGACTTTCGTCGACGACGCCCGCCATATCGCGAATTTTCTGGCAGCCCGGGAAATTGTCCTGAAGGAAGCGATGAGCCCCGAAGAGTCAATCAAGCTCATCACCGATGTATATCTACCTCACCATCAAGAAAGGCAGGACCGATGACCTCTGTGAGGCTTCAGCATTGGCGGAAATCCAGTCGAAGCGCACAAGAAACCGACTGCATCGAGATCGGTGATGCACCCGGCATCGTCGGCATCCGCGACACCAAGAACCGCGACGGCGGCACCCTCATCGTCGACCGCCCCGCCTTCGACAGATTCATCGCCGCCACCAAGGCGAACCGGCTGGCCTAGGACGATCGGCGGTGGCGGGCACGATGGCTGTCCGCCACCAGCGACACCACCCGAACGGCCATTGCGCGAAACCCTTTCCGCAGTCGACCATCACGACATGGCGCTAAACCCTACCCAACATTTCCGCATGAGGACGGAGTTCAGCTATGACGCGACACCCGCAACTCGCCGGATGGCGCAAATCCAGCCGCTCCCAGAACACCACTGACTGCGTCGAGGTTGGCGCAGCACCGGGCATCGTCGGCATCCGCGACACCAAGAACCGCGACGGCGGCACCCTCATCATCGGCCGCCCCACCTTCGACAGATTCATCGCCGCAACCAAGGCGAACCGACTGACCTGAGGCTATCCCGTGTGGTGGCGAGCAGACACCACTCGCCACCGCCGCCGCGCTCGTTACAGTTTGCGGCAAGTCGCCCACCAGTCCACTTGGCAACTTTCGCCATGAGAGACGGGTCGAGGGACCTGATCACAACGTATGCGGACCGCCATCGCCGAAGGGATGACAACCATGAACGCGTTGCGGGGATGGAAAAAGGCAACAAGATCGGCTGAGGCGACCAACTGCGTCGAGGTAGGCCGAGCCTCCAACCAGTTCGGCATCCGTGACACCAAGAACCGCGACGGCGGCACCCTCGTCATCGACCGCCCGACCTTCAACAGGTTCATCGCCGCAACCAAGGCAAGCCAACTGACCTACCAGGTCAAATACGCCGAAGCATGATCTAACGAAGCGTGTGCTCTAGGGCGCACCGGACTGGGGTTCCGAGTCCGAGCTCACTGGTCCGCGAAGACGACCGCACCGCTAGGAATCGCCCCGTACCCCCGATACTCGACGCTGGTCACGACCGGCGACTCCTGGTGGATCCGCGCCGCCAACCGTCGCCCTCGCTCCAACCAGGCACCCTCTTGCGCGGGACTGGAGAAATCGGAGTCCTGCGGGACATCCGCGTTGTAGGTGGCCTGGAACTCCTCATCCCACACCACGAGTTCACGCACTAGATCCGGACCAAGCCGAAGGTCCTCGGCCGCCTCGTCGATCTCATGGTCGGTGGTCTCCTCCGGATCGGCGACGTAGTAAACCGGAGTCTCCCGAAAACCGGCGTGCAACCGGACCTCGTATCCCATCAAACATCTCAACCCCTTCGGTCTTCCTGCGGCCGCGCTACCCGCTCTACCCCACGCCCCGGCTTTACGGCACCATGGGGTCCGTCACGAAGAGTAGGGGGGCGATTCGTGTCTGTCACCGAGGTCATCGCGCAGCTGCGCCGAGCGCACGCCCTGCTGACCGAAGCCCGCAACGCCACCAGTCAAGCCGACAAGGCCATCACCGACGGCGCGGCAACCTTCGCCACCGCCACCACCGGGTCAAGCCAGCCCGAGGTAGAGAAGATCGCCCACCTAGCCGCAACCGCCAGCAGTCAGGTCCAAGACGCCCGTGGCGACTTCGCCCAGGTCCAAGCCATCATCGATGCCTACTGCCAGCACATCGCCGGACATGACCTGACCGATGTCACTAAACCGCAAGGGTTGAGCCCTGCAACAGTTGAGAACCCGCCAATAGAGCACGACAAGACCAACTCATCCGACGGGCCGCGCGCAGCCCCGGAGTCTTACGCCGACCTGATCGCCGAACTGCAACGCAACGGCGCGAAAATAAGTTCTGACAAGGTGGTGCGAGTTGGCAGGCACCGCGACGGGCGTGTGATCTGGCTGGAGGAGGGAGACATCGACCGTTCTGGCCGGGCCCACATCCTTCGACCAGCCCGGCGCAAGGATTTCGAGGCTGCGGGAATCCCACTCGATAAGGTTATCGACACAATTTTTCACCTGGTTGAGAATCACGAACCCATAGATACAGATGGGCGCGGAGGCGCTATCTATGAGATAGACACCGCAGGAGGACCCAAAGGCCTCAAGGTCGCGATAGGCGACAACGGCTACATAGTAACCTCGCACCAGGTCCACAAAAATCGACTGAGAAAACGATCAAAGTCGAGCGAAGGGCGATGACCATGAAACTAGAAATGGTGCTCCTGGCAGGCTTTTTCCAAGGACCACTTTTCTATGATGATCCCATGGACGGCCTATGGACCAGCCATACGGCGGACGAGGCGGGCGAAGACCTCGGCCTCAGTTCAGCGCTGGTCGCCGACCTCACAGCCTGGGACGACGAGTTCCAAGCCATCTACGATGGGAACTACCCGCCTGACTCCCACTTCCCCAGCCTCGAAGCGGAACAAGCATGGGTCGAACGCGGCAAGGAACTCGCCGCAAGGATCAAACAAGAATCGGATCTGGTCACCAGCGTCGATTACCAGGCCGACGGCCAGATCAACGACGGCGAGTGTGTGATCTGAAGGTGTGTGACGCACCACGCGAGGCCTTCGGTATCTCGATGTTGGCTGGTTTTTCGAGGGGATGCTCTACTACCGGGATCCAGACAACTGCTGGATGCACCACTGGCCCGACGAAGCGGGACAAGATCTCGGGCTCAGCTCAGGACTCGTCGCCGAACTCAACGCTTGGGACGACGAGTACCAGGCCATCTACGACGACAACTACCCACCCGACTCCCGCTTCCCCACCCCTGAAGCCGAACAAGCCTGGGTCGAGAAAGGCAAGGAACTCGCAATCCGGATCAAGCAGGAATCCCCACTCCTCACCAGCATCGACTACCAAGCCGACGGCCAAATCCTCAACGGTGAGTGCATGATCTGACGCGGCAAGCATCCTGCGATGCACCCGGCTACGGCTCCGCGTTCAGGCTTCACCGATCAGAGAAGACGACCGCACCGCTTGGAGTCGCCCCGTACCCCCGATACTCGACGCTGGTCACGACCGGCGACTCCTGGTGGATCCGCGCCGCCAACCGTCGCCCTCGCTCCAACCAGGCACCCTCTTGCTCGGGACTGGAGAAATTGGAGCCCTGCGGAACATCCGCGTTGTAGGTGGCCTGGAACTCCTCATCCCACACCACGAGTTCACGCGCTACATCCGGACCAAGCCGAAGGTCCTCGGCCGCCTCGTCGATCTCATGGACGATGGTCTCCTCCGGATCTGCGACGTAGTAAACCGGGTCTCCCGAAAACCGGCGTGCAACCGGACCTCGTATGCCATTGCTGCCTTGGCCTCCATAGGAGTCACGTTGCCCCACCCCATCGACGTCGCCCTGCTGGTCGGCTGGCAGGAGGACCCGTTCTACTACTACGCCGACGACCCCGAGGAGTACGGCCACTCGATCGACGAAGCACAGGAAGACCTTCAGCTTCCGGCAGCCTTGGTGGCCGACATCAAGACGTGGGATGCCCAGTATCAGGCAACCTACGATCCCGATGGATATGTGTGGTCGAAGTCCGGGTTCGCCTCACCGGAGATCGAAGCCGCGTGGCGGGAACGCGGCAAGGAACTGGCCGCCCGCCTCAAACAGGAGTCCCCCGTGGTCGCCAGCGTGAACTATCGCGCCAACGGCGTGATCCCGGACAAGACCTGCATGTTCTGACCATCGCTCCCCGGCCCCGCCCGCACATCCGCTCCCTCAGCCGCCATCCCCCGCCAACCGAATCCGCAGGATCTCGGCGAGATCCTCGGCGCGGCTCAACCGTTGCGCAGTTGGTCGATCTGCTCCACGGCGGCTCGTTCATCGGATCGGACGCGCTCCAGCAGGATTCCCCGCTCCTCGTCATCGGAGACGGTGCCGCTGTCGAGCCGGTCGGTGCTCTCCGGCAAGTCACGCATCTCGTCGAGGCTGAAGCCCAACGGTTTCATCCGACCGGATCACCATCAGCCGCGCCACAACGGCCTCGGCGTAGAGGCGGAAAACGCCCTGCGAACGAGCTGACGAGGCGACTCCGACCGAGCTGGCGTCCTGGGTGCACGACGTACTCGCGCGGGCTCGGTAGGGAACGCGACCCGACGTGAAGGGCAGCCGCTACGGTCGCCCTTCGCGTCGGGTTCGCCGAGGACGCTGCCCGTCAGATCTGGTTCTCTCCGCCGTCGACGTACAGGTTCGCACCGAGCATGAAACTGCTGTCGGACGAGGCGAGGAAGGCCACCGCAGCCGCGATCTCGTCCGGGCGGCCCATCCGCTCGATCGCGATGTTGGCTCCCTTTTCCGCCTTGAAGGCCGCTGCGTTCTCCTCCCCCACGACTTCGTTGATGCCCGTGGTGTCGACCGGTCCCGGCGAGATGGCGTTCACGCGGATGCCGCGCCCCACCAGCTCGTTCGCCCAGACGCGCACGAACGTCCGTAACGCCGCCTTGGACGCGGCGTAGGCGCCGAATCCCTCCATCCCGTTATCGGCGGCCGTGGAGGCGTTGATGATCACCGAAGCGCCCTCGTTGAGCAGCGGCAGAGACTTCTGCACGGTGAAGACGGTGCCCGTGACGTTGACGTCGAAAATGTGGTTGAGGGTTTCCGGCGTAGTCGCCTCAAGCGTCACGAGAGAGGCTGCGGCGGCGTTGGCGAACAGAATGTCCAGGCCCTGGCCGCGAGCCGCGACCATCTCATAGAGCCGGTCCAGGTCGTCCGGGTTCGTGATGTCACCCGGCACCGCCGTCACGTTCCGGCCGATGACCTTCACCGCATCGTCCAGTTCGGCCTTACGCCTGCCCGTGATGAACACATGTGCGCCCTCATCCACGAACCGCGCGGCGGTAGCCCGGCCGATTCCCCGCGTGCCGCCACCGGTGACGACGGCGATCTTGCCTTCCAACCGGTTCATCCTTGCCCCTCTCATTTCGGCACTGATCGGTGCCGAATTCAACGGTAGCACTTCAGCACCGATCGGTGCAGAAGTGCTACCGTGTGGCCGTGGACAAGGCACAGATCGGTCGACCACGGGCGTTCGACGCCGAGGCGGCACTGGAGAAGGCGGTGGGCGTCTTCGTGGAACATGGCTACGAGGGAGCGAGTCTCACCGCTCTGACCGAGGGCATGGGCATCTCTCGCAAGAGCATGTACGCCGCCTTCGGAAACAAAGAGGAGCTCTACCGGAAGGCGCTCCAGCGCTACACGGAGGGTCGCGGCTCCTATATCTGCGAAGCGCTGGAGGCGCCTACCGCGCATGAAGTGGCCACCCTGTTCCTCACCGGGGCGGTCGAAGCCAACACACAACCGGGATGCCCCAGCGGCTGCCTAGGTGTCCAGGGCGCACTCGCCGTCGGCGAGACCGGGCAGGCCGCGCGCGAGGCCTCGTCCGAATGGCGCACCCGGGGCCAAGAGCACCTGCGCAAGCGATTTCAGCGGGCCGTCGACGACGGCGACCTACCCTCCGAAGCCGATCCGACACTCATCGCCCGCTACCTCGTGACGATCTCCAACGGTATGGCCGTGCAGGCGACCGGCGGCGCGAGTCGCGAGGACCTCCAGCGAGTCGCCGACGCCGCCCTCCGAAACTGGCCACCAAGGTGACCAGGGCTACGCGAGAACCTCGGCGCAGCCGAGGCTGCACCTGACTTGTCGGTGAGTCCACTTATCGTCAATTCCGGCAGCCTCGAACAACACGATCTGCGTTTTCTGCGCGGTTCGATGCGAGGGCGGAGCCACCACCGGATCGTGACTACGGAAAGGTCGCCGTCGATGCTGATCATCTCGGGCATGCTGCAGGTCGCACCCGAGGACCGGGACGCATACCTCGCGAGAACCTCGGAGTTCCTCGTCCGCTCCAGAGCAAAGCCGGGCTGCGTCGATTTCGTGATGGCCGCCGATCCCGTCGAGCCCGGACGCATCAATCTTCTTGAGATCTGGGAGTCCGAAGAACACCTTGCCGCACATCAGGCGACCGCCAATCCCCCGGAGCCGATGCCTGCGGTACTCAACGACGACGTGAAGAAGTATCAGGTCGGTTCGGTGGGGCCTGTCTTCGGCTGAGCGCACCGAATCGGGCTAGCCGCCCCGATGTCCGTCCACTATGGAAACACCGCGATCTCCCGACCTGGCAGGACTCCGACGACCTTCAACGATCGGCGGAATCCCCCGCCAACCGGATGCGCAAGGTCTGGGCGAAGTCCTCGGCGCGGCTCAACTGGATGCGCAGTTTGTCGATCTGCTCGACGGCGGCTCGTTCATAGACGCGGATGCGCTCCAGCAGGATCTCGCGTTCCTCGGCGTCGGAGACGGTGCCGCTGTCGAGGCGGTCGGTGCTCTCCAGCAGGTCGCGCATCTCGTCGAGGCTGAAGCCCAGCGGTTTCATCCGGCGGATCACCATCAGGCGCGCGACATCGGCCTCGGTGTAGAGGCGGAAACCGCCCTGGGAACGAGCCGACGGGACGACCAGGCCGGTCTCCTCGTAGTGCCGGATCGTGCGCAGCGACAGCTCGGTGCGCGCCGCGACCTCGCCGATCTGCATGTGCTCGTCGCCCACTCCTGGTGACCCCGTTCGCCGCCGTCCGATGGGATGTCCGCCACCCCGATGAACTCTACCCTTACGTCAGGGTAGAGTTGCCGATCGCGAGTGGCTCTCCGCCATCGCGCCATCGTGTCGGGGTCGGCGTCGCCTCCGGTGAATCGTCGATCCCCGCAGGAGCCAGTGTGCGCGATCCCAGGATGCTCGGCGTCACCGCCTGGCCGCCGTGACGCCCATCCCGGAGCTGAGTCTGGGCGCAGGTAGCGCCCGCATCCGACGTCCCATTCTGCGGTTCCGGCTCTGTCGGGGCCGTTCGCGCGGCGTGCCGCACCGGCACCGCGCGCCGCATCGCCCGTCCCGCAAGGGCGGGCCCGAGTACGACAGGTAACCGCTTCCCGTGTCCTCCCCCGGTTCCGCCGTGTCGCCGCGCGCCCGGCTGCGCGCCCTGGCCCCCGATTGGCTGCGCGACCCCAAGGTCTGGCGCACCGAGATCCTCGGCGGGCTCGTCGTCGCGCTGGCGCTGATCCCCGAGGCCATCTCGTTCTCCATCATCGCCGGAGTCGACCCCGCCATCGGGTTGTTCGCCTCGTTCACCATGGCCGTGGTGATCTCCGTGGTCGGCGGCCGTCGCGCCATGATCTCCGCCGCGACCGGCGCCGTCGCCCTGGTCATCGCCCCGTTGAACTTCAACCACGGCCTGGGCTACCTGGTCGCCGCGGTCATCCTCGCCGGTGTCTTCCAGATCGTCTTCGGCGCGCTCGGCGTGGCCAAGCTGATGCGCTTCATCCCGCGCTCGGTGATGGTCGGCTTCGTCAACTCCCTCGCGATCCTGATCTTCCTGGCCCAGGTGCCGGAGATGCAGGACGTGCCGTGGGTCGCCTACCCGTTGTTGCTCGGCGGGCTGACGATGATGGTGCTGTTGCCGAAGATCACCACCGTGGTGCCCGCGCCACTGGTCTCGATCGTGGTGTTGACCGTCATCACCCTCGGCGCGGGCCTCGCCGTGCCGACGGTCGGCGACAAGGGCGAGCTGCCGTCCGCGCTGCCGACGCTGGGGCTGCCCGACGTTCCCTTCACCCTGGACACCCTGACCATCATCGCGCCCTACGCGTTCGCGATGGCGCTGGTCGGGCTGATGGAATCGTTGATGACCGCCAAGCTGGTCGACGACATCACCGACACCCATTCCTCCAAGACCCGCGAGTCGATCGGCCAGGGCATCGCCAATATCGTCACCGGCTTCTTCGGCGGGATGGGCGGCTGCGCGATGATCGGCCAGACCATGATCAACGTGAAGGTCTCCGGCGCCCGCACCCGGCTGTCGACCTTCCTCGCGGGCGCGTTCCTCATGGTGCTGTGCATCGTGTTCGGGCCGATCGTCTCCGACATTCCGATGGCCGCGCTGGTCGCCGTCATGGTCATGGTGTCCTTCGCGACCTTCGATTGGCACTCGATCGCACCGAAGACTCTGCGCCGAATGCCCCTCGGCGAGCTCGCGGTCATGCTGATCACCGTGGCCTGCGTGGTGCTCACCCACAACCTCGCGGTCGGTGTCGTCGCAGGCACGATCACCGCGATGGTCATCTTCGCCAACCGGGTCGCGCACCTCGCGGAGGTCACCGCCGTCGTCGACCCCGATGGCACGACCGTCGTCTACCGGGTCACCGGCGAACTGTTCTTCGCGTCCTCCAACGACCTAGTCGGCCAGTTCGACTACGCGGGTGACCCGCCGAACGTCGTCATCGACCTCGGCGCGGCGCACATCTGGGATGCGTCCTCGGTCGCCGCGCTCGACGCGATCGAGACGAAGTACGCGAAGCGCGGCAAGAGCGTCGAGATCACCGGGCTCAATCCGCCGAGCGCCCGGATCCACGGAAAACTCACCGGAGAACTCAGCGCGGGACACTGACTTCGAACCCAACCGATAAAGCGCCGCCAGTACCGAAGGATTCCCGGATCTGGCGGCGCTGCTAAATCAGATTAAGCGGAAAGCGGCCGAGAAAGTCATTCGATACCCGACCACGCCACCGTCACCCACCGAGCAGGCCGGAATACTCGGGACCGTGGCCATAGTGGCCCCAGACCGGCGAGTTCTCGTAGTGCGAGACGATGATGCTGATCGGGACCTTGATGACGAAAGAATTGTCCCCATAAGAATTATCGCCGTCCAAGAACTCGTCCATGTTCACCATCACGTCACGTCCCGAATAGTCGGCGCGGCCCGCCACCGAGTCCTCGGCCTGCGCGGGAACCGCCGAAATGACGGCGAGGGCGGCACTGGCCACGACGGCACCTACAGCGATACGGGAAACACAGTGGGACATAGTCGTTCTCCGTTCTTCGCAATCAGGATCGAACAGCGGACAGTCTGGCGGATAAAACAGTTGCGTGGCGAAGCAAACATCAGGTTCACCCAAAAGAGCTCAAACCGGACTAACCGTTCACATTTAGTTCGCCACTTGATTGAATTGCGACGAACCGACATCTACCACACGTCGGATCCCGGATGAAGAGAAGTCACCCGCCGCCACCTCAGTCAACGAATCAACTATTGACAGCCGAAGAATGGCCTTGCTAAGTATGCGGCCGAATGGGTTGAACCGCTCATTCGCTCGGGTCCGAATCCTTGACCGATCATCAAACGTCCTGCTATTTGCCCGCTGGCAGGCCGCCGACCCGGTCACCGGCCCCGAAGACGACGGTGGGCCGACGAGAGATTCACCCGTCGGCCCACACCCTGCACGCTCAGCTCTGGTGGTCCCGCACCCACCGCTCGATGTCGGCCGAGTGGATCGGCAGCTCCGAGGACAGCACCTCGGGTGCTCCCGAGGTGACCAACAGGTCGTCCTCGGTGCGGACGCCGATGCCGCGCAGCTCCGGCGGCACGGTCTCGTCGTTCGGGTGGAAGTACAGGCCGGGTTCGACGGTCAACACCATGCGCTCCTCCAGCGTGCCCCCGTGATACGCCGCCGCCGAGGCATGCGGGGAGTCGTGCACGTCGATGCCCAGGTAGTGGCCGATGCCGCAGACGATGAACCGCCGATGCTGCTGGCCGTTCGGGTCCATCGCCTCATCCACCGACACCGGCAGCAGGCCCCAGTCGTGCAGGCCCTCGGCCAGCACCCGCAGGGCCGTGTCGTGGAAGGCCAGGTAATCCCGGCCGGGCCGGACCTCCTCGATCGCCGCCAGGTGCGCGGCGGTCACCAGGTCGTACACCTGACGCTGTGCGGCGGAGAAAGTGCCCGAGGCCGGGAAAGTCCTGGTCACGTCGGCGGTGTAGCAGGATTTCACCTCGACTCCGGCGTCCAGCAACACGAGGTGATCGGGCCGCACCGGCCCGTCGCAGCGCACCCAGTGCAGCACCGGGGCGTTCGGTCCGGAGGCGACGATCGTCGCGTAACCGGGGCCGTTGCCCGCGCTGCGCGCCACCCGGTCGAAGGTGCCCTGCAACCAGCGTTCGCCGCCGCCCTCGATCGCTGCGGGCAGCGCGGCGGCCACATCACCGAAGGCGCCGATGGTGGCGTCGACGGCCTCGCGCAGCTGGCCGATCTCCCAATCGTCCTTGATCCGGCGCAACTCCGAGCAGACCCGCCGGACCTCGCCCGCGCCGCCCCGGCCGTCGCCCACCGCGTCGAGCAGCGGATCGACCCCGGTGACGACCATGGTGGGCGGGGTCATGCCGCGCAAGGAATCGGCAAGCCGCTCCAGCGGCAGGCAGGTCAGCCCGAGGGCCTCGCTCCACTCGGCCAGGCCGGGCTGCGGGCCGTTCCATAGCGCGCCGTGATGCGGATCGGCGAAGAAGTCGGCGAGTTCCGGGCCCGCCGGTTCCGCCAGGTAGAGCACCGCGTCGTGGCCATCGGCGGTCGGGGTGATGACCAACACCGCGCCCTCGGCATTGCAGCCGGTCAGCCAGACGAAGTCGCTGTCGGGCCGGAAGTCGTGATAGGTGTCGTTGGCCCGAACCGGCGCGCGGCCCGAGGCCACCGCGATCCGTCTACCGGGCAGCTCCGCGACCAGCCTGCGTCGGTGTTCCGCCGCCGCTGCCGCGGCCCCGGCGGGTAGATCGGGTTGGGTGGACTGCGCCGACCATCCCTGCTTGATGTTGTCGAGGAAACCCGTCGCCGCACTGAGCCGCACCCGCTGACGCGCCATGATCCGCCTTTCGCCTTGCCAAACCACACGAGAACTGCGGTCCGTTCTAGCACCTGCGGCGCTCCGGGGTGGCCCGGCGCCGGCGGTCGACGGGCCCGATGCCCTGCGGCACAGGCCATCCGGGGTAGTCAGTGTGATCCACATTTTCAACTGCATGTGGTCGATGAAGCCGCGAACCGGCCTCGCCCGAACCGGTCCCCCACGCGATATCAATCGATGCCGCAGGATCCGCCGTCCCGTGTTGGTGAATCGAGCCAGGCCAGCAGGCCGAAGTCGGCCGGCCTCGGGTCAACCGTGCGCGGCGGCGGAACGGTAGACGGCCGGGGTGATGCCGTAATAACGACCGAACCAGCGGGTCAGGTGACTCTGATCGGCGAAACCCACCGCCGTGGCAGCCGCTGCGGGTGGCGTGCCCTCGGCGAGGAGTCGGCGGGCCGCGCGCAACCGCAGCTGTCGCTGATAGTCGCCCAGCGCCAAACCGGTGGTCCGCATGAACCCTCGGTGCAGGGCGTAACGGCTGCACCCCGCGACCTCGGCGAGGTCCTCGACCCGCAGATCCTCGGCATAGGAGGCGTGCAGCAGTTGCCGCACCCGGTCGACGCCCGACGGTCCGCCGTATTCCCCTGCCACGCGCGGCGGGCGCACCGAGGCCCGGCGGACCAGGGCACGCACCGTCGAGTCGAGGGCCTCGCCGCGTTCCAAGGCGCTGCCCGCATCCAGCAGTCGATGCAGGCGGAACAGGGCGCGGAACAGCAACGGGTCGTGGACGACGGGTTCGATGAACAACGGCAGCCCTGCCTGTTCGGCTCCGCTGTCGGCGATCACGTTCTCGATCAGCTTCGGTTCGAGATAGACCATCCGGTAGGTGAAGCCGTGGGCTTCGGCGGCGTGTCCGTCGTGCGGCTCATCGGGGTTGAACGCCATCACCATGCCCACCCCACTGGTCCGCGCGGCGCCCCGGCAGGTGAACGCCTGGGAGCCGGCCTCGGTCAGGCCGAACGAGTAGGCGTCGTGGGTGTGTCGGTGATAGGTGTGCCGTTCGAAGTGGGCGTGTATGGCCTCCACGCCCAGGTCCGGAGCCCGCCAGTACCGGGACCACTCACCGCTCGTTGCGCCCCTCACCTCGTCCATGATGCCCACGCCTGCGAACCGCCTGCCGCACCAGCGTTCAAGACGCGCGCGCCCGCACGGGGCGAGGCTGCCCGACATGCAGAACCGAACGAAGATCGCCGTCGTCGTCCGGGACGATCTGGCCGCCTGGCAGCGGCTCAACGTGACCGCATTCCTGGTCAGCGGGATCGCCGCCCGGTTCCCGGAGACCATCGGCGAGGACTATCTCGACGCGTCCGATGTCTCGTACCTACCGATGTTCGGCCAACCGATCGTGGTGCACGCCGCCGAAGCCGAGGGCCTGCGCAAGGCACGGGAGAAGGCGGTGACCCGTGAGTTGGCGGTGGCGATCTACCCCGAGGAGCTGTTCGCCATGTCCACCGACGCCGAGAACCGAGCGGCAGTCCGCACGATGCCCACCGAGAAGCTGGCGTTGGCCGGGCTCGCCGTCTATGGCGGGCGCAACGCCGTCGACAAGGCATTGAAGGGCCTGCCGCTGCATGGCTGACGCGGCGTCGCTCTAGTCCTCGGCCAACAGTGTGAATTCGGCGCGACCGGAGGAGATCCCGTTGATCTGGAGTTCCACGGCGTGGGCACCGGGGTGGTACCTACGGGTGGTGATCACCTTGAAGGAGTGCTCACGGGTGATGTCGTAGGTCTCGCCCGGTTCGAGGGTCTTCGTGGTGAGTTTGAAGGTCTTGCCGGTCTGCACGCCGCTCGCCTTCTGGTGATGCACGATGTAGTCGATCGCCAGCTGCGCGGGTTCGGTGTCGAGGTTGCGGACCGAGGCGGTGAAGGTCAACGTCTCGCCGATGGTGACGGAATCGGTGGCCGGGATCGGCCCCGTCACCTCCAGCCGGGCCGGGGTGAAGCCCAGCAGGCTCAACGCCTCCGGGTGCCCCTTCTTGATGAGGCTGCGCAGGCCGTGCCGGACGACGTGCACGGTGTTGGCGTCGGGCTCGGCCAGCCAGGCCGTCGCCGTGGCCACCACGAGTTCCGGTTCCTGTCGGCTCAGGTCGTTGAGATGGTTGGCCACCGACCGGCGGACGTATTCGGCCTCGTCCCGGTAGAGCGCGTCGAGGATCGGCAGGGTCGTCTGCGGTTCCGCCAGGATCGCGGGCACCCGCACCGCCCACGGCAGAAACGGCCGGGTGCCCTCCGAGGCGAGCCGCCGCAGGTCGACGTCCGAGGAGCCCGCCCAGTGATAGATCTTGGCCATCGCCCGGTCGAGATCGTGGTTGAGCAGGGCCCGGATGGCGAACTCGGAGCTGAGCAGCGAGGTCAGCTCGCCCAGCAGGTTCAGCGCGTCGTCGAAGGCCTCGGCGCTGCCCTCGTCGATGGCCTTGGCCGCGACGGCGCTGGTGACCGGCCAGATAAGCCAACCGCTGAACTGGGTCGCCTCGTCCCGCGCCCGGCGGATCGTGGCCGCGAAGGAGTCGTAGTCCCCCGGCAGGTCGGCCAATAACGCATACCGCAGCAGGTCACTGCGCTCCCGCAACGACAGCGGGCCCAGCTGGGCCTCGGCGGCCCGCAGCCCGATCAGCGGCGCGTCCGGCGCTGCGGTCTCAATGGCCTCGGTGAGGACCTGCACGGTGTTGGAGCCGATCAGTTCGTCGGCGAAGGGCATGTTCGGGGTCTCCTCAGGCGGGCACCAGGCAGTGCAGAACTCGTCGAGCCGTGGCCGGTGTCTCCCCGGACGGAATTGAGGGGTCCATCCCGAGATCACGCGGCCGCTGGCCCCGCGCGGTCTGTCTACAGTGCACGGCGCGGCGCCTCGCTGGCTCTGTTGTAGACAGTAGTCATCGGCGTCCGCGAGCCGGTGCTCGATCGAGTATTCCGCACGTAGGCGTGGTGCATCGGCTTCAGCGGCCTCGGGCATCGTGCGCCGCACGGGCGCTGTCGATCTGTTCGATGTGTTGGTCGGCCCACTGCGCCACGGCCTGGATGACCGGCAGCAGGCTGTGGCCCAGCGCGGTCAGTTCGTAGTCCACCCTGGCGGGCACCTCGGGCGTGACCGTGCGGGTGAGCAGGCCGTCTCGCTCCAGGTTCCGCAGTGCCTGCGTCAGCATCTTCTGACTGGCCCCGGGAATCGCCCTACCCAGCTCGCCATAGCGTCGAAGCCCGCCGGACAGTTCCTTGATGATCAGCGCAACCCACTTCTCACCGATGCGGTCGAGCATCCGATTGGTCGGGCAGCGGACACAGTGCTCCCGGTGGGCGATGCGGGCCGCCGTGTGGGCTTGCGCTGCGGTGCGAGTGGTCATGGCATTCCTCCGAGTGCGCTGGCCACCTTGAAGTGCGTACTCCCGGCGAGGCCTAGCTCTGCATAACTTCGGTGCGCAGCGATCCCTTCCCGATCAAGGAGCGAACCGGCCATGACAACGATCACGATCCTCGGCTCCGGCACCGTGGCCACGGCACTGGCGGGGCCCCTGCACGCCGCCGGGCATCAGGTCATCATCGATCTCGGCGGGGTGCATACCGCCCTGGGCCGGGAGGCGTTCCTACTGATGGTCCGCAGTCTGGTCGGGGCGTTGGGGCCGGTGCCGTTCGGGATGGCCGTCGCGCGGTAGGACCCGGCGTGCCAGGCAACGCAACCGCCGAATCGAGCGATGTACCGCTTCGACGGAGCACGCATAAATTACCTGCGCCGAGGCGAAGCTGCGGTTTCGTCGAGGCCGAGGTCGGCGGCGCGGGGTGTGGACGAACACTTCCGGCAGGGGGCAACGAGTGTTCGTGCCCGGTCCATCTGCAGGCCATCCGGGTTCGACAGAGTGCGAACGCCCGTACCGACCCAGGGAGACCGCAGATGGACGACCCGCGCCGCACCGACCGCGACCCCGCCGAGGCAGCCGCTTCGCCTGCCGAGGCCACGCAGGCGGCGGGCGGGCCCGCCCTGGGACGTCGGACCCTGTTGCATGCCGCTGCCGCCGTGCCGGTGATCGGCGCCGCCGCGAGCCTGCCCGCCGTCACCGCCCCGGCGGCTCACGCCCAAGACGAGGCATCGACCGCCTCGGCGGGTCGCGGCGCCGATCTGGAGAGCACTCGGTTCGTCATCGCGGTGCTGCCCGACACCCAGTACCTCTTCGATGAGGACAGCTCGGACCCGACGCCGCTGCGGGACGCCTTCCGCCATGTGGTCGACCGGCGCCGCGAGGAGGACATCGTCTTCCTGGCGCACCTCGGCGACGTCACCGAGCACGGCAGCCAACACGAGATCGACCTGGCCGAGCGCGCCTTCCGGTTCCTGGACCGCAAACTGCCCTACAGCGTGCTGGCCGGTAACCACGACGTGGACGGCAGCACCGACGACCAACGCGGCGACAGCCCCTACCTGGCGGCGTTCGGGCCGGACCGCTTCCGCCGCAGCTCGACCTACCTCGGCTCCTCCCCCGGCGGCTACAACAGCGCCCACGTGCTGCGGGCGGGCGACCGGGACTGGTTACTGCTGGCGCTGGACTGGCGGATCTCCGACACCGGTTTGGACTGGGCCCGAGGTGTGCTTGCCGAGCACCCGACGCTGCCCACCATCCTCACCACCCACGATCTCGCCTTCGCCAGCGACGACGGCATCGCGCAGCTGTCCGAGCACGGCAGGCGGCTGTGGGACGGGCTGATCAACGACCACGACCAGATCTTCCTGACCCTCAACGGGCATTACTGGCCGTCGGGTCGCACCGTCCTGCAGAACGCGGCGGGCAACGATGTGCACGTTCACATCGCGAACTACCAGGACATGTACTACGGCGGCGCAGCGACGCTGCGGTACTACTCCTTCGACCTGGTGCGGGGTGTCATCGACGTCGAGACGTTCTCGCCGTGGTTGCTGGGCATCGACCGCGAGGACCGCAGCCCGCTGGAGGCCGAGAACGTCGAGCGCACCGGCGAGGTCGACCGGTTCAGCGTGGCCATCGACTTCGAGAAGCGCTTCGCAGGCTTCTCCGGGGTGACCCCGCCCGCCGCGCGGCCTGCCGACGAGGTGGTGGGCCGGGGCACGGTCGCCTACTGGCGTTTCGACGAGTCCGGTCTTGGCGAGACCGGCGCCGACGGGAACGCCGTCAACGAGGGCACCGTGGCCCGCGACCTCACCGGCAACGGCAACGATCTGGTGGCCACCCGCCTGCACAACGGGCCCGCCGACGTGCTGACCTTCTCCGCCGACCACCACGTCGACCAGCCCGCGCACGCGAGCCTGCGATTCGACGGCGCGAAGGACCCGAACCGGGGTGCCCTGCTGCGGGCCGTGACCGAGGCGCCGATCAACAGCATGACCTTCGAATCGGGCTACACGATCGAACTGTTCGCCAAGCTGCCCGATCCGATGGTGGGCGACCACTCCTTCATGGGACTGCTGAGCTGGGAGGGCCGCGCGGGGGATGCGGGCAAGACCAGCGGTTGGTCGCAGGACGAGCCGACGTGCAGCCTGAACCTGTCCGGGGAGCGGTTCTTGCAGTACGTCGTCTACCCCAACGATCGGGACGCCGACCCGACCTCGTGGAGTCACGCCCTGCCGATGGGGCGGTGGATGCACCTGGCGGTCGTCAACGACGGACGGCAGACCGTGGTCTATGTGGACGGTTCGAAGATCGCCCGCAATCCCACCCAGCGGTCGAAGGGCATCACGACCTTGGGCAAGCCCTTCGTCATCGGCGGCACCCAGTTCGCCGAGGAGTACAGCCACGGTTTCTACGGCTGGATCGGCGATGTCCGGATCTCCTCGCGGGCGTTGCGCACCACCGAGTTCCTGACCACCCGCCGCTAGCCGCACGAGCGGGTCGGGGCCGTCGACAGGCTGGGGACCGTCGATGGCTTGGGAAGGTGGGGGCGGCCATGGGGGTGGCCGCTCCCGCCTCCCGTCTTTCCTGCGGTTGTGATCGGGGCCCGCGGATGGAGCTAGAAGAGATCCGTCGCGTATCTGCCCGCCGCGCGGAGCCGGTCGAGCCAGTCCTCGTCCGGGCCGATACGGCGCAGGCATTCCTCGACGGCGGGGCCCATGCCGGTGACATCGCCGCAGACGTAGAGGTGGGCGCCCTGCTCGACTAGGTCGAGGACGCTGCGGCGTTCGGCCCACAGGCGGTGTTGGACGTAGTGCACGTCGCCGTCGGGTCGGCGGGAGAACGCCCGGTGGACTTGCAGCGTTCCGGCAGCCACGAGCGGCGCGAACTCCTCGGCGTACAGGTCGTCCGAGTCGGGGTGTCGGCAGCCGAAGAACAGCAGGTTAGCGCCGTGCGGCTCGCCCTTCTCGGCGCGTGCCCGGCGGGCGGCGATGAAGGCGCGGAAGGGTGCGATCCCGGAGCCTGCGGCGATCATGACGACGGGCACCGAGTTGTCGGCGGGCGGTCGGAACTCCTCCTGCGGCGCGGCGAGCGCCACGGTGAGCCGGTCGCCGGGGTGGGTGCGCTGGAGGTAGCTGGAGGCCGCGCCGCGATAGGTGCCGCTGCCTGCGCGATCCGGGCCCTCGACGACGGAGACGGTCAGGGCGACCTCGGTCTGCACCTCGGCGGCCGAGCTGATCGAGTACTGGCGGGCTCGGGGTTCGGGGAGCCGTTCCAGCACCCAGGCGAGGTCGACCGGGCAGGAGGCGAACCGCTCCAACAGGTGCAGCAGTGAGGGCCGTCGCTCGCCGGATTCCGCCTGGTTCGCGAGCTCGGTGAGTTCCCGACGTTCCGGGGTGCAGCGGGTGGTCTCGGCGAGTGCGGCGATGACACCGGGGGTCGCGGGGGCGGAGAGATCGGTGTGTCGGGTCAGCAGGTCGTCGACGCGGATCGGCAGTCCGACGGGGATGCGGCCGTTGGGCGCGTCGGACGCGATCGACACCAGGTGCTCCGGGTCGATGCCCAACCGCGTGAGCATGCGCGTCACCAGCTCGGGATGGTTCTGCGGCAGCACCGAGAGGTAGTCGCCGGTGCGGTAGGTCCGTCCCTCCGGTAGCCGCAGTTCGAGGTGACGCTTGGAGCGGGTTCCGGTGGTCAGCTCACGGTTCTGCACCACCACCGCCGTGGCGTCGGTCCGCTCGGGCCTCGGCGCGTTGGTGGGGGTGATCCGGTAGCGCGGGCCGGTGGGGGCGGTGTCGGCCACGCCGTATCGGGCGGCCAGTTCGCTCCACAGCGGTCGGTACCAGCGTTCCCAGTCGCCGAAGAAGTCGGTGCGTGCGTCCGTGACGCCGCGCTCGCGGATTCGGTTGGCCCCGGCGGCGGCCATCGCCTCGTCGATGCGGGTGGGGATGCGCTGGTAGGTAGCGGCCCAGTCGAGACTGCCGCAGCCCAGCACGAGGTAGTCGACGCCGGTCAACTCCGGCTCGGATTCGGTGAGCCAGTCGACGAAGCGGCGCGCGTTGTCGGGCGGGGTGCCGTTGTACGAGGAGGTCACGATCACCACCGGCCCCTCGGTGGGCAGGGTGCCCGCGTGGTCGTCCAGCGGCGCGACCTCGGTGTTCCAGCCGCGCGCGTGGCCGTCGCCTGCGATGGTGCGGGCCAGGCTCTCGCTGCTGCCGCCGTTGGAACCGAAGAGCACCAGCATCGGGGTGCCGTGCGAGGGACGCACCTCGGCGGCGGTCGGGGCGTGCGGGGCGGCTGTGGCGGGCTCGGATCGGGGTTGCGGTGCTGCGCTGCGGGCGCGGGCCTTGATGGTGAGGTCCTTGGGCTTGATGGTCAGCGTCTCGCTGATCGTCATCCGGTAGTCGGGATCGGCCAGGGCGATGTCGAAGCGTTGCAGCATCATCGCGAGCACCAGGGTGGCCTCCTGCAACGCGAAGGGCCTGCCGATGCAGGCGCGGGCGCCGTGACCGAAGGGCATCCAGGCGTATTCGGGGATCCGGTCCATCCGGTCCGGGGCGAACCGGTCGGGGTCGAAGCGCTGCGGTTGCGGCCAGACCTCGGGGTCCTGGTGCAAAACCGGCAGGATCACCATGACGCTGTCGTCCGGGGTGATCCGGTGGCCGCCGAGGGTGGTGGGCTCGCTCGGGGTGAGCGCGAAGGCCGGGGCCGTGGGGTGCAGGCGCAGCGTCTCGCGCAGGATCTGCCCGAGGTAGCCGAGGTCGGCGAGGTCCTCGAACCTCGGAGTCCGGTTCCCCAGCACCTCGTCGACCACCTCGCGGGCCCTGGCCAGGACGTCGGGGTTGGCCAGCAGCTGGTGGGTGGCGAAGGACAGCAGGCCGGACGTCGTCTCGTGCCCGGCGACGAGGAAGGTCACCAGCTGGTGCCGGATGTTCTCCTCGGACAGCTTCTCGCCGGTGAGCGGATCGGCGGCGGTCAGCATCCGTTGCAGCAGGTCGTCGGGCTGATCCTCGGCAGGAAGACCATTGCGGGTGGCCACGATGTCGTCGGTGATCCGCTGCATCGCGGCGATGTCGGTGCGGTACTGCCGGTTCGTGCCGACGAGGAAGGGCTGCACACCGGGCAACCGCTCCGGGCGGGCGCCCGCCTCGACGAGCGACCGCACCATCGCGCCGACGAACGGGTGCGGCTTCTCGGAGTAGAAGGAGTTGAAGCGGACGTTGAACGCGCACAGCGCGATCGTGTCGAGGGTCAGCCGCGTCATGTCCTCGGCGACGTCGATGGTGTGGTCCGAGCCGAACCGCTGCCAGCGCACCATCAGCTGCTCGGCGATGTCGAGCATCTGCGGGAAGTAGTCCTTCATCGCCATGGTGCCGAAGGCGGGCATCAACAGGCGGTGCGCCCGTCCCCAGTTCGGTTCCTCGGAGTACGCGGTGAACAGGCCGTCGCCGCCGAAGTCCCGGATCTGTTCCAGGGCGTCGTGGACCGACTTCGACCACAGCGGGCTCGAGCACATCTCGGCGACGAGGCGATGGTCGGAGGCGAAGATCTGCCGGTTGCCGACGATGTCGAGCGCGAAGATCCCGCCGTACCGGGCGTGATAGTCCGCCGTCAGTTCGATCGAGGTCTCCTGCGGGGCGCGGAGCATCTCCAGCAGGTTGCCCAGCACCGGCAGCGGCGCGGGCCCGGGGATTCGGGGACTGTCCTCGGCGAGCTGCGAGGTCATGGAATGGCCTCCCTGTTCCAAAGATCGGGCGGGGCGCCGGTGATCGACGTGCCCCGGATCTGCCCGATTCGCATGTCCGGCTCGGGCTCGGCAACCGGCGTGATCCCACTCTCAAACTAACTTGGCCAACCGGTTAGGTCAACTGGCCAAGTCATCTGACCCAGTCTCGTGGCCAATGGCTAGGATGCGGACATGAGCGACGCGACGACGCAGGCCCCTCGGAAGCAGATCAGCGCCGATGAGCGCCGCCGCCAGCTCGTCGGCGCGGCACTGCGCGTGATGAAACGGGACGGGATCGCCGCCGCGACCACCCGCGCGATCTGCACCGAGGCAGGCATGCCGCACGGCGCCTTCCACTACTGCTTCCACTCCAAGAAGGAGCTCTACGCCGCAGTCCTCGCCAGCGACATCGAGATCGACCTGGCCGCGGCCTGGCCTCGGATCTCGGCCGAGACCAGCCCCGCCGAGAACATCCGGACGCTGCTGCTCGCGTTCTGGTCGCAAATCGAGGCCGATCCCGACAGCCAGCTGGTGCTCTACGACCTCGGCAGTTTCGTGCTGCGTGACCCAGAACTCCAAGAGCTTCCCCGGCAGCAGCACCTCGCGGGCCTGGAGCGGGCCATCGGCTACATCAGGCGACTCCGGGACGAGGCGTCGTTGACCCTGCTGCACGAGGAACGACTGCTCGCCGAACTGACCCTCGCCACGCTCAACGGCGTCGCGTGGTCCTGGCTGGCACACCGCGACAACCACGCCGCACGCGAAGCCCTGAGCCGGTTCGCCGACCTGCTGGCCACGCTCGTCCGCAGCGCCGACGACCGCGCTGGCTGACCGACGACCACCCGATCCCCGCATTTGCCGTACCGTTCGGTCGTAGAACTGTACCGGCTGGACGGTTCAGTTTTTCCCGAGGAGACCACGTTGAGTGAAGTACTGAGCCCGGCACGCCGCTGGGCATCGCTGGCGGTGCTGGTCGGCGCCGTGTTGCTGTTGGCGATCGATGCGACCGTGCTGTACCTGGCGGTGCCGTCGCTGACGGCGGAGTTGTCGCCGACCGCGACGCAGGTGCTGTGGATCGGCGACGTCTACTCGCTGGTCCTGGCGGGCCTGCTGGTGACCATGGGCAACCTGGCCGACCGGATCGGCCGCAAACGGCTGCTGCTGATCGGCGCGACCGCGTTCGGCGCGGCCTCGGTGCTGGCCGCGTTCGCGCCGTCCTCGGAAGTGCTGATCGTGGCCCGCCTGCTGCTGGGCGTGGCGGGGGCGACGATCATGCCCTCGACGCTGTCGCTGATCCGGAACATCTTCACCGAGCCGATCGAGCGCACCAGGGCGGTCGCGATCTGGTCGGCGGCGGCCGCGAGCGGCATCGCCCTCGGCCCGCTGGTGGGCGGCGCGCTGCTGGAGCGCTTCTGGTGGGGCTCGGTGTTCTTGATCAATCTGCCGGTGATGCTGCTCGTGCTCGTCGTCGGCGGCTGGTTGCTGCCGGAGTCACGCAACCCGAATCCCGGTCGCTTCGACCTGATCTCCAGCGGCCTGTCGATGCTGGCGATCATCCCGTTCGTCTACACGATCAAGCAGCTCACCAGCGGTTCCTTCGGTCTCGGCGTCGTCGCCGCGATCGTGGCCAGCGTGGTGGGTGCGGTGCTGTTCGTGCATCGGCAGCGCCGGGTGGCGGCACCGATGATCGACGTGGAGCTGTTCCGCAATCCCGCGTTCAGCGGGGCGGTGCTGGTCAACTTCATCTCCGTCTTCGCCCTCAGCGGGGTGCTGTTCTTCTTCTCCCAGTACCTCCAGCTCGCCCGTGGTCTTGGCCCGTTGGAGGCCGGGGTGGCGCAGCTGCCCGCCGCGCTCTCCGCGATGGCCGCGGTGGCGGCGGTCGGGTTCCTGCTCACCCGGCTCGGACGGGGACGAGCCATCGCGACCGCCCTGCTGATCGGCGCGGCCGGGCTCGGCCTGCTGGCCGCGTTGGAGGGCAGCGAAGAGCTGATCTGGGTGCTGCTGCCGATGATCCCGCTGGGTCTGGGCATCGGCATCGCCGAGACCCTGAGCGTCGACGCCGTGGTCTCCTCGGTGCGGCCGACCAAGGCGGGCGCGGCGGCGTCGGTGGCCGAGACCGCCTACGAGCTCGGGGTGGCCCTGGGGATCGCGGTCCTAGGATCGGTGATCACCGTGCTCTACCGAGGCAATCTCGACCTGCCCACCGAGGTGGCGGGCGAGGTCGCGGCGCGGGCCGAGGATTCCCTGGCATCGGCGACCGCGATCCTGGAACCCGGCAGTTCGGCGTTGACAGCAGCACAGGAGGCGTTCATGTCCGCGATGCAGACGACGACCCTGGTCGCGGGTGCGGTGATGGTCGTCGCCGCGATCGTGGCCTTCACCCTCATCCCGAACGACAAGGCCGCCGTGTCGACGGAGCACTGAGGCGCCACCACACGAGCGAGGACTGACTACCCATGGCACGCACCGCAGGCCGCCAGGCGGGCGAGACGAAACGACTGATCCTGGCCGCCGCCACGCGCTTGATCGGCAGACACGGCACCGGCGTGCCGCTCGCGGACATCGCCGAAGCCGCAGGCGTGTCCAAGGGCGGCCTGCTCTACCACTTCCCCAACAAGGAGGAACTCCTCAACGGGCTCGCCACCGACCTGATGGACCGGTTCCGCCACGACGTCGAACAGGCGGCGACCGAAGAAGCGGAGGGCACCCCGGGCAGGCTGACCAGGGCCTATATCCGGGTGAGCTTCGAGCACGGCGGCGACGACGTCGAGCTGCGCGAACACATCGCGCTGGCCGTGCACCTGATGTTCGAACCGGGCCTGGAGGAACTCGCCCAACGGGATGCGCAGCGATGGCGGACCGCGCTGCTCGACGACGGCCTCGATCAGACCATCAGCCGAATGATCATCGCCGCGACCGATGGCACCAACAGCGCGCCGCTCTGGGGAGCCGTCCTGAGCGACGCCGACCACGTCGCATTGCAGGCGGACCTCATCGCCCTCACCCACGGGCGTTTTCCCGGCCTGCCAGGTGATTGACGGCGCGAGCCGCGACTCGGCTGGCCGAGTCGATCGATTTCTCTACGCTGACGACCATGACTGACGCAGCGCACGGCGCGGGCGACGACACCCGCAGCAACCGGGAGAAGATGCTGGCGGGCGAGCCCTACGTCTTCGACGCCGAACTCGCCGAGCACAACGACCGCGCCGCCCGGCTGGCCGCCCGCTTCGGCGAGATCGCCCCGCACGACGCGGCAGCCGGGCGAGCCATCCTGGAGGAACTGCTCGGCGCCATCGGTGAGGAGACCGTGATCAGGGGCCCGCTGTATGTCGATTACGGCAGCGGCCTGCACATCGGGGCCCGCAGCTTCGCGAACTTCGGCCTGGTCGCGCTGGACGTCGCTCGCATCACCATCGGCGACGACGTCCAGATCGGGCCGAACGTGCAACTCCTCACCCCCACCCACCCCGTAGCGCCGGAACCGCGTCGGCAGAAGTTCGAGAGCGCCGAGCCGATCACCATCGGCGACAACGTATGGCTCGGCGGCGGCGCCATCGTGTTGGCCGGGGTGACCATCGGGGACAACACCGTGGTCGGCGCGGGAGCGGTGGTCACCAAGGATCTGCCTGCCAATGTGGTCGCGGTCGGGAATCCGGCGAAGGTGGTTCGGGAGATCTGAGTCCGGGGTGAGTGCCCCCGGGTCGCTCACTGTTACCTGGCGGTCTGCGGGCGGGGTCGGAGTACCTCTGCGGGTGCGGGCAGACACTTCTTGACCTGGCGCTCTATCGGCGGTCAGCCGGATTCTCAGCCACTTCAGTCGGGGCCCGAGGATCTCCACGGCACGGGCGGCGCCCGGCAACGCGGGCTCCGCCGACGCCCGAAGTCGGCCGGGCCCGGCGCACCCGCCAGCGCCGCCTGATCGAGAAATCATGGCGGTCGGGGAACCGTCTGCCCTGCTTCGGGGTCCAACCCCCGATTGAAGTTGCTAATGCGCTTGGGAAGTCCACTGTAGAACGTCTAAATTGATTGCGATCACCGCGCTACATCGAGTTTTCACTCGATATCAAGAGAATACTTTTCCCGACTCGGCCTCGCGCCGGGATATCTTCACCGCTCACGCTCGGCACCTCTATCGGCACTATCGGTGAGCGAATCGTCGATCGACGACGGAGTCGGTCCGAGGTTCAGCCGACTCTTTTTCATCGAAACGCCCGCTCAGCAACGTAGGCGGGGGCAGAATGACCAGCCTCAACGCCCGCGATCAGGCCGGTCGACGTCGAGCGAGACGTCTCCGGTGGTCTGACAGCGGGGATGAGAAGTCGTTCGCAGCCCAAACAACCGATGTACCAGCGGAATCCCCCGAGACCGCTGCCGCTACCCCACTTTCCTCTAGGAGGCCGAGATGCGTGGTGCCGTACGCGCATTCCTCGCAGTGCTGTTATTGATTCTGTTCCCCATCTTCGTTCTCGCGCTCGGTATCGGCGGGACGATTGCCGGGATCAACATCGGCGGGCGGGGTGGCATCTATCTGGCCATCGTCGCCGTCGGTCTGATGCTCGCCCTCGGATTCGGCCTGGTACAGGCACTGCGCACCCGGCTGACCCCGCCGGACGGTCCCCGGCTCACCCGGCAGGAACAGCCGATGCTGTGGCAACTGGTGGACGAGCTCGCCGCCAACGCCCAGACCCGACCGCCGGACGAGATCATCCTGGTTCCGGAGATCAACGCCGCAGTCCAGGAGGATGCGCGTGGTCTCGGTCTGCAAGCCGGACGCCGCTACATGATGATCGGCCTGCCGCTGCTCGCCGGTCTCAACGTCTCCGAGCTGCGTTCCGTTCTCGCGCACGAACTCGGCCACTACGGCGGCGGCCACACCCGACTGCTCGCCATCACCTATCGGGGCGCCGAGACCCTGCGGCGCACCGTGGGCAGGCTGGATTCCGGGCCCGCGCGGTGGATTCTCAACGGTTACGCCCGGTTGTATCTGATGGTCTCCCGGTCGGCGACCCGTAGCCAGGAGTTGCAGGCCGACGCCTACTCGGTGGCGGCCGCGGGCCGGTTCACCGCGAGCGAGGCGCTGCGCAAGATCGCCACGATGGACATGTTCTGGGAGGCCTACGCCGACCGCTTCCTGAACCTACCGCAGTTGGCACAGCGCACCCCGGACATCCTGCTGGGCTTCCGCTTCTTCCTGGACGCCCCGGAGAACCAGCGGATCAGGGCCGAGTACGAGCCGAAGGTGCTGGACGCGGAGTCCTCTTCGGTTTACGACAGCCACCCGACCATCCGCAAGCGGATCGCCGCCATCCAGAATCTGCCCGACAATCCGGCGGCGCCGGATCAGCGGCCCGGCTGGTCGGTCATCATGAACCCGGCCCAGGTCCTGCCCGCCGCCGAGGGCGTTCTCTACATCCGGGGCGAGATCGGCCCGAAGGCCGGCTGGGACGAGATCGCCCGACTGGGCTGCGCCGAGTTGGCCGCGAAGAACGCCGCAAGGCTCGCCGAAGCGGCCCGCCAATCCGGCGCAGCCCCCAGTGGCGCGTTGGGCGAGATCCTGAACGCCGTGGGTCGCGGCGAGATGGTGCGGCTGATCGCGCCGCTGGTGCGTGAGGGCATCGACCCGAACGAGCAGATCGACGCCGTGCGCAACCTGCTCACCGGGCTGCTCGGCGCTGTCATCGTGACGGCGCTGATCAGCCAGGGCCGCGCCCACCACGAGTTGCGTTGGGGCGGTCCGGCACAGGTCATCGGACCGAATGGCCCGCTCGACGTGGCCGAGCTCGTCGGCCCCGCCGTCGCGAACCCCGGGCTGGTCCCGCAGTTCGTCGCCAGACTGCAACAGCTGGGCGTGCCCTTGGACTTCGTCCGGCTGCCCGCGCCGGAAGCCGCAGCGCAGCAACGGCCCAACGACGGACAGCCACAACTGATGTCGGTGGCGCCCGGAATCATGGCATTCCGCAAGACCTGGGACGCCTTCGTCACCGACATCGGGCTGTTGTTGATCCCGGTGAAGATGAGCAAGCTCGCTGGTCAGAACCTCTCCGGAATGATGGGACAGGGTGGCCAGGCGCTGAACGGTCGGATCAATACCCTGCTGGAGAACGGCGCGGCGGGCCTGTTCGCCAGGGACGATGGCCGGTGGGTGCTGAACCAGAACATCGTGGACGGCGAACACAAGAAGTTCCTCACCGGCGGCGGGAAGATCAAGCTTGACTTCGCCGACGGCACCAAGGCCGAGATCCGCACCGACTCGGATGAGAACTTCGAGGTGCTGCTCACCTACTTCAGCGAGGTGGCGGCGCAGTCGAGGCAACAGGCAGGCGGCTGATCAGGTAGTAAGGCAGGGCGCGGGCGGGTTCTCCGCCCGCGCCCTGTGCCTTGGTTTGACGGCAAAATCCGCATGGGCGGTGCGGCAGTAGCAACCGCGCCCGCCGGTCAGCCTGTTCATGGGTGGAGACGATGGCGTTTGCGGTGTGGTGGCGTCGGGTCACGGATTCTTCGTGCGTGCTGGCCATTCCGGGAGGGAACGCACCCGACGTGCGCGGGGCGGGTCTGCTCGGCCTCGGGTGTCGTCCGTGACCATGTCGGAACACCCCCGCGTGCGCGGGGCGGATCACCACTCTTGATCATTGGCCTTCTCGGCATCGGGAACACCCCCGCGTGCGCGGGGCGGATTGACGGATCGCGGTGATCCCCTCGGCGGCTGCCGGAACACCCCCGCGTGCGCGGGGCGGATACTTGTTGACCTGGGGTTCTACCGGCCGGTAACCGGATTTATGACCACTTGGAATTCGAGGATCGCCTACTCACCAAGCCCTAGCTCCGCAAGTAACTCGCCGCCGAGGCCCACCTCGTTGTGTTGGCCCGCGATGGCCCGGCCCTCCGCCACGGTATAGGAACCCTGGGTGCTGTTGACCAGGGTGCGGCGGCCGTCGCCCCAGTCCTTGAGCAGCAGCACGTATTCGCCGCCCTCGGCGACATCGGCGGTAGACGGTGCGGCGCCCCGGATCACGTAGGCCACGTCGATGGTGTCGCCCACGGCGACCGTGTCCCCGACGCTAGCCAGCACGGTGACCTCCGCCCGGATCTCGGGGAGGTCGTCCATGGTCTGCCGGTGGGTCGCATCGATCCGGCCCCGCACGATCAGGTCCGCTTCGGCGACCAGCTCTTCGGTGCTGGCGTAGTACGGCTCGTCGGTTACGACCGGGGTTCGCTGGCCCCGTCGGTCATCCGAGAAGAACAGCACGAGGCCCACCACACCGACGACCAGGATCACGGACAGCGCCACCGCGACAGCTAGCACCGGGCCCCGGCGGCCCGGAGCCGGCGGCTGGGGACGAAACTCGGCGCTCTGCTGCTCGCCCACCAAGTCTGCGAGTTCGGCGGCGGCCCGGCCGGACAGCAGATCCGGCGGCGGGGTGGGCACGGGATTCGCCCGGATGATCAACGACTTGACGAGAACTCGACTCACCACGATCCACTCCTCGACAGGTAGGCCGCGCGAAACGCCCGCCGCGCCCGGTACAGGCGCAGCCAGATCGCACTACGGCTGCGACGCAGGGCGTAGGCGACCTCGACGGAGTCGAGTCCTTCCCAGTAGTGCAGCAACAACACCTCGCGCTGCTCCTCGGTCAGCGAGTCCAACGCGTCCAGCGCGGCCAGCGCCCTAAGGTCGTCGCCGGTAGCCGGCGGCCTGCCGAACTCCACGGCCGGTCGGCGATGCAGCTCGGCGAGTCGAGGGGCCCGGTGGTGGTGCTCGGCCAGCACGGTGCGCGCGGTACCGAAGAACCAGGCGTTGGTCCACAGCAGCCTGCTATCGACATGCTCCCAACCGATTTGAAACACCTTCGAGGCCAGGTCCTCGGCCACACCGCGATCGCCGACCCGGCGCAGCATGAAGGCAAGCACCCTCGGATATAAACGGTGGTACGCCTCGGTGAACGCGGCCGCACGCTCCGCCGGAGGCGGTCTTCTGATTCTGTGCATAACCATTACATGGTCGCTCGTTCGCCAGGCCTTTCCCACGACGCCCTCATGTTTTCGAGCTTGCATGCCGAACCGGTCCGATCCGCACAGAAGCCACAGCGCAGACCGAGCCCTTACATACGGGGCGGATGCGTGTCCATCGAGGACCAGCCCTGTGCCGACCGGAACACCCCCGCGTGCGCGGGGGCGGATGCCCGACTCGCCGTCGCCGTAGACGTCGTTGTGGGAACACCTCCGCGCACGCGGGGCGGATGCGACCACCCCACTGCGGTCCGACTCAACCACCGGAACACCCCCGCGCACGCGGGGCGGATACTTCGTGACCTGGGGTTCTACCGGCGGGTAACAGGATTTACGACCACATCGGATTCCAGTCTAGGGCTTGCCCTCCGACCGCCCCGATGCTTCGGCCTGCTCGGCCAACAACTCGTTCATGCTGACGCGCAGCCCATCGAGGAATCTCTCGAACTGGTCCAGCTGTTCCGGCGGGTACTGCGCCACCAACGCGTCCAGGTGGACGGCCAGCGGGCCGAAGAACTCGCGGGCGGGCGCCTCGATCTCCTTGCTGCTGCGCAGCGTCACCGCGCGCCGGTCGGCCTGTTCGCGAGTGCGGACGATGTGGCCGAGGCGTTCGAGGCGGTTCAGCAGGTTCGTGGTGGCGCCGGTGGTGAGGGCGAGGCGTTCGCTGAGGCGGGTGGGCGACAGCGGGGTGCCCTTGTCCTCGGCGTAGAGGATCTCGACCAGCGCCCTGGCGTCGGTGGAGTGCAAACCGAGCCAGGCGGCGAACCGGTCGGTGAACTCGGTGTAGTTGGCGCCGAAGGCCCGGAGTCCGTCGAGGATTCGGCCGCTGCGCTCGGTGTCGTCGGCAGGCTGCGGTGCCTCCTCCATCGTCGTTCTCTCCTGTCCGGCGCTCGGTTCCGATGATCATTTCGGGTTGCCAATCTACCCCGCCACGATATAGCTTCATCATGAAGCTACTTCTCGGGGAAGCTACTGCGAGAAGCGGCCGCAGTCCTCACGCGCCCACCCCACCGGTGGCGATCAGCCGTACCCGCCAACGCCCGCGCTCTCCCACGCACCAGAGGAATCCGCGATGCCCGACGCAGCCCGACCCGTCGTCAATCCGTTCGCACCCGTCGACCGACCCCATACCGAACCCGATCCGACTCGCGCGGCTCTTCGAGTGGCCGGACCGATCAGCCGATCGACCGCGCCGACGGACGGTCCCGTGTGGATCGTGACCACCGAGGCGCTGGCCAAGGAGGTCTGCTCCCATCCGGATATCGCCAAGGACCCGGCGTTCGCGCCGCCGTATTGGGATCCGGCGGAAGCAGGTTTGGAGCGGACCGCCGCAGAGCAACCGTCCCTGACCACGCTCGACGGCCCCGCGCACGCCGAGTTGCGGCGGGCCCATGCACCGTTGTTCAGCGCCAAGCGCATTCGCGCCCAGTCCGACCGCATCCATCAGATCGCCCGCGAGCTACTCACCGAGGCCGCCGCGCGGGGCCCGGTGGTCGACCTGATGGCGGGCTTCACCACCCGCTACCCGCTGACCGTGTTGCTCGATCTGCTCGGTATCCCGCTCGATCTCGTCGACGAGGCCACCGACGCCTGTCTCATGATGGTCAACGGCGTTCGAGGCGATCAGGGCAAGGCCATCGGCGCGCTGGCCGAGCTGGCCGCCGAGGGTCTGCGCGCCGACAGTCACGGACTCGCCGCCGAACTGCGGGATCGGCTGCCCGCCGGAACCGCCGAGGCCGAACTGCGCTACCACCTGTTCGCACTGATCTTCGCCGGTCAGCTCACCACCGACTCAGCCGTCGGCTTCCTCATCGCCCGTGCTCTCGGCGAGGCCGCTCCGCACCAGGACACCGTGCACGACCTGGTCGACGAGACACTGCGACAGCACGCGCCCGCGCCGTTCAGTCTGTGGCGGTTCACCACCACCGAGGTCGAACTGGCGGGCGTACGGTTGCCCGCGCGCACGCCGTTATTGGTGGACATCCTGGGGATCAACACCGACCCGGCCCGCACGTCCGGCACGGATCTGACCTTCGGCTCGGGCGCGCACTTCTGTATCGGTGCCCAGCTCGCCCGCGAGGAGCTGCGCGCGGTGGTCACCGTGCTGCGGACCGACTTCCCAGCGGCCCGGCTCGCCATGCCGGCCACCGAGATCCGCCAGGTCGGGCCCGGCGGCATCATGGGGTCCCGGTTGGCCATGCTTCCGGTGGCGTTGCGCGGCTGAAGATCGAGCTGCGGGCGGCCGATATCTCGGATACCGGCCGCCCGCCCCTCACGCCGACTCGGTCAGCTTCACCCGGCGCAACAGCTGCGCGTTCACCGCGACGACGATCGTGGACAGGCTCATCACCACCGCCCCGACCGCGGGCGGCAACACGAAGCCGACGCCCGCCAGCACCCCGGCGGCCAAGGGCACGGTGAGCAGGTTGTAGCCGGTGGCCCAGGCGAGGTTCTGCCACATCTTGCGGTGGGCGGCCACCGACAACCTGCGTACCGCGAGCACGCCGCGCGGGTCGTCGGAGGCCAGCACCACGCCCGCCGATTCGATGGCGACGTCGGTGCCCGCGCCGATCGCGATGCCGACCTCCGCCCTGGCCAAGGCGGGTGCGTCGTTGACGCCGTCGCCCACCATCGCGACCCGGCGGCCGCGCTCCTGCAGTTCGACGACCTTGCTGTCCTTGTCGGCGGGCAGCACCTCGGCGAACACCTCGTCGATGTCGAGGTCGGCGGCCACCGCCTCGGCCACCGGTCGCGCATCGCCGGTGATCATCATGACCCGGACGCCGTGGCGATGCAGGGCTTCGATGGCCTCCCGCGACTCCGGACGCACCTCGTCGGCCAGCGCGACCGCGCCGAGCACCACGCCGTCTCGCAGTACGTGCAGAACGGTGGCGCCGCGCGCCGCCCACGACTGGGTCTCGGCGGCCAGGTCCTCGGGCGGTCGGATCTCGCGCTCCGCAAGCAATCCGGGCCCGCCGACGGCGATGGTGGCGCCGTCGACCACCGCCTGCACACCCCGGCCGGTCAGCGAGCGGAAGTCGCGGGCCTCGGGGATCGGGCCTTCCTCGCGCGCGGCCGCGACGATCGCGGCGGCCAGCGGGTGTTCCGAGTCGATCTCGGCGGCTGCGGCCAGGGCCAGCACCTCGGAACGCGAACCGCCCGGCGCCGCGCGGACCTCGGTGACCACGGGGCGGCCCTTGGTCAGGGTGCCGGTCTTGTCGAAGACCACGGCGTCGATGGTGCGCATCCGTTCCAGGGCCAGCCGGTCGGTCACCAGGATGCCCGCCTTCGCCGACATCGAGGTCGAGATCGCGATGACCAGTGGAATCGCCAGCCCGAGGGCATGTGGGCAGGCGATCACCAGCACGGTGACCATCCGCTCCACGGCGGTGGTCGGATCGCCGATGACCAGCCACACCACGAAGGTCAGCGCGCCGACGATCAGGGCGAACCAGAACAGCGCCGCCGCCGCGCGGTCGGCCAAGGCCTGGGCCCGCGACTTCGAGGACTGCGCCTGTTCGACGAGCCGGGCGATCCCGGCCAGCGCGGTGTCCGAGCCGATGGCCTGCACCCGGACCCGGATCGAGGAATCGGTGGCCACCGTGCCCGCGACCACCCGGTCGCCGACCGAGCGTCGCACGGTGTTCGACTCGCCGGTGATCATCGATTCGTCCAGCTCGGCGGCGCCCTCGGTCACCACGCCGTCGGCGGGCACCCGGCCGCCGGAGCGGACCAACACCACGTCGTCCACGGCCAGCTCACCCAGCCCGACGGAGGAGATCGAACCGTCCTCGGCGATACGTTCCGCGCTGTCCGGCAGCAGTTCGGCCAGGGCGTCCAGGGCCCCGGTGGCCTGCCCGAGCGCGCGCATCTCCAGCCAGTGGCCGAGCAACATGATCACCACCAGCAGGGCCAATTCCCACCAGAAGTCCAGTTCCAGCCCGGCGACGCCGAAGGTCGTCAGGGCGCTGGCGACGAAGGCGACGGTGATGGCCAGCGCGACGAGCGTCATCATCCCCGGCGTTCGAGCCCGCAGTTCGCCGACGGCGCCGGTGAGGAACGGCTGCCCGCCGTAGAGGAAGACGACGGTGCCCAACACCGGCGCCACCCACCCGGCCCAGGTGGGCACGGTGTAGCCGAGGAGGTCGGCGATCATGTGGCTGGCGAGGACCACCGGGATGGTCAGGGCCAGGCTCAACCAGAACCGGTCCCGGAAAGCGGCGGCGTGGCTGCCGTGACCTGCGTGTCCGGTGTGCTGGTGTTGTCGATCGACGGAGTGGGATCCGTCGTGGTCGTGGTCGTGGGACTGCGGGTGCATCGCCGCGCTCCTCTCACAGGCAGGACAACCGCAATATACCCCTAGGGGGTATTCGGTGCTTGCAACGACGCGCCCGGCCCACACACGGACCACCTAGAGCAAGCAGACGGCCCGCCACGCCGTAGCGGGCAGGCCGTCACGAAACGCCGAGCGGGGACCTGTCAGGAACGGACCAACCGTGCCACGGCCTCGCTGGCCTCGCGGACCTTCTCGTTGGCCACCTCGCCGCCCTCGGCGATAGCCTCGGCCACACAGTGCTTGAGATGCTCGTCGATCAGACCGATGGACACCGACTGCAGCGCCTTGGTCGCCGCCGAGATCTGAGTGAGCACGTCGATGCAGTACTCGTCGGCCTCCACCATCCGCTGCAGACCACGGATCTGACCCTCGATCCGGCGCAATCGCTTCAGGTAGCCGTCCTTATCCTCGGTGTAACCACGCATGTCTCGCTCCCTCATCGACGTCCGCCTGCCGAGGGTACCCCGTACCGGTAAGCACCAAGGGGTGCTTTCGGGGCGAAGCAGCGCGGACGCACGCTGCCACGATCCCGGTACTTGCCCAGCTCGCAGGCCCATCGAGCACACGAGCCACCGCATCGGCATCCGGTCGTGCCCTCGCGACAACCTATACCCCTAAGAGGTATGGACGTGCTGCCGAGGCGGCCCTGTCGGGTGCTCGCGCGACCACCACATCAACGAGCCTCGGACCCCGCCGGGCACAGCCCTACCGGGAGTTTCTCGATGGCATCAGCAGGGCATGATCGGCTCCAGCGGTACGCCGGGCAGCACATTCGACGTCGGGCGTAGGCCGTCGAGAAGCAGCGCGAGATAGCGCCTGCGCGCGGGAGAATCCGACTCCCCCCGCACCTGGGTCATCGCCAGCACCATGATGATCACCGCGCCGAGATCCTGGCCGACCAGCTCCGGTCGAACCAGGCCGGCGTCGACGAGTCTGCCTGCCAGTTCATCCATCCAGCGCAGGAAGGGCGCGAAGGCCTCCGGCCCGATCGCGTCGGTCTCGCGTGCCAGAGCGATCATCACCCGCCTGCCGGTGAGCGCGTCCAGGCTGCGGTTCAGGAAGTCGGTCAGGTCCTGCCACGGGTCGTCGGACGCGACGATGTCCACGGGCTGGATCTCGGTGGTGATGACGTGCTCGACGACGGCGCGCACCAACTGATCGCGATTGCGGAAGCGCCGATACACCGTCGCGACGCCCACCCCGGCCTGCCGCGCGACCTGTTCCAGCGTCACTGCGGGCCCGACCTCCTCGAAGGCCTGACCCGCAGCGACCACGATCCGTTCATAGTTACGGGCCGCGTCGGCCCGCAGCCCCAGCGCCCGCGCGTCTGCCATTCGGGCAAGCTAGCAGCAGCGCGCGAAACGGCGTCGATGCCGCAGCGGCGCTGCCCGCGACTCCGGCGGGGCGTCGCCTCACCAGGTGATCGGCAGCGAGTTCACCCCGAAGATCGCGTGGTTCGAGCGGAACCCGACCTCTTCGAAGGGCACCGCCAGAGCCAGCTTCGGGAAGCGTCGCAGCAGAGCGGGGAAGCCGATGCGCAACTCCATCCTGGCCAGTGGGGCCCCGATGCAGTGGTGCACGCCGTGGCCGAAGGCGACGTGACCGGATACGCCCCTGGTGATGTCGAAGCGGTCGGGATCCTCGCGTAAGGCCGGATCACGGTTGGCGCCGGGCAGCGACATCAGCAGCAACTCCCCCGCCTTGACGGACCGGCCCGCGACCTCCGTGTCGGTCTTCGCGACCCTGGCCACCCCGGCATGCACGATCGACAACCAACGCAACAGCTCGTCGATGGCGGGCTCGACCGCGGCCGGGTCGTCGCGCACCATGGCCAGCTGTTCGGGATGGGTCAGCAGGGCCAGGGTGCCGAGACTCAGCATGTTCGCGGTCGTCTCGTGGCCCGCGATCAGCAGGATGGTGGCGATGCCGACCAGTTCGTCGGCGGTCAGCTCGGTGCCGTGCTCCCGAACCAGCATGCCGAGCAGGTCGTCGTTCGGCGCGGCCATGGTGCGGGCGATCAGCTCCGCCAGGTAGAGGCGGATCTCGTCCTCGGCCACCTTGCGCTGTTGGTCGGTCGCCGACAGGTCGAGCATCTGATCACTGCGTCGTTGGAACTCCGCCCGGTCGGCATAGGGCACGCCGAGGAGTTCGCAGATCACCAGCGAGGGCACCGGAAGTCCGAAGTGCGCGACAAGATCGGCGGGCCTGCCCGCGTTCTCCAGGTCGTCGAGCGCGGCGTCGACGATCTCGACGATGCGAGGCTCCAGCCTGCGCATCCGCCGCATGGTGAACTCGGGCGTGAGCAGCCGCCGGATGCGGGTGTGGTCGGGCGGATCGAGCGCGAGCAGTTGGCCCGCCCGCATCCTGGCCTCCTCCTCGGTGTATTCGACGGCGGGCCCGGCCAGGGCGGCCGCTCGGTCGTTGCCGAAGCGGGTGGTGTCGGCGAGCACCATGCGGACGTCCTCGTAGCGGGTCACCAGGTGGACGGACTCGCCGAACGGTGTGTCGACGAGCCGGATGCCCTCGGCACGGCGGGATTCACCCAGTTCGGCGGTGGGGTCGAATCGCTCGCGCCGCATGTACAGCGGCAGTTGCCCTGGTTGCGCCATCGGTTGCCAACTCTCTTGCTGCGGTCGTGGACGATCCCCACAGTACACACAAGTGATAGTCGACTATCGTTTACGCCGAAGGGCAACCCTCGATCAGTTCTGGCCGGTCGGCCCGTCGGCCGGTTCGTCTGGCTTACCGCCGGAGGTGCCGTAACCGTGTTCGATGCCCCAATCGATGAGGGCGGCCAGGCCGTGCAGACCGAGTTCGATCCACATGTCCTTGATGTAGTTGCGAACCGTGCCCAGTGCGATGCCCATCAGCCGGGCACAGCTCTCCGCCGAGTGCCCCGCGACGAGCAACGACAACAGCTCCTGCTGTCGCGGACTGAGCGCGCCGGGCTCGCGTCGTCCCATGCCGTCACCGAACCGGGTCGAAGTAGGTCGTCTCGAACATGAGCTCTCCTTTGTGGATAGTCGCCGTAGCTCAGGGCACAGCGGCGGCCGAAAGAGGAGAACGCTGCGCGGCAGGCGGTGGTGGGTGGCGTTCGGGATCGGGCGACAGCGGGTTCCGGTACCGCCAAGATGACGCGGAACCCGGTCGGAAACGCCACACTCGAACGGAAATCCGCCCGTTCGGACGACATCTTCAGCCGTCGGCGCCCACCTCGGTGATCTCGATGCGACTGCTGTCGCCGTCGGTGAGGAACGCGGCCACCGCCTCGCCTTCTTCGGCCACGGCCGTGCGGTCGGTCGGGGCGAGCTCCCGCAGCGGCGTGATGCTCACCGTGTCATCCCGAACGAGCCAGGTCGCCGCGACCCGCCCGTCGACCAACACCACCCGGATCCCGGCGACCGACAGACCGCGATGCGCGTCGTCGATGATCCGGCTGCGGTCGTGATAGCCCAGGATCGCGTTGTCGAACGCGGGCAAAAACCGCACCGGAGCGGGCACCCCGGGGTCCGGCCTCGGCGCATCGCGCAGGTCCAGCAGGGTCCGACCCCGCTCATCCCGGAAGGTCACCAACTCATCCCGGATCGAGGCCACCGCAGCGGGGAGGCCCGCCAATCCACACCACGCGCGCAGGTCGGCCGAGGCGGCGGGCCCGAAGGCGGCGAGATAACGCCGGACCAGCGCCGCGCCGACCGGATCGGTGCCCTCGGGCGCGGGTGGATCGATCTCACGCCCCACCCAGGAGGACAGCAGCAGGTTGCGCACGCCGGCCTTGGTCCGCCACAACCCGCGCGGCGGCAACTGCACCATGGGCAGCAAGGCGGCGACCAGCATCTCGCCGAGCGGCCTCGGACCCGGTTCCGGCCAACGCCCCGCGACCGCCCTGGCCAACTCGGACATCGACCTCGGTTCCCCGTCGGCCAACACCTCGCGGCCCTCGGCGGCGAGTTCGTCGAGATCGACGTCGGCCAACTCGTTGCGATACACCCCGAGGACCCGTTGGCGCAGCATCGGATTGTGTCGCGTTCGCCAGGCGAGGGTGTCGGCGGCGGTGAGCAGGTGCACGGTGCGGCGCATGAGATGCGTTCGCACCACGGTGCGCCCGATCAGCAGGTCCGACAGCGTGGTCGGATCGAAGTCACGCAGTCTCGACCACAGTCCGATGAACGGCTCCTGCGGTTCCTGAGCCTGCAGCCCGCCCAGATGCGCGATCGCATCGGACACCGGCAGATCGGAACGTTCGAGGAGCAGTTGACGGGCCAGGGTCGCCCGGTTGAGCGCCCGCGTGTCCAGGACGGTCATCGGATCGGCCCCTGAGCGGCAACGGTCCAGACCGAGGCGCCGCCCGTCATCGGCGGACGTCGGTGCGGATGCTGAATACGGGACGTCGAATCGCTGTCATTGCCTGCCACCGCGCCAGGATCGCAGAGAAAGCGGACAGATCCCGTCCTCTTCTCCCGTACCAAGGACGAAGTGTCGAAGGCGGGTGACCGTGCGAGGCAAGTCGTTCCCGCGTCGAGCGTGGACACCCGAACCCGCCGGCACTGTCCCCCCAGAGCCTGCCGTCGGGTCGGGTCGGCATACCACTGATCGCCTCCCCCATCAGGAAGACGCTGATCCGATCACACGGTGGTCAATGCCCGCTGTCGCTGCTGCTCCTCGACGACGGCGGGCAGGTTCGACTGGAGCCACGCGGCGGTCCGCTGGTCGCGGAACAGCTCGAGGTAGTAGTCGATGACCGAGAAGTACGAGCGCTCCGAGAAGGTCTCGCGGTAGTAGTCGCCGAAGGCCTGATCGTTGGCCATCAGGTTATGCAGCGCCGGGTGCGGGTTGTGGTAGATGAACTGCAGGACCGGCGATTGCGCTTCGGCACGCAGGATGTCCTCGAACGACTGTTCGTGGAAATTGCCCAGGAAGAAGGGGGTGTCCTTGAACTTGGCGTTGTCATAGGTCATGTTGCAACTGGTGACGACATGACCATGCGGGTTGACCGCCAGGTGGACGCTCAGGCAGTCGTCCAACTGTTCCGGGGTGCGCCTGGTGTAGATCTTCTCCAGGTTGGCGATGGTCTCGGAGTTGTTGCCCGCGGTGACGAGACCGTCGTAGTACAGCGTCTCGCCCTCCAAGCCCATTTCCTGCTTGATGTGCTCGTCGGCCTCGGGCTGGTCGGAGTAGACCCAGTTGAGTTCGTAGACCATGTCGAGTTCCCGGCAGGCCGCCCGCAGGTTCTTGACCCGCTCCAGGGGCACGTAGCGCAGGTGATAGGCGCTGGCGCTGGGGAACACCGCCTGCACGCCCGCCGCCTTGAGCCCGGCCAGCGTCTCGACCGCCTTGTCCGGCGTGCGCGCCCAGTAGGCGTTGGTGTTGAGGCAGATGTAATAGCCGAGGTCGCGGGCCGCCGATGCGACCTCCAGGACCTCCTCCGGGAACAGCATCGCCTCGCCGCCGGAGAGGTCCAGGAAGCTCTTCCCGTACTTCGCCCCGGTGGTCAGAAGGTCGATCGCGGTCGCCGGATCGAGCTTCTTCTTCTTTCGCGGATTCGATTCCACTAAACAGTGATCACACGCGGCATTGCAGCCGAACGTGTAAATCATATAGATTTTCGAGTTCTCACCGTGGTCATAGCAGACGCCGGTCTTTGGATAGTATTCGTACATGCCTCCTATTTTACTTGGAATCCGCGATGAAAAGTCGAGAAGTTAAGTATAAATTGGGCCCGAAAACGCTCGGCACATTACCCGCCGAGCAGGTCACTTATCGACCCCGGCACCGACCGGTAACGATTCACTCCGATGCGCGGCCAAGATCTCCCGCAAGGCCGCCACCCGCGCCGGGTCCCGCAATGCCAACAAACAGAAGTCGCAGATGTTCTGGTACCGCTCCGAGGTCAACCCCTGGAACAACGGGTGTTCCTCGACCAGTTTCCGGAAGTAGATCGGCGAGTTCGGATCGTAGAAGGAGGTAACCAGGTGCTCGCGCTCGTCCCGTTCCTGTTGGGTCCGATCTCCGACCCGGATCGAACCGAGGAACACCGGCGTCCGCTTCATCGCATCGGTGCTGATATCCAGTTCACAACAGGCATACATATCGCCGGTCGCGTGCACCGTGGTGGTGAGGCTGTCGCAATCCGGCAGCTCGTCCACTCGCCGCCCGATACTGATATTCAGCAGCCCCTTGCCCCGACCCCGGTCGAGCAGTTCGTTCATGATGAACGGCTCGCCTGCCGCGGTCAGCGCGGCCTTGATCTGTTCGTCGACCTCGGTCTGCGTCGAAGGGCAGAAGTTGATCTCCGTGACTAGACCGAACTCCCGGCCGATCCTCGCCGCGTTGATCGTGCGATCGACGGGGAAGAACTCGACGTGGAAGGCGTCCGCACTCAACGCCATGCCCGCCAGTCCCGCCTCGACGAACGGCGCCAACTTTTTCCTGGCGATGGCCTCTGACCTGGCCCAGAAGGCGTTGGACTCGACATCGACCACGAAGCCGAGGCCGGTGGCGAAGCTGATGACCTCGACCATCTGCTCCGGGTAGAGGAAGACCTCGCCGCCGCTGAAGGTGACATGCCGCTTACCGTTGTGTCGCCCGGATTCCAGCGCCGTCCTGACCTCGTCGAGAGTGAGGCGCTCGGTGCGTTGCGGGCTCGACTCCACGATGCAGTGTGCGCAGGAAAGGTTGCAGGTCAGCGTGAAGTTGATCGCCAGCCGCTCATTCGCGGAAAAGCGATCCCAAATCGGTGGTGGACCATCCGGTGAATCCGCCATCAGCTGTCTCTCTCATTCTGCGCATGAAGAATCACGGAAGGTGAACATTCCGGTGCGCGGCGCCCCCACGATGCCGCATAGGCCGCGAGAATGCCGTCGAGAACCCCAGTAGCCGACATCGCGCCGCTCTAGACACAAGCGTACCCGATGTTACCGACAATGTTCCTGGCTGCCACGAAGTCCACGACCTCGTGACCCCTGCCGTTCCCTTCTCGTAGCTCACTGACACCGACCCCAGACGCAGGCACCGATACGGCACCTACGGACTTACCTCAACCCGAGCTTCACTTCCGCCCAGATCGCTGAACCGCCCCAGTTTATCTAGCTAATGCATACCATGCCGGATCCCACGGTGGCCAGAGTTTCCTACCCCTGATGTGCTTCTCGAACTTACCCCGGAAATCCACTTTGCGGTCTATGGTCAGCAAACTCACAGGTAGCTTAGGAAGCGGGAGGGGTCTGGCGTGAATCAGACCGAACCGGCGCGCGTGAAGTCGCGTTGGCTGGGACTCGGTGTGCTCTGCACCGGGATGTTCATGATCGTTACAGATGGCACCGTCGTCAATGTCGCGCTGCCGACCATCCAGGTCGAACTCGGCTTCACCCAGGCGAATCTGGCCTGGGTGATCAATGCATTCCTCATTCCCTTCGCCGGGCTACTTCTACTCGCGGGCAGACTCGGTGACCTGATCGGACGTCAACGGCTGTTCCTCACCGGACTGGTGACGTTCACCCTGGCGTCGCTGCTCTGCGGATTAGCCGGTACCCAGGAGCTCCTCATCGCGGGTCGGTTCGGTCAGGGTGTCGCAGGGGCGATGTGCGCGGGCGTCATCCTCGGCAAGATCGTCACGCTGTTCGACGACCCTGGCGAGCTCGGCAAGGCCTTCGGCATCTTCGCCTTCGTGCTGACCAGCGCCGGTGCCGCAGGCCTGGTGCTCGGCGGCGTCCTCACCCAGCTCATCGCCTGGAACTGGATCTTCTTCATCAACGTCCCCGTCGGGATCGCCACCATCGTGCTGGCCATCCGAGTGCTCGACGACGACCGAGGTCCGGGCCTCGGCCGGGGAACCGACTTCCTCGGCGCCGTGCTGGTGACCTCCGGGCTGATGCTCGCGGTGTACACCCTGGTCGAGATTCCCAACGTCGGCTGGGGATCCAGCAGCACGCTCGGCTTCGGTGCCGCCGCCCTCGCACTGCTGGTCGGTTTCGTCGTGCGCCAGGCGATGGCCGCCAACCCGCTGATGCCGTTGCGCCTGTTCCGCTCCCGCAACCTCTCCGGTGGCAACATCCTGCAGGCCGTCTACGTCTCCGCCTCCCTCGGAATGTTCTTCATCACCTCGCTGTACCTACAGCTGGTCCTGGAGTACACCCCGCTGCAGATCGGTATGACCTTCCTGCCGATGACCGCGATCACCGCGGTCATCACCCTCGGATTCGCCCCCAAGCTCAACGCCAGGTACGGCGAGCGACGCATGCTGATCATCGGGTTGATCCCGATCGTCATCGGCCTGGCTCTGCTGGCCAGGGTTCCGGTGGACGGCACCTTCCTGACACACCTGCTGCCCTCGATGGTGTTGATCGGTGGCGGCGGGCTGGTCGTGCCCGCGATGACGGCGTTGGCGATGGCCGACGCCCCGCCGTCGGACGCCGGGCTGGCAGGCGCGCTGTTCAACACGATGCAGCAGGTCGGTGGGGCGATCGGCGTCGCGGTGCTCGCGGCGGTCTCCACCGCGCACACCGCCCGGCTGGCAACCGAGGGCACCCCGCAGGTGGAGGCGCTGACCGGCGGCTATCGACTCGGATTCCTGGTCGCCATGGGCTTCATCCTGCTGTGCCTGGCGATCGCCGTGCTGGTGTTGCGCAAGACCGCCCGGCCCGTTCCGACCGACGACGCCGCCGAGCCCGCTGCGGCCTGATCCCGATAGCCGAACCGGGTGGGGTCCGAGGCGACCCCGCCCGGTTCGGCGAGATACCTAGCGCAGTTCCTCGTGGTGGTCGCGAACCTTCTCGACCGCCGCCACGATGTCGGCCATGTCGGAGGCATCCCCGAGCAGGGCCTTGTGGTGGAAGATCAAGGTCGTCTCGCGGTACTGCTCCGCACCCGGGTACTCCCGACCCAGCGACCGCTGCCTGCCCTCCTCGGTCCACACCGAGGCGAAACGCCGCTTGGTGTGCGGGTGGAACATGACACTGCGGTGCAGCGGCAGGTCCGGCGGCCACAGCGCCATCCCCAGCTCGGCGCCGATGGCCTCGGCGACCTTGCCCACCGGCACCGCACCGAAGGTGCCCGGCCGGAATCGGATGCCGTACTCGTAGATCGACCGGGCATCGGCCGCCTCGGGCAGCGGGATCGCACTGAAGTCACCGAGCTCGGCCAGACCCGCCTCCAGGACGGCCGCCGACTTCTCCCGGTGTTCGTGCTGACCCGCCAAGCGCGGGAGCTGATCGAGCAGGACTCCCGCGGTCAGCTCGGACATGCAGTAATTCCCGCCCATCACCTCCCCGGCCTCGACGAGTTCCTCGCCGCCCGCGGGCGGGTCGACGTCGGCATAGCGGCGCGAGTCGGCACGCAGTTGTTCGGCCCGGCGGTACAACGCGGGATCCGAGGTGATCACCGCGCCGCCCTCGCCGCCTGCCAGCACCTTGCCGACCTGGAAGCTGAACACGCCCAGCGCGCCGAAGGTACCGACGTTGCGGCCTCGCCACCGCGCGCCGTGGGCCTGGGCGCAGTCCTCGATCAGCGAGATCCCGGCTTCCTCGGTGACCTCGCGGATGCCGTCGAGGTCGGCGACGGTGCAGGCCAGGTGGACCACGATCGCGGCCTTGGTCCGCTCGGTGGTCGCGGCCCGGATCGCCTCCGGCGTCACGCAACCGGTCTCGGGATCGACGTCCACCACGATGGGCAGCGCGCCGACCCGCAGCACCGAGGTCACCGGCGCGACCCAGGTCATGACCGGGACGATGACCTCGTCACCGGGGCCGATGTCCAGTGCCTCCAGGGCGACGACCAGTGCGCTGGAACCGTGGTCGACGCTGGCGCAGTAGTTGACGTCGTTGTAGCGGGCGAACTCGGCGGCGAATCGACGTTCGCGCGACTGGGTTCCGTCCGTCGGCCAGCTCACCGCCCAGCGTCGCGAGCGCAGCGCGGCGAGCAGCTCCTGTTCCGTTGCGTCGTCGTACTGCGGCCACTGTGCCCAGGGCCTCGGCCGACGAATTGGTGTGCCCCCAAGAAAGGCGAGTCCGCTCATGGCTCTCCTCGATAGTCGTTGTGCCGGTGAATCGCGATGCCACGCCCGCCGAATCGCTCGGCTCGGCGCCCGGAGTGACCCGGGACGCGCTTTGCGGTACGGCGCAACGCCGAAGCGTCTGCCCGCCGCCGCCTCATCCGAATGGCGCAGCATCGCCGTCGTTCGAGAATTCGCCGCCCCCAGGCACGTTGTTCTCGACGACACCATGGTGTAGTCGTGTTACTTCGCGGTGCAGGCCTTACGCAGCACCATCAAGACGTCGCGAACCCCCAATTGGGTCGAAACGCCCCGGCGGTGCGAGACCTCGCGAGCCAGCTGTGCCGGATCGACCGTTCGCAGCAGCCCCGCGTCGTACTCGGGCGGTGCGATCTGGTAATCGAGTTGGTCGGTGGCCGATAGCTGAACCCACTCCAGGCCGCTGGCCAATGCGGCGGCCACGTAATCCTCGAAGAACGACCGGTTGATCGTGTCGTCGTCGTGTACGTGCGCCACCAGCAGATCCGCGAGCTCCTCGGTCAGTCCACTGCGGAGCAGGGCGCGCAGCTCCTCCCGGTCATAGGCCAGGTGCGCCCACGGCGGCAGGAGTGTGTCGTCCCAGAAGGTCAGGTCTCGGTCCTGGTAGCGCACGTATTCGAGCTGGTGGCCGTCGACGGCGCTCCAGATCGGGCCGAAGTGCGCGTAGAGCAGCCCGCCGGGTCGCAGCACCCGGTGCGCCTGAACCAGGGTGGCGGCCACATCGAGGAACTGGAAGGCGTTGCAGGAGAAGACGGCATCCACACTGGCATCGGCCAACGGCATCTCCTCGGCACGGGCGGTGATGACCTCCCGAATGCCGTCCTGACTCGTCTCGGCTGCCCGATGCGGGTCGATGGAATACCACTTCGCAACGCCCTGCCGATGCAGCAAGTCGATCGGGAATGCGCCGCCGATCTCGGCGACAACGGCCCCGCTGAGATTCACGCGACTCAGGAAGTCCGCGAACACCTCGGCTTCCGACATTGCCAATCCCGGGGCCGCTATGGTGTCCTCCCCGGTTGGCGAAGTTGTTGTCATCTAGCGCTTCGTCTCCTCGGAAAGAATGGGCGACGATTCACCAAGCGTGCCCGTCAACGGGTAATAGATCACTCGATGGTCCAGGGTCGAGCCGGGCCCGCAATACGGTTATAGGTATTGATGATGGCAATTGTCCACACCAGCTCGGCGAGTTCTACCTCACTAAACTCGGCAGCCGCCGCATTCCATACCTCATCGGTGACCGCGCCTTCGCTGAGCCGAGTGATCGACTCGGTCAGTTCGAGGGCTGCACGCTCCCGAGCAGTGAAGAACGGCGCCTCTCGCCACACCGGCAGAGCCAACAGTCTGCGGGTGCTCTCGCCGAGGTCGACGGCTTCGGCGCTATGCGAGTCCGTGCAGTACGCACAGCCGTTGACCTGCGATGCCCTGGTACGTACCAGTTCGAGCAGTCGCGGATCGAGACTGATCTTCTCGGCGGCGGTGTCGAGTGCGTCCATCCGCTTGTTCACATGCGGAACGAGCTCGTCGACTGCCAACCGGAATGGCGGGCTGATCGGTGTGTCCGACCCCTCGATGCCCGAATTCCCCATAGTAGTCCTCCGTAGTCACGCCGTCGGCCAGTACCGAACGGTACCCGAGATCTTCTGCAATTCGACGAGCTTTCACAAGGTTCGCGACGACAGTTTCGCAGGGCGCCAACAAAACCCACCCCGTAGCATCCGAGGTGGTGCTAGCGTAGGAGATCTGGGGCTCGGCTACGTTCCGTAGCGAATGGTGACGCGACTGATCCAATGTGGTTCGTGACCGTCTAATTCGGTCCGGCTACTGGCCGATCAGATACACCGACGCGGAGAGTGGCCAGTGAACACTGAACGTGCTTCGAAGAAGCGACCACTACGAGTACTGCGGTTGACGCCGCACTTCTACTGGCCGCAGCTGGCGAAGACTTCATGGCCGGTCAAGTTCGACGCCATCGGCGGTATGCAATCGCAGATCTATCGATTGACGAGTCAGCTCGACGCCCACGATGTCGAGCAGACCGTGTTGACACTGCGGATTCCCGGTGCGCCGAGAAAGTGGGCGATGTCGGATCGGACCACGGTGCACGGCGTGCGGGTGCCGGTCCTGCCGCTGCGCTCGCGGATCCGGGGGATGGTGGACCTCAACCTCGCCTGGGCGCTGGGCGTGCTCGCCTACCTGGTGCGCACCCGGAGCCGACCCGACGTGCTGCACGTGCATTGCAGCGGCGTGATCATCCCGCCGCTGTTGGGCTGGCTGTTGACCCGCGTGCTGCGGATTCCGCTGGTCCTGACCGTGCACTGCTCGATCATCGTCACCTACCACCCGATGAACGCCCTCGACCGGTTCTTACAGCCCTTCGCCCGCCGCATCGAACGGCTCGCGATCCGTGCCTCGGCCCGCACCATCACCCTGACTCCCCGCACCGTCGGCATCCTGGCCAAGTACACGGGGGTCTCGCCGGATCGCATCTCGGTCCTACCCGATGTGATCGACGCCGACGAGTTCGCCGGGCGATCCACCCCCGAGGCCGTCGACGAGCTGCGGCGCCGCTGGCGACTGCCCGAGGGAACCCCGGTGGTCGGCTATGTCGGCCGGATCGCCAGGGAGAAGGGCTGGCCCATCATCCTGGACATCGCCGAGGAGCTGCGCGACACGGATGTGCACCTGCTGATCTGCGGTGATGGCAACGAACGGGATCTGTTCGAGGAAGAGGTCCGGACGCGCGGGCTGGTCGATCGGGTCACCGTCACCGGCTATCTGCCCAATGAGGACATCCCGGCCGCGATGGGTGCGATGGACCTGCTGCTGATGGCGCCGCTGCACGAGGAGTTCGGCAGCGTGATGCTGGAGGCGATGGCCTGCGGGCTGCCGATCGTGGCGGTCGGCGTCGGCGGCGTGGCCAACGTCCTGGAGCAGGGCACGCTGGGTTGGCTGGTCCCCGAGCGGACCGCGCCCGCGTTCGCGACGGGCATCCGGGATGCGTTGGCCGACAAGGAATGGCGGGTCACCACGGCGGAACGCGCGGCCAAGACCGTGCGAGCGCGCTACGACCTGGCCAATGTCGCCGCCGACACGGCCTCGGTGTATCGCTCGATCGTCTAGCAGGGCGAAGCGGGTGGGGGCCGTCCTTGATACGACCCCCACCCGCTCGTTCCAGCACTTATTCGACGCCCGTCACGAAGACGCTGCGCAACGGCGGGTTCTCCTGCTCGTCGAGGACCGATCGGTAGTTCTCGATCGGAATCGAGTCGCTCAGCAGGGGCCGCAACCGCACGGTTCCCTCGGCCACCACCCGCAGTGCCTCGTCGATCTGGTCGTAGCCCGAGAGCACGCCGTACACCGTCAGCTCGCGCAGCATGACGGTGCTCGGCGCCGAGGTGGTCGACTCCTCGCCGGAGTACCCCACCAGCACATAGGAGCCACCGAGTCGGGTGGCCTCCAGTCCCAGCGGGAACACCGAGGCGACCCCGGTGGCGTCGAAGACGACCTCGGGCTGGTTCTCGGCCCAGTCCCCCATCGCCGTACAGGAACCGAGACCGAATTCCGTGGCGATCGAGCGACGATGCGCCGAGGGCTCGGCCACCGTGACGCTGCCTGCACCGGCGGCCACGGCGAGCTGGCCGATCAGCAGACCGATCGTGCCTGCCCCGATGATGCCGACGTCGCGTCCGGCGAGGTCCGGGGCCCGCTCGACCGCGTGCAGTGCGACACACAAGGGTTCGAGCAGGCAGCCCTCGGCACCGGTGAGGTGATCGGGCAGCAGCCGCAGGTTGGCCTCGGGAACGGTGAACGCCTCGGCGAAGGCACCCGCCCTGGTGAAGCCGACCTCGTCGAGATCCAGGCACAGGTTGTGCCTGCCCGCCACGCAACTGGTGCACCGGCCGCAAGGTGTGATGCCCTCGCCGACGACGGCCTTGCCGATCAGCTCCGGCCTGCTCGGCGCCTCCAGCACCCGACCGGCCCACTCGTGACCGGGGATGACGGGATACTCGGCGTCGTGCAGCGTGCCACGCAGCAGCCGCAGGTCGGTGCCGCACACCGCCACATGCGTCACCGCGACCAGGGCCTCGCCCTCGCCCACGACGGGCCGGGGCATCCGCTCCAACTCGTGCTGCTTCGGGCCCCGCACGATGAGGGCCAGAATCTCGTTGTCGCTCATGGTCCTCCTCACGCGTCCGGGTCGGGGCTGTCGCCGAGGCGGTGCACGAAGAACGCCCGCCCGTGCCAGCCGTAGCGAAGGAACTCGCTGTACTCGTAGAAGCCGTCGGTGCGCTCGAAGACCTCGCGCATCGCCCGTCGCATGCCGAACCGAGGGTTGGCGCGGTTGCAGTTGTAGTCGTCGAGCAGCAGCACGGCGCCGTCCGGCAGCAGCTTGCGACCGACGAGGTGGTCCAGCACCTCCACCGAGGAGGAGTAGAGGTCGCAGTCCAGATTGGCGATCGCGACCTGCTCCTCGATGGGCGATTCCACCAGCGACTGCTCGAACATGCCGCGCACCACCGACCAGCCGGTGTCGCCGAAGCGCTTGGCGAACTCCGTCCGCAGCATCTCCTCGGTCCCGGGCGGCGAGGCGTCCTCGTTCTCCCGCCAGTAGCCGCTGTCGGCGACCTCGTAGGAGATGGAGTCCACCTTGTTCACGCTCTTCGGGAAGCCCGAGAAGGAGTCGTAGACGTAGAGGTGGCGGGGGAAGAATGCCGTGTAGAAGTCGGTCTGCGCGTCGAACTCACCGATCAGATCGGCCAGCAGGAGCGAGCTGAAGCCCTCGAAGCAGCCGAACTCGGCCACCGCACCGGGGATGTGGCTTCCCCAGATGTATTCGAAGGTCTTGCGGAACGCCTCGCCGTAGACCTGCTGTGCTCGGCTCAGGTCCTGGTAGGTCGCATTCTCGACCTGCGCTGCTGTGCGCGTCATCATCCCTCCACGCCCGCGGCAACCGGCGCGTACAACGCGGGGTCGACGTCGATGTCCATGTTCAGTTCGCAACAGCGATGGCAGATGGGCTGCAATCCCTGCTTGATGGTCTCGCGCATGCGCTGGTAGGTGTCGCCGTGGAAGACCTCGCCCAGCGAGCTGTCCTTGATGTTGCCCATCACGGTGTCGGAGAAGGTGGTGCAGCTGATCACGTCGCCACTGGGCAGCACGGTGGTCTGCGCCCACAGCTTCATGCAGGTGTTCTCCCGGACGATCCCGCGCCATTCCTTGGTGAAGAACTTGCTCTTCTGCTTGGCGTCGTAGCGCGTCGGGGCGATGAGCACCTCGACCTTGTCCGACAGGCCCTCGGCCTCCTCCATCAGCTCCTGGAGACGCTGCGGTTCGATGTCGGCGTGCTGGTGCTCGTTGCAGTACCCCGCCCAGGACAGGAAGGGCCGCGACGTGACGTCCTCGAAGGCCGCGCGGCTGGCCTTGCCCTCTGCCGGGGTGAAGTAGCTGGCCAGGCCGACGGTCACCTCGCTGACCCCGACCTCTTCGGCGAGCCGCACCATGTCGGGCAGGTAGGTGTAGTTCATGCCGGTGACGGTGAAGTTCAACGCGATCTTCGGGCCACGGCCTGCCTTGCGGGTCGCCTCCTGGAGGCTGCGCAGGCCCTCGATGGCCCGCTCGAAGGACTTCCGGCCCCGGATCGGGTTGTTGACCTCGGCGTTGGGGCCGTCGATGGAGACATAGACGTCATCGATCCCGGCTTCGACGAGCTTGTCGGCGTACCGGGGTAGCAGGGTGGCGTTGGTGCTCATGTCCAGGTTGCAGTCGGGCATCCTGGTCTTGGCCTGCTTCACGAGTTCGACGATCTCGGGGTGCATGAGCGGTTCGCCGCCCATGATCGTCAGGTAGACCTTCTCCTGCTGGTTCGTGGCCAGCTCGTCGACCACGGCGTTCCACATCTCGATGCTGATCTCGTCCCGCTTCACCTCTTTGAGCCAGTGGCTCTCGGCAGATGAATCGCCATACATCCAGCACTCGCGACAAGTGAGATTGCAGGCCCAATTCACGAAGACCGTCACATGTCTAGGCACAACCGGAAGTAAGGGCAGTGTAACCATTGCATTCCTCCGAAAGGCGCGGCTTGACGCCGCGATACCGGTCGGCCCCCAGAAGGCTCGACGCTTGACAGGGTCAGCTCAAGAGTCTCTACTAGATCACGCCCCGTGCCCGGGATCAACCAACAACTCAGGGGTTCGACAAACCCGGACTGGCGGACGGATCTCGCCTTGATCGAGCGGCCGGAAGGCGAGAACTCCGAAGCCCGACACTAGCAGTTCTTCGAACGAGCTACACCGTGTTGACGGATTCGGGTATCGTTCGAGTCAAGCAGCAGACAGCACGCAGCTACGCCGACTTGACCAGCAGGAACTCCACCTCGGACAGTGGTGGTAATAGTCGGACACTGTGCACTGTCACACGACAGCCTGGGGGGCTGACGACACCGAGATGGACCACCACACACGCTTGCGACAGGTTCCGATCCCTACCGTTTCGATGCCACAGAGCTTCATTCGGTAGCCGACGGTAACCGACCGCATACCCGGCTGACTCCCGAACGCGTGATCATTTCGATCACGTGCACTTCGGCAATGAATTCAAAGTAATTCAGCGATGCCTCAGCCGGGTTAGGAAACTGTGATAATGCGCTCGCAATACTCATCGGCTGCGGCATTACAGTAGATTCCTGGGCGGCGCATTGCCGTTGGCGATGAGTTGGATCAATCCACTGGGGAGTGGCGTCGTGCGCGACGGCGCGACAGCACACGCATGCGGGTGCCCACTCGCCGATCGAACGCTTCCGTCGCAGGCGATACCCGACCGGCGAACGACGCATGAGGGCAAATGATCGTCGCCGTCGGAGTCGAAGGACACCAGATGCCTCCTCGCTGCTCCTTTCGAGGCTGCGCAGGTGGCACCCCGGCAGGACAGGAGATGGTTGATGGCGACTCGGGACGAAGTCGGCGCCGAGAAGCAGGACCTTTTGCAAGTCCGCCAGGTCAGGATCGGTGATGCCGAGTACCCGTACCGCTATGGAGCGGGCTGTATCGGCGCGATCCTCGAAGAACTCGCGACCCTGAACGCCGACAGCTTCGTCGTCGTCTCCGACGAGACCGTCATCGGTCTACACGGCGACGCGTTGCTTCCCGGTCTACGCGCGCTCGCCCCCGTCGACGTGATCAGCCGTCCACCGGGCGAGGGGATGAAGACCCTCACCTGTCTCGCCGAGGACATCGAACGCGTACTGGCCGCAGGTGCCACCCGGCGTACCGTCGTCGTCGCCTTCGGCGGTGGGGTGCCCGGCAACCTCGCAGGGGTCATCGCCGCCCTGCTGTTCCGAGGCATCCGGCTCGTGCACATCCCCACCACCACCACGGCGGCGATGGACTCGGTGCTGTCGTTGAAGCAGGCCATCAACAGCAGCCGGGGCAAGAACCACATCGGCACCTATCTCCCGCCGCACGGGGTGTTCACCGACGTGAATCTGCTGGCCACGCTGCCCGCGAGAGAGTTGCGCTCGGGGTTGTGCGAGGCCGCGAAGAACTGTCTGGCGATCCGTCCCGGTGACCTGCCCGCGCTGCGCGAGGTGCTCGCCGAGGGCAGGCTCGCGGAACCGCGATCGTTGCTCTGGCTGCTGGAATGCAGCATCGCCGCCAAGACCAGCGTCACCGCGCACGACTCCCATGAGAAGCGGGCCGGGCTGATCCTGGAATACGGCCACACCGTCGGGCACGCCGTCGAGCTGGTCGATCACCGCCGTCGAGGCGTCGCCGGGCTCTCCCACGGCGAGTCGATCGCCTTCGGAATGCTGGTGGCGGCCCGGATCTCGCACAACAGGGGCCGACTCTCACTGGACAACGTCCGGGTGCACGACGAGATCGTCGAGGCGCTCGGCGCACCGACCCGGCTTCCCGTCGGCATCGACATCGAGGACGTCCTGGCCGTGGTCCGCGACGACAACAAGCGTGGTTACCTCCCGGCCGGACCGGGCCAGATTCCCTTCGTGCTGCTCGACGACCTCGGCACACCCACCGGGGATCGCGAACTCCCGCTGGTCCCGGTGGACCTGGCCGAGGTGCGGGTGGCCTTGGAATCCCTGGCGCCGCAGCGCATCGCCGAGCCGGTCGGGGCCGAGGTCGGATGACCGCGGCGGGCGACACCGGATACGGTCCGGCCCCCACCGAGGCCGATCTGGCCGATCCCTTCGACGTCTGCGTGATCGGTAGCGGCGCGTCGGGGGCGACCACGGCGTGGCTGCTGGCCAACGCGGGCCTGTCGGTGGCCGTCGTCGAACAGGGCCGACACGTCACCGAGGACGTCGACTACGACGATCTGCTCGCCGAGTCGGAGGCCGCCTGGGTGCGGCAGGAGAACGGCACCTGGGGCAAGGTCGGCTACCCGTGGACGACCTGCAATGTCGGTGGTGGGACCGTGTTCTACGGCGGGGCGTTCTTCCGCAACCGTCCGGTGGACTTCGATCCGGAGACCGCGTTGGGCACGGCGGAGCTGCCACTGCGGTGGCCGTGGGACGCGACGGAACTCGACCCGTATTACACGGCGATCGAGCAGCTCGTCGGGGTGGCCGGGGACACCGACGCCGACCCGACCCTGCCCGCCAGGGACGCGCCGTACCCACTGCCGCCGGTGGCCCGCTCGGCCGAGGGCGCGTTGTTGGCGCGCGGCGCCGAGGCCATGGGTTGGCAGCCGTTCACCACGCCGCTCGCGGTGAACAGCCACGGCTATCGTGGGCGACCGGGTTGTGTGGGCGATGCGCCGTGCATCTGTCGGCAATGCCCGGTGTCGGCCAAGGGTGACGCGGTCACCCGGTTCCTGAACCCCGCGATCCGAGCGGGCGCCAAGCTGTTCGCCGGGATGAAGGCCGTCCGACTGCACACCGAGGGCGGCCGTCGGGCCACCGCGTTGGAGTGCGTTCGGATGGATTCCGGGCAGCGCTATCAGGTTCGTGCCTCGCGGTTCGTGGTCTGCGGCAACGCGGTGCAGACAGCGGCGCTGTTGCTGCGTTCCACCTCGGATCGGTATCCGACCGGGTTGGGCAACAGCCGGGACCTCGTCGGCCGCGGGCTGTGTTTCAAGCTCAGCGAATACCTCGTCGGCTACCGCTACAACGCGGAGTCCGCCGCCACCGGCAGCGAGGTGATGGGTCTCGGACCGTTCTCCACCTGCGCGGTCACCGACCTGTACCAGCGGCCGGAGGCACCGGGCGGGCTCGGCGGCATCCTCTACGAGGCCAGGCCGGAACGTCCTTTCCGACTGCGGGGCAACGAACAGCTGGTTCGCATCGAGGCGCTGGTCCCGGACGAACCGCAGTCGACCAATCGGGTCCGGCTGGGTTCCGGGGTCGATGCCCACGGCGTGACCGACGTGATGATGGACTACCAGGCGCATCCGAGGGATCTGGCGCGGCTGGAGTACATGCTGCGCCAGGGCGAACGACTGTTGGACGCGGCCGGGTGCGATGTGACCGTGCGGGAACCCTCGGGTTGGGCGATGGGCAGCAGCCACCTGCACGGCACGTGCCGGATGGGCACCGACCCGGCCAGCAGCGTCACCGATCCGGATGGGCGCTTGCACGACACCGAGAACGTCTACGTCGCCGATGGCGCGGTGCTGCCCTTCCCCGGCGGTGCCAATCCGACGCTGACCATTCAGGCCGTCGCGCTGCGCACGGCGCACCGACTGCTCGCCTCGGATTTCGCGATCACGCTGCCGATGTCGTCGATCGCGGCAGCTCCGACGTCGGTGATCACCACGATCGGCTAGCGACGCCCACCCGCATGAGAAGGGCCGCCCCGGCTTACGGGACTCCGGTCGGGGCGGCCTTCTCGATGGTCAGGCCGGGGCGTCGAACTTCACGCGCTCGCCGAGGTAGCGGCGCACGGTGTCCAGCCCGGCCACGGCGTAGGCGTTGCAGGTCCCGTCGATGCCGATGCAGCGCAGCGAGCTGTCCCACCGCTGTGGCAGTTCCCGGTACACCCGGTGCACGACGGTGCCCTGCCGGTCCTCGTCCGGGGTGAGCGGGAACTGCAACAGTCCGAGCTCGGTGATGTCGGTGCGCTGTCGGGTCCAGGCGACGACGGCGCTGAGCAGGATCGGAATCCAGTAGCGCTGGAAGGTGCGCCGCAGCACCGGAACGTGGTCGGCGAACCTCTCGGTCAACGCGGCGGAGGACTCCTCGACGACCTCGTCTCCCCGCCGGATCTCGGTGCGGTCGTCGCGGCCCTGGAACAGGTAGGCGTAGCGCACGGCCAGGTCGCTCTGCACGCCCGCCAGGTAGACGGCGCCCTCGTGGTGCACGCCGTAGGCGTAGCCGAGGAACCCCGGCCTGCCCGCGTCCATGAAGTTCCAGTCCGCCGCCTCGAACATCTCCTGCGGCAGCAGCGTCGGATCGTCGAGGTAGCACCGGAAGGTCACCGGCGTGCCGAACAGCGGGAATCGGCCGTCGGCGATGTCGTCGCAGGTCCCGTCCATCGCCACCGAGGTGAAGGGGATGCCCCGGTAGGTGAACGGCATGGCGGGCGACAACGGCGCGGTGTCGTTGAAGGTCCGCAGCAGCTCACCGAGCGAGAGACCCAACGACGCGGCGATGTCCTCCCTCGGTGTCGGGTCCTCCAGCCAGCGCGCGAACAGCGCGCGCCGCTCGGCGGACAGCCTCGGATTCTCGTACACCCAGTCGCGAAGTGCCGCTGGTGGCCAGGGCGTCACGGATTCGACCGCCGGGCCCGCGATGCACTGATGCGCACCGGGCCCGGTGGTCGGTTCCGCGGCCGAGGTGGTGGTGATCGGCGCGGTCATCTGAAGCCCTAGACGTCGTAGGCGGCGGTGGCCGAATCGGGGATCAACGCCGCGCCTGCCATGACAGGGGTCCGACGACGCTTGGCCCAGCCGAGGCCGCGTTCGGCCGGGTGGGTTCGGCCGGGTACCGGCAACTCGTCGGTGTGCAGCCTGCCCGCGTGCACGAGCAGCCGGTTCCAGTCGGACAGGTCGAGCGAGGCGAGGAAACGCCTGCTGAGCCGGGCTTGCTCCATCTTCGCCGGGTCGATCCCGGGCTGCACCGGCTGGATGTGCTCGTCGACGCTGGCGTCGAGCCACACCTCGGTGTCGTCCTGAATGCCCTTGGCCAGCGCGGTGATCGCCTGTTCCGGTGCGACGCCCGCCTCGCGCCGACGCCAGTAGTCCAACACCCGGGAGCCGTGGCCGACCATGCCGACGATCGAGTCGCCGCTGTTCAAGAAGTGTCCGTTGCCGTAGGTGTCGCCCGCGACAACCCCGTTGCCCGCCACCCTGGCGTCGTTGCCCGCCCGCTGCACCAGGTGGACCAGCTTCGGACCGTAGAAGGTGTTGATCTTCTGGATCTCCTTGCGCGGCATCTCGAGGAGTTCCTCGGCGCGCTCCATCAGGAAGTCGTAGATCAACAGTTGGTAGGCGGCGAAGTACTCCGGCGATGCCGTGTCGACCTCCGGCGGAACCATGCCCGCGAGCACCGGATCAAAGGTCAGGTAGTCGGGCACCTGGACCATCATCCAGCCGACCTCGGGGTCGTTCTCGTGTCCGAGCAGCATCTGGCGGACCCAGTACTCGTTGCCGTCCGGGTCGAACTCGGAGGCGATGCGGTACCGGAATCGGCCGGTGGCGTGCAGGCTGAACAGGATCGCCACGTAGTCGGCGCTGGCCGCGACCCTGCCCCGGCCGTTCTCCCGGTCGGACTCGATGTCGAAGCGGGTGAAGCCGAGCTTGGCCGCGTCGGCGCTGTTGGGGCCCTGCGCGATGACGAAGAGTTCGGGAACTCCGATGTCGATGATCGGGGTGCCGGGCTCGCGTACGTGGACGAAGTTGCCTCGGTAGTCGAGTTCGTGCAGCGCCTCGATCCGAATGCGCCTGCGTCCGTCGGGCAGCTCGATGAGACCGTCGCCCTCGACGTCGATGGCACGGTGCTGACTGAACAACCGGACTCGCGGGTACTGCGTGTCGGTGGCGAGGTCCATGGCCTCCAGTGCTTCGAGGTACCGACGCATCAGCGTCAGCAGCTCGGCCGCGGAGACCTGGAACGGGTGCGGGCCGCGCAGTACGTCTTCGAGGTTGCTGCGGATCGCCCGGGGGTCGGGTCGGTTCGGGATCTTCGCGGTGGGCAGTTCGCGGACGACTCGGTGCGGCCTGCCGTCGACCCACCGGTCGTCGATGTACTCCAGGTGATCGACGATGCCCGCGATCTTGAGTTCTTCGTCGTCGAAGTCGAAGAAGCAGTTGATGACCTCTTCGACGGCGATGGTTCCGGTCACCGCGCCGGGCGAGTGGAAGCATTCGGCGAGCAGGAACAGTCTGCCGTCGCCGCGTCGGGGCAGCCGGTCCGCGCCATAGCGCGCCAGCATCATCTGATCGATCAGTCCGAGTTGGTGATAGGTCTCGGCAGCGATGTTCCACGAGGCGCCGGGCGACGGGTCACCGCGCATGTCGATACCGACTGCCCGCTTACCCATCGCGACGGACCAGAGCATGGCCATCATGTTCGTTCCGCCGAGCCCGAGTGCCAGGAAGTCCGGGTCGGTCACTCCACGTAAGTCTTCGTTATCTCCGTGGGTGGAAAAAGACATCGTTCGCCTCCCTTGAGCGTCTCTCAAGACTCCTGCGGCGCACTGGAACACGAGATAGAGCCGATGAGCTCACACAAGGATCTGACAGTGCCCGAACGAGACGCCCCCAGTCTCGAGTCTGAAGCCACCATACCCGAGCGGACGACCGAAGAGCCCTCAGTTAGGCAAATTGTCGACTGCACTTCGCGGTGGTCAGGTAAGACACAATCGCTAAAGTGTGACCTATATCACTATGCGTTGACTGTGTCGATGAGGCGCTGCAACTCTCACTGCCGTGCGGACAACTCACAATTATGCGTCTATTCAGTGGACCGCAAATGTCCACTAACAATTCTGGGGATTCTAAGATTTTTGATGCTGTCGTAGTCGGAAATGGCACTCTTGGCCTTTCCCTGGGACTCGAATTAGCTCGCCGAGGCGTGCAGGTAGCGGTCCTCGGAAAGGCTAGCCGGCCCTTTGCCGCTTCGGCGGTCGCGGGCGCCATGAATGGCTGTTTCGGCGAGGCGACTCCGGGTTTGCTGCAAAGCGAACATGGCCGCACCAAACTCGCCATGGACGTCCGCGCCACGGCCTTGTGGAATGACTGGGAACAATCGATTATCGAAGCCTCCGATGAGCGCGTTATTCGCAGCGCCGAAGGCACGATAATCATTCTGAACACCATCGGCGTTCCGGAGATCGACACGGCCGGATACGCATCGATTCGTGCCGCGCTCGACGAATACGACGAGCCCTACGAGGACCTCGATCCCGACCAGATCGACTGGCTGGCGCCCGAGCCGACCTCGCGCCCGATGAAGGCCATGTTCATCCCCAACGAGCACGCGGTGGACTCCGCCGCACTGCTGCGCGGGCTGGCCACCGCCTTCGTCCGGGCGGGCGGCACGCTGATCGACGAGCAGGCCGTCGAGGTGCTGGTCGACAACGGCCGCGCCACCGGCGTAGTCCTGGAGTCCACCGACGTGGTGTCCGCGCCATCGGTCGTGCTCGCGGCCGGTGTGGCCTCCGGTGACCTACTGGGTTGCCTGCCTCCCGACGTCCGTGCCCGGATCCCCGCGATCGTCTCCGGTTACGGGGTCGCGCTGCTGCTGGAGACCGAGGACAGCACCGCTCCGGACCACGTGATCCGCACCCCGAACCGGGCGTTCGCCTGCGGCTTGCACGTCGTTCCGCGTGGCGACGGCACCATCTACCTGGGCGCCACCAACAACATCTCCACCCAGCCGAGGACCTCGGCTCGGATCGACGACCTGAATCTGCTGCTCGGCTCGACCCGGCAGATGCGCAGCGACCTGGTCGAAGGCGCGGTGCACCGGATCATGGTCGGCAACCGCCCGGTCCCGCTGGACGGCTTCCCGCTGCTCGGCGAGGTCGGTATCGACGGGCTGTGGATGATGACCGGGACCTACCGGGACGGCCTGCATCAGTCGCCGCTGATCGCGAAGGACTTCGCGGCCCGGCTGCTGGGCGAGGAGCACGACACCACCCTCGACGTCTTCACGCCCGTTCGGAAGCCGATCCAGGCGCTGAGCAGGCAGGACTGCTTGGAGACCGCGGTGCGGCACACCCTGGCACTGGGCTACGAGCAGGACTGGGGCATCCCCGTCGACTGGCCGCCACTGATCGAGGAGCAGCTCCGGGGGATGTTCCAGCGCTCGCTGGACGAGTTGCATCCCACCTTCGTCCCGCCCGCCGAACTGCTGGCCTTCGACGATCCCGAGATCACCGCAGCGCTGAGCGCCTACTACCGCGCCCACGACGAGGCGTCGTGATCAGCAGATCCCGCAAGAGAACAGGGTGGGCACCGTGATCGATCCATTGAGAACATCAGGCAAGCAGCAGGACCCCCGACGGGTCGACACCCATACCGCCTGGGGCGAGTACTGGGCCAACATCCACGACGAGTGGATGGGCCCCGAGATCGACGACGACTGTCTGGAGACGCTCGTCTCGCTCGCGGGCGATGGCAAGGTGCTCGAACTGGGCCTTGGCACCGGGCGGGTCGCGCTTCCGCTGGTCCGTGCGGGCCTCGAGGTGCACGGCTTCGAGCTCGCCGAGGAGATGCTCGAGAAGCTGTTGGAGAAACCCGACGCCGATCGGATTCGGGTATTCAAGAAGAACTACATCAACGAGAAGGGCGATGGCCTGTACCGGCTCATCCCCTGGATCGACTGGGGCCCATTCGTCCTGCATTCGCAGGAGGAGCAGACCCGTTGTGTGCAGAATGCCGCCGATCAACTCGAACCCGGCGGTTATCTGATCGTGGAATTGCCGACAAGGCTGCCGCTACCCGCGCCGATTGGCGACGACAATCAGCACCTTCTCGTCGAGTCGATCAATACGACGAGCGTCGGATTGTGGGCCGTCGATTACAATCCTATCGATCAGACGATGTTCACCCAGCAGGTTCTTCTGGAGAACGGCTCGGTTACCGTGCGGCCCGTCCGCATGCGTTATCTGACGCCGCCCGAGTTGGATCTGATGGCGCAGCTGGCCGGGCTGCAGGTGGCCCACCGGTGGAGCGACTGGCGTCGTTCCCCAGTAACCACCGCGAGCAACAATCAGATAGTTGTATACCAGAAGCCGCTGACAGACTGACCTTCTCGATCTTCATCTCTCGGTGCGCACACCGTAGTCGGGCGCATCGGTACGGTAACGGACGGTGCGCTCGACACGATTCCGGCCAGCAGTTTCCAGGAACTCTGGATATGCGGCCGTCTGGGCAGGTAACGTGACAGCACTGGGATTGAAGTAAGCGTACGGACGAAGTCGATGCGCGCCGGCACCGGCCGCACCAATCCCGCGACTCTCTGGGGGGAGTCAGCGGCGACTTGGCCGGTGTCGGTTGACGCCGCGGTATTAGCCGTAGGCGAACTGGGGAGATCAACACACAAGGCATTCGACGGTCGTCGGCGTGCGGGAATCCGCTCGGCGGACCCGCCGTCGCCGAACTGTGCCCTGGGTGCGATCTGCTCATCGACAAGGAGGATCTGGTGACCGACTTCAACCACGGCAGCCACGCCCGGTTGGGCGACGACGAGGATCTACGAGGCGTACTGAACCCGGATTTCCTGGCGCTCGGCCTGGGTGGCACGAACATGATGGCGATGCTGTGGAGCGTTGCCATGGGACAACGCACCGTCGGCGTCGAGATGCGCGGTGAACCCTCACTCGGTGTGCACTGGAATATCCGGGAGGACATGTTCCACCAGCTCGGACTCGTCGATCAGCTGATGTTGGACCGCTACGGCGAGGAATGGGTGCCCAAGCGCGGCGACGGTTCGATCTTCAAGCTCGCCGATTGCTTCTACCACCCGGACACGATCGCCGGTCAGATCTCCGCCGACGAGGTCATCACATGCTTCGAGACCCGAATGCACGTCGGCGGCACCATCGATCACATCGAGTTCATCGACGACCGATACCGGGACGGCAAGCCGTCCCGGACGATCACCCGCACCCCGCCGGTGCCCCGCCCCGCGGTTCCCGATCCCTCCAAGATCCGTACCGACATGGCCGAGGTCCTCGATGGACCGTCGACCTTCCAGACGGCGGCCTCCGAGTTGCTGCGCATGTGGCGGCGCTACCTGGAGAAGATCGAGGAGATGGACCTGGCGGCAGGCCTGGCCGAGCCTCGGGTCCGGATGTTCCTCAAGCACCGGGTGATCCCGACCGAGGGCGACGGCTTCATCCCCGACCGCGATGGCCGGATGCGCATCCGGATCGAGTCGGTGCAGGAGATGGACTACCGGGGCCGTTTCGTGCGGATGCGCGCGCCGGGCACCGACATCATCGACATCGGCATGCCCGAACTGTTCGTGATCGCCGAGGGCTTCTTCAGCAGCGATGCCGAACGGCTCGGCTTCCACCAGCACGACGTCGAGGTCGACCACCAGGACGGTCGGGGCCCGGTCGTGGCCCAGGCCGACTACCTCGCCGGGTTCTGCGAGGTGTTGGTGGACGGCAGGCTGCGTCGCCGGATCTCCTCGGAGTTCGACAAGGACGGCAACGAGTACTGGGTCCGCCAGATCGCCGTCGGCCACGAGGACGACCCCGAGGTCGGCTGGATCCTGGTGCAGGTGCCCGATTTCGAGACCTTCGACCCGATCGCGGAGGGCCTGGTGCCGCCGGACACCGATCGGACGTCGCCGGAGTACTTCGCCGGATACCAGCAGCTGCTGTATCAGTGCTTCATCACCCACGCCGCGGCGGTGTTGGAGATGGAGCCGGAGGAACTGGCCAAGATCCAGATGGACTACGGGCCCAAGCTGTTCAGTCTCATCGAGCGGATCGGCGACGACGCGCGCATCGCCCGCAACGGCCTGATCGCAGGCGACTCCTTCGGCAACGGCCACTTCCTGACCAGCGGCGGCGCCAACTGCGGCATCATCGGCCACACCGCGCGCATCCTGCGCTATTGGCAGGACCGGGCCGCCGGGGTGTCCGCCGAGCAGGCCATCCAGCGGGCCGCAGCGGGCATCAAGGAGGACACCGAGGCGTGGCTGCACGTCAGCGCGCCCGAGTTCAGCCAGGCAGCGCCGATCAACTTCGGCGCGGAGCGGATCCGGCAGATCTCCGAGCAGAGCGGCATCAAGCAGGAGGCCCGCGCGACCACGGTCGACGCGTCCCGGCGCTTCCGGCACAAGCTGGTCACCCTCGACTACTCGGACTGGCGTCGGTTGTTCATTCGCGGCGGCAGGCTCCGCACGGAACCGCTACCCCCGCTGGACCCGGAGCACCCCGCACTGCGTGCCCCCAAGCCCGCTCACGAGACGAGCCGGGTCACCGTCGGCTGAGACGCCGAGCTGTTTTTCCTTTGAGCGGACCGGAACCGTCCGCACGAACAACGCGAGAGCTTCGCAGGGTTGAGGCGGACGGTTCCCGGCCGACCTCGGTAACGGAAAGGATCTAGATGACCAGCACAGCCGGCCAGACCAACCTCGAGACCATCGAGCGCGCCCGCCGCGTCACCGCAGCGGAGAACTACGACATCGGAACCCGGTTCCCCGGCGTGTTCGTCAGCGCAGAGGGCTCGTGGATGCGCGACGTCGAGGGCAATCGGGTGCTCGACGTGACGGCGGCGAGTGGTTCGCTGCTGTTGGGCAACCAGCACCCCGCCGTCGTCGAGGCCGTCGTCAAGTGCGTCCGGGACCACGGCGCCGCGTTCGCCAGCACCCTCACCCCGCAGCGGATCGAGCTGGCCGAGCGGCTCTGTGAGCGGTACCCGGCGGGCGAGAAGGCCGTGTTCTGCAAGACCGGTTCCGAGGCGACCACCACGGCGATCCGGCTGGCCCGCGCCTACACCGGCAAGGACCTGATCCTGACCTCCGGTTACCACGGTTGGCACGACTGGCAGCTCACCTACCTGCAGATGGGCTTCGACCCGGCGTCGCGGGTGGCGAACTTCGGCTACAACGAGACCGGCCTGGCTCGGATGCTGGAGGAGTTCGGCAGCGAGGTCGCCGGAGTCATCGTCACACCGGAACCGGCCTGGTTCGACGCCGCGTACTACCGCAGGCTCTCCGAGGTGTGTGCCAAGCACGGCGTGCCGTTCATCATCGACGAGGTCATCACCGCGCTGCGCTGGGGCCCGCGTGGCCTCAACGGCACCGGCGAGGTGCCCGCCGACCTGATCACCGTCTCCAAGGGTCTGGGCAACGGGCACGCCCTCTCCGCGGTGCTGGGCAAGCGGGAGATCATCGACTCCTACGACAAGGCAGGAATCGCGGGCACCTACACCCGTGAGGTTCCGCCGATGGCTGCGGCGCTGGCCGTGCTCGACGTCATCGAGGACGGCTCGATCCACGAGCACTGCGAGAAGATGGGCGCCAAGCTCAAGGCGGGCATGGGCGAGATCCTCAAGAACATCGGCATCCCGGCCTACATCACCGGCCCGAACATGATGTTCGACGTCGTGGTGGAGTCCGAGGCGCTGTCCTGGGATCTGTACCGCTCCGCATTCGACTTCGGCGCCTACTTCGAGGACAGCGGCACCCACATGGTGACCTCGGCCTTCGGGGACGCCGAGGTGGACCACGCACTCACCGCGTTCGACAAGGGTGCGCGTGTCGTCGCCGAGAAGTTGGAGGCCGACCACGGCGAGCTGCCCACCGAGCGGCGGCTGCAGTTCGCCCTGGAGGCCTTCGGCGGCTCCATCCACGATGACGAGGCGGTGCTCAAGCGCATCGACGAGGTCGTCGACCAGGTGAACAAGCGGGACCGCGATCTACCCAGCGCCCTCGACCGGGCCTGTGGCTGATACATCTTCTGGGCTCGGGACGTCGGCACCGCCGGCGTCCCGACCCGCCCTGGACGGCGAGTGGATTCACATCGCCACCCGCTCGGACGGGGCCAGCGTGTACCGGGTGGAGGGCAGGCACGCCTTCTATGTGAAGACGGCCCCGCCGCGCGAACCCGGTGATCTGCGATTCCGGCCCTCCGACGAGGCCGAACGGCTGCGCTACCTGGCTGACCGGGGCTTCCCGGTCCCCGAGGTGGTCGAACTCGGCGGGGACGACACGCTGACCTGGCTGGTCACCACGGCCCTGCCGGGGGTGACCGCCGACTCCCGATGGACCCCCGACGAGCAGGGATCGGTGCTGCGCGGCGTCGCCGATCTCCTTGCGGCCCTGCATGACGCGCCGCTCGCCGACTGTCCCTTCGACGGCACGCTGGCCCACACGCTGGTCTGGGCGCAGGCCGCGGCCCGCACCGGTCTCGTCGACGAGGACGACCTCGACGAGTCGCGGCAGGGCTGGACCGCCGAGCGGTTGCTCGCCGAGTTGCACGCGACCCCGGCACCACCGGAGGACGACCTGGTGCTGTGCCACGGCGATCCCTGCCTGGACAACGTGCTGGTCGACCCGGACACCTTGGCCCCGACCGGTTTCATCGACGTCGGCAGGTTCGGCATCGCCGACCGGTGGCGTGATCTCGCGGTGTTGCTGCGCAATCTCGGCGGCGAGAACGAGCAGTGGCTTGTCGAGGACGACCGCCACGTCGCCCGGTTCCTACGGCGTTACGACGTCGAGTACGACGAGCGCAAAGCCGCCTTCTACCGGCTGCTCGACGAATTCTTCTGACCACCACAGCACGGAGGCGTCGTGACCGATCGGATTCTGTTGCTCTCGCCGCATCCGGATGACATCGCCTGGTCGTTGGGCGGGCTGACGGCCCGGCTGCGGGCGGTGGATGCCGAGCTGCGCGTCATCACCTTCTTCGGTCGCTCCCGCTATGCGCCCGGCCACCCGACCCATGGGACGGTGGACGCGGTGCCGGTGCGGGCCGCCGAGGAGGATGCCTGGGCCACACTGGTGGGAACCCGGATCCGCCGCGCCGATCTGCCCGATGCCAGCCTGCGTGGTTTCGACGACGACACCGAGATGGGCGCCGTGCCCGAGGACGACATCGTCGCCCGGATCGCCGGATTGCTGGACACGGCGATCGAGGAGTTCCGGCCCGATCTGCTGCTCGCGCCCCTGGCGATCGGCGGCCACGTCGATCACGCTGCGGTGCGCCGCGCGGTGCAGCCCTGGGAGGCCCGCGAGTCGGGCGAACGCCCCGAGGTCCTCTGGTACGAGGACCTGCCCTACGCGGCGCAGGCGGTCGCCGTGCACACCGGTCATCCGCTGGTCGTGGACATCGCGGCGCACTGGCAGGCGAAGGAACTCGGGGTTCGCTGCTTCCCGTCTCAACAGCCCGAGGAGGTCCTGCCGGTGTTGCGGCGACATGCCGCCGAGGTGGCGGGCGAGCGGATCTGGGCCTCGGATCCGACGACGATCAAGCGGTTGGCGACGCTGATCGACGAGCCCGCGCGGCGGCAGCTGTCCCCGGCGGGCCCGCGAGCGGGCACGACGACGGTGCGCTGAGCCGCCGTTGGTGCGGTCCGCAGCCGCACGCCGGCTATGCTCCAGGCGCCCGGTTAGCTCGGCACGAAAGGCGCGCGGACCATGTCGAACGAGCTGTTGCGGCTGCGCTGCCGGGGTCATGCCGAGGTGCGGGGCACCCATGCCAAAACGGTCGAGTTCACCTCCGATGCCGACATCACCGGCCGGGCCACCTGCGTGGTCGGGGTGGCCGCCGAGGCGATCGGGCCCGCCGATCCCGCCATCGCCGGTCCGCTGCGGATCACCATGACCTCCGGCGAGCACCGGGCCGTTCTGCATGCCACCGGCAATTCCCGATGGCGACCGGGTTCGGCGGCGGTCGTGCGGCTCAGCTCGGAACGGCTGCCCGGCACGCTGGCCACCGATGCCGACACCTCGGCCGCCGATCTACCCCGGGAGTTGATGCGCACGCTCGCCGACCCGACCGCCGAACTCGACGTCCGCATCGAGCGCGCGCCCGGACCGCCCGGCGGCGTGCTGGTCCGCTACCGGGCCCAGCCGGACCATGACCGACGGCTGGCTGTCGAGTGTGCCGCCGCCGATCTGGTGATCGCCGAGGACATTCCCAGCCGAGCGGTGATCGCCGAGCACGGCGCGGAACTGGGACTGTCCTCCCAGGTGGTGGCCTGTCTGGCCGAGGGCGGCCGGGTGTTGGCGGTGTCCACCGCAGGGCTGGCCGATCCGACGGTGTTGGCCGTGTTGGCGGGACCCGACCGGCCTGCGGTCGAGGTGCTGGGCCTGCCGCCGGAACTGGCCGTGTCGGCCGTGTCCCCGCAGCGAGCGCCGGTGCTGCTGGCCACGGCGACGGCGCCGCGCGAGGTGCCGCGTCTGGTCGGCAGCCGCCCGGAGGTGGCGGTGGTGTTCGGTGCGCCCGCTGCCGAGCTGCCCAAGATCCTCGCCGAGGTCGACAGGCAAGCTGCCGGTCCGCGCACGGCGGCGGTGGCTGTTGCCACGACCTCGGGGGCGGAACGGCCGAGCTGGGGTCGGGCGGCCGAGCTGCGGCTGCCGCGTCGGGGCGAGCTGCTGTGTCGGGTGGATGCCGTGACGCAGCCGGGCGGCGAGGTGCCAGCGGTCGACCCGGCCGGCCTGGTCACCGCGTTGTTGGCCGATTCGGTCTCGACGCGGACGGTGGCGCTCGCACTGGCCGGTCAGCCCGGTTGGTCGCGCAAGCAGGCCTATGACTTCGTGCTCGCGGTCAGCGGCAAGCAGCCGAAGTGACCTGCTCGCAGTACGCCCACTTTTGTTGGCTTATCCGCACTGAAGTTGCCCTATCTGTACTTTAGTTGGCTTATCTGTCTAATAGTTGGGGTGAACCGGCGACAACACCGTCGGGTGCCTCGGCGAACGGCTGAGCTCAACCCGGCTGCTGCCCTGTCTCGGCAGGCTCGGCGGTCGCGTTGATCACGCCGCGCAGGGCTAGCACGTCGAGCTGATCGCGGGAGCTGTTCAAGCGGCGGGTCCACGAGGTGGCCAGGGCGTCGATCTGCTCGGCGTCGAGGTATTCGGCCTCGTCCAACCGCCACCCCTGAGCGGCCAACACCGGAGCCAGATCCCGCAGGGCCGATTCGGGGGTCGGCTCGGGGTGCTCGCCGACCTCCGGCACCGAGGGCCGCCAGGCGTGCAGGTTGAGGCTGATCAGGAATTCGGCGTCCGGCACGCAGATGGCGGCCAGGTCGCGCAGCATCGTCAGATCGGAGCCGAGCATCCCGCGCAGCAGGCTGCCCCAGGGCATCAACACGTGGATCTCGGTGACGCCCCGGAGTTCGGCGGGCAGCCGCTCGACGCCCGCCCATACGTAGAGCAGGTTCGGCTGGCCGCCCTTGGCCGGTTTCGCCGAGGCCTTGGCGGCGATCTTGCGCAGGTTGTCCTTGGCGGCGTCGAGACCGATGACCAGGTCGTCGGGCCTGCGGCGAGCGACGTGATAGGCGTGTTTGCCGTCCCCGGTGCCGACATCCAGGACCACGCCCTGGTGTCGAGACAGCAGCTCGCCGAAGTCGGCCGCGTTCATCTCGACGATCTGTTTCCCGGTGACCCGACGCATGGATCGGGAGCCTAATGCGTGTCCCGCGCCCTTCCGCCGTACGCCACCGATCCCGTGGTTGAAAGCGTCACCACCACGGCGTCGGCCGTGTCAGGCTGTGCCGATGAGCCCAGCCGGAGCCGAGTCGGCCGAATCGACCGTGCGGCCCTTCACCATCGCCATCGACGAGGGCGAACTCGTCGAGCTGCGGGACCGCATCGCGCGCACCCGGTGGCCGAGCCCGGCGCCCGGCGCCGCCTGGGAACAGGGCACCGATGCGGCCTATCTGCGGGAGATGCTCGACCACTGGGCCCATCGATTCGATTGGCGGGCCACGGAAGCCGAACTCAACCGCTTCCCGCAGTTCCGGATGGATCTCGATGGCGTGCCGATCCACTTCGTCCACCAGCGGGCCGCCCACGGTCCCGGTATCCCGCTGATCCTGACGCACGGTTGGCCGAGCACCTTCGTGGAACTGCTGCCGCTGGTGCCGCTGCTCACCGATCCCGCAGCGCACGGCTTGACCGGTCCCGCGTTCGACGTGGTGATCCCCTCGCTGCCCGGTTACGGCTTCTCCGGTCGCCCCGACCGCGAACACACGATGCGCGACACCGCCGCGTGGTGGCACCGGCTGATGAACGGCCTCGGCTATCGGCGTTATGGCGCGCACGGCGGCGATCTCGGTTCCGGGGTGAGCACCTTCCTCGCGCTGGATCATCCGGAGGCCGTGTCGGGCCTGCATCTGTCCAATCTGGAGTTCGCGCCCGTCCTGGATGACCAGTCCCCGCCGCTGTCTCCCGCCGAGCGGGCCTACGCCGAGGCCGAATCGGCCTGGGAGGAGCACGAGGGCGCCTACAACCTGCTGTTGTCCACCAAACCGCAGACGCTGGCCTACGGGCTCGCCGACTCCCCCGCCGCGCTGGCCGCGTGGGTGTTGGAGAAGTGGCGGGCGTGGAGCGACTGCGGCGGCGACCTGGATTCGCGATTCTCCCGCGACTTTCTGGCGACCACGCTGACCCTGTTCTGGGCGGCCCAGGATGTCGGGCTCTCGCTACGGGACTACCACGACAACCGTGCGGTCTACGACGCGGTGACCCCGCAGGATCGGGTGCGGGTGCCGACCGGGATCGCGTTGTTCGACCACGAGTTCGTCGATTGCGGGACCCCGCCGCGCGAGTGGGCCGAGCGGCTTTACGAGGTCCGACGATGGCGGCGGATGCCCAGGGGCGGCCATTTCGCGGGCACCGAGGAGCCGGGCCTGCTCGCCGAGGAACTTGGCGCGTTCTTCGGCGAGCAGGCGGGCTGATCGGCCGGTCCTAGGCCGTCACGGCGGTGGGACCGGCATCGCTCACTCCGGCAGGCCGTGCAGGTCGGACAGCAGTTCCGAGACGGTGATCGGGTCGAGATCGCCGAACTTCTCGATCGGTGCGGCGTAGTAATAGCCCGGGGCCGGCCGCACGATCTTGAGTTCGATGATTCGTTGCTGCGGGGCATTGGACATCCAGGCGACCTGGATACCAGGCGTGAGATCGGCGACGATGATGCGATCGCCCGGAATCGGCCGGGCGATCCAGAGCTCCAAGCCATCGCTCTTATCGGTGGACCGCAGCCAACCGCGCTTCTCCAGAGCGACCAATGCGTAGGTCGACACCGGCCGGTCGGCGAATCGGGTCAGCCGCTTCTGTTCGGCATCGCCAGGTTCGAGGGTGTGAATCGGGCGGCCCAGCTGCGGGAACGGCTGGAGGATCTCGTAGTCGCCGAACACGGTCGTCCAGGCGGCGAGGTCGCCGCCGAGGTCGATCGGGTGGGCGATGCGAACCCCCGTCGTCTCACCGAAGCTGACCTCGGCATCGTCGAGATCGGCGAAGGTCCGGTCCTCCGCCAGTCGAAACGCGCTGCCCTCGGTGGTGATCCAGACGAGTCTGCTCACCAGGTGCCACAGCAGCGGATGCTCGACGAACAGCGAGCGGAAGTCGGCGATGCTCCACTGCCGTTGCGTCACCATCGCGCGTTCGAAGCGGCCGATCTGGTCCTTCGCGACCGTGCGGAGGTCCTTCTTCAACGCGGTGAACTGCTTATGCGCGGCCGGGGCAAGCTGAGCATCGTCCTTGGCGCCCGGCTTCGGCAGTGTCTTGCGCGGGGTTCCGCCCTCATCGAGCACCACCGGGGTGAGGTTGTTGTCCAGCGTGATCCGGAAGGAACGCGTCCCGTAGTCCAGGGTCAGGCCGCCCTGGTCGTCGAGGTCGAGATCGGGCACCAGCCGGTCGGCGAGCTGGTCGGACGTCAACCCGCTCTCCCTGGCGAGGGTGTCGATCTTCTCGGCCGCCTTGGTCCTGATCCCCTGATACTTCACCTTGGTCGCGATGCTGTTCAGGTGCAGCAGAGCCACGTCGGATTCAATCGAGGCTAGGACCTCCAAGGCCTGCACCGCTTTCGCGTGCGCGCCCTCGCCGGGCCAGGTCCGGATCTTGGGGGTAAGCCTTCGTGCCGTCTCGTCGTCGCCGATCACGGCGAGCGAGTACAGGAAGGAGTCCCCACGGGTCCGTTCGCAGAGCTGCCAGCCGAATTCCGCCAGCGATGCGGAGTCAAGATGCTCGCGGAGAAGCGCCAAGCCCGCGTAGGGATCATCTCGATTGGACATCATCAGCATCGTGATGAGGTGCAGGACCGCACTTCGGGGCAGCGCACTTCGCCGGTGATGAAGGAGCACCTGCGGCAATAGGTCCAGGTCCGGCGTCCACCACTCTGCGTCGTCGTACTCACGAACTCTGGCGGGCAGGACATACGCGGGCTCGACAGCCAGGAACTTTTCGAGCGCGTTCGCCACCTTGGCGCCGTGTTCCTGAGCTGCATGGACGATCTCGGCCGCGTCGGGGCCCGCGCTGTCGGCGGCGATGAATCGCAGCGCGGCCTCTGCGGCCCGCCGCGCCGCCCCGAGCTTGCCCATGGCGTCGGGGATCAGCAGCCGTACCGCGTTGCTGCCATGCCTGGCGAACCACTCCTGCGCGACGGACCGCACTCCGGGCAGCCGGAGGAACCAATCGGCGATCTGCCGGGCGATCGGCACCGTGCACAGTGGCAATAACCGATCCGCGTAGGCGGGCGGGTTGGTGCGGGCCACCGTCAAGGCCACCTCGGCGGCGTCCACTTCGTGTAGCGCCACGATCCGCTTGACCAGCAGCGGATCCCAGTGCTGCCGGGTCTGCGCATCCTTACGCAGTCGGCGGCGGAGATACTTCACAGTGGATTTCGTGGGCTCGACGGCGAATAACAGTTGCGACTGGTGGTCGTCGAGTTTGCCCCGCTGGTAGGCCTCCATGTGCTGATCCCAGTCGGGATCGTTCGGGGTGGTCACCGAGTCGGGCAGGATGCCTTCGGCAGCCCACCGCTGCTGTTCACCCGCTGCCCAGGAGACGGTTTGCTCGTCGAGGGTGATGAGTTTCTTGTGGACCACTCGCCGGGCACGCGGGGCTTCGCCCGACCAGGGCGGGCTGGCCAACAGGGCCGGCAGTTCTTCAGTGGTGGCCTCCCGCACCTTGCCCGCCTTGTGGATGAGCTTGGCCCGTTCGGCCTCGGAGAGCACGGATTCGGCAAGCTCGGGGTGGGCGTCGATATGGGCAATCAACAGGCGCCGCATCAACGTCGCCTTCTTCGATTCGCCTGCCGAAGCCGCCGCGAGCAACCGCATCGCCCGGACCGGGAACCGCTGTGCAGCTTGCCGGACGAGCTGATGGACGCCACTGTCCTCCAACCGAGAGAGCAGCATGGTGAACGCCTGATCCGTGGGCAGGACACTCAGAACCTCAAGCACGTTCTGCACCCCACGACCGTCGTCCAGCACCTTCTCAAGCACCGGTAGCACCGACGTCCTGAGCGTCGCCGTCAAGGTGAAGGCCAGCTCGGGTCGCGCCAGCCAGCTCCAACTACGCCTCCGGGAACCCAATTTCTCCAGCTGACCGGTGGTTCCGACCGCACCGATCAGCAACCGCCACGGGACCTGTGGCAGGTCGACGGTGGCCATGCCCCGACACAGCCCGTCGATCCACGTCTGTTCCGTAGGCACCAGGAACGACACGACGATTCGTTGGAAATCCGTGGTCCGATGCGCCGCGAGGGCCTCGACGACCTGTCGATACTCGGTGTCCGCCGCGACAGCCACGAACGCGCGTAGCCGGGCTGCGATGTCCTCGTTGACGCCGATCCCCCAGTCCTCGTGATGATCTTCGCGGACCCGCAGATAGTTGTAGCTGGTGCGAGTCGGGTGCTTGAACACGTAGACCCTGGCCAACTCAGCGACGGCCTCGGCGGCGAAGGTCAGTCCCCAGGTTTGAATCCAGGCATCGGCGAAGAACCCGAGGTGCTTCCAGTCGTCGATCTCGCATTCCTCGCTGATGACCGTGAAGACCACCGCAGCGCCGAGCGGGGTGGCCTTGCCTGCCAGATGTGCGCGCCCGGCCTCGTCGAGCGTGGCGTCCCCGGCCATTCTCGACAGGTGATCCCGGATCGCGTTCTCGTGGGAGCGCATCCGCTGCACGGCCGCGTCATCCAGGACCATCCGTCTACCCGTCGCCTCACCGCGCCGAGCGAGGATCTCCGCCCGCCATGCCTCGGGAATCACCAGGACGGATTCATCGGCTTGTGCTTCGACCACGTCGGCTTCCTCGGTCGATGTGTTGCTCATCGGTTTACTCCTTGTGAAGACTGTGTTCGCTACCCCGAATGCCTGATTCGCCCCCGAAGTCCGATGCGCGCACGGACTCCAGACACTCGGTGTTTCGCTGCGCCGGAGGATAGGCAGCCCCACCGACATGAACCGGTGGACCTACAGTTCCCGCTTCCCACTACCCGCACGGGAACGGACGTCCTCACCGGATTCCTCCGACGCGAGGCGACATTGAATGGCTCTCCAGCCGGGTCTCGAAGTCGATACCCGCCGGTAACACATTTCGAGCGGCGCGTCCCGCCGATAAACGACCGCCCGTCGCGCTAGCGGGTTTCGACCACGCCCATATCTCCGCCACAAAGCATGATGCGAGTTGGCGAACCAGGCTCGTATCTCACGCGGCGACCACACCCGCTTCGTCCCTCGCCGAACACGAAGACAGATCCGCAACCAGAGTCGAAATACCCGATAAACGAGGTTAACCGGACAGAACAGGGCGACCTATTCGCAATGGTCGTCGAGCTAACCGACCGCCGACTCGAAGTCGCCACGCGCCGACAATCGGCTACGGCTTCCTCCCGACCACCAAGGCGCTACATCGGTAGTGATGCCGGCGCGATGCCCGACGCGGGTCGACCGAATCCGCCGCCATGCCGTCCGGAAACCCGCTCGGCGACACCGACGGCCGGGCCATCGTCGAACCACCAGGCGGTACGCGGTCATTCGACAGGCGTCCGCACGGCCCAATTTCTGGCACGGTGAGCCAGCCGATTCACGTCACACCGAGACCTGTGGCAGATCCGACGACATGCCACCCGAGGCACCGACCACGCCCGTTCCCGACTCGTACCACCTGGCGAAGAACATCCCGATGAGACGCAACGGCGCACGTCGCGGCTCCCTCAACCATCCACCGGTAACCATTCCGTAATACACTGTATATCTCCGGACCGGCTAAAGTGCATGGTCAGCATTGAGTTCCGGTGCGATTGCACTATCTGCAACGGAGAACAATCGGCCACCGTCAGACCAACAGTGACCGAACAGAACGAAGCGGCAGCCAGGCATCCGGCTCTAGCACAGCGATCATCGGTTGTCCAGAGGCAGCGCAGACCCTAGGATTGAAATAGAGAGTGATCGTTTCCATTGCTCGAACGATCGGCAAGATGGTGCGCCTCTCGCCCACCACGCAAGTCGCGCGCGGATAACACATTCGACGGCGGAATGACTAGCCACGGTTGCGACAAGACTCGCGGGATAACCCTTGACCGACCACGATCGTGTGTTAGGCTCCCGCCGAGAAGTGGCCGGCCATCTGGGGGCGTCAAGGCAATTCTGCACGGCACGATAACCAACCGTTTTTGTCCACGTTCGGCGCCGAATCCGGCAGCCGTCGGACATCGACGGCGCAGCAATACTTTTTCAACTCGACTCGCCAGCTGGGGGTAACACGGCATGGCTTATTCGGGTCACCGTGAAGCACTACATACACTTAAAATCCTACTCGATGAGAGTAGCGCACATAATGGCAGATTAGCTCTCATTACCGGAGGTCCCGCAAGCGGCAAGACGGAACTATTGCACCGCCTATCGCGAATTGCAAGCGAATCGGGAGCATTGGTTCTGAGCGCCACCGGTTCGCGTGCGGAGAGCCTGCTTCAGATGGGCGTCGTCGAACAACTCTTCTACAGTTCCGATGTTCCGCCGGAGATCACCGATCAGGTATCCCGGCTCGTCACCGCCGAGACCCTCAGCGTCGAGGATGTCGGCCCGGATATCCGCACCCTGCAACACGCGGGCGCGCGGATGCTGCAAGAGGTCTGTGCGGCGCTGCTGAAGCTGTCCAGAAAACAACCGGTCGTCGTGTGCATCGACGATGTCCAATTCGTGGACAGCTCCTCCCTGCAACTGCTGCTCTACCTGCGGCGGCGGATGCAGTCGGCGCCGATCCTGCTCGTGCTCAACGAATGGGAGTACCTCCAGACCACGCTGCCGCTGTTCTACGCCGATCTCACCAGACGACGCCATCACCGGATCAAGCTCGGCCCGCTCTCGCTCGACGAGGTCACCGACCTACTCGGCGAGTCGATGCCCTCGGTGATCGCTGCTCGACTCGCCCCGGCGTATGCCGAACTCACCGGCAGTAACCCGATGCTGCTCAACGCCCTGGTGGAGGACTACGAGAGCGCCGAGGCGACCTCGGGAACCGAGCGCCAACCCGTGGTGGGGGCGGCGTTCGGCCGCGCGGTGCAGGCCTGTCTGCATCGTTGGGGCAGCGAACTGATCGGCGTCGCCCGATCGATCGCCGTGCTGGGTGCGCAGGCGACGCCGGTGCTCATCGCCAGGTTGGCGGGCCTCACCCCGGAGACCTCGGGCCGCATCGTGGATATCCTCACCTCCGCGGGTTTGTTGCGCGACGGCGAGTTCCGGCATCCGGCGGCCGTCGAAGCGGTGCTGACCGGGCTCTCCGAGGAGGACCGCCCGCTCGTGCACCTGTTCGCCGCCGAACTGCTGCATCAGGAGGGGGCGGCGGCACCGAAGGTCGCCCATCATCTGGTCGCCGCGAACTCCGTCGACTCCGATTGGGCGGTCGGTGTCCTGCGGGATGCGGCGAAACAGTCGTTGGCAGGCAATCAGGTCGACCTCGCGGTCCAGTGTCTGAAACTCGCGTTGGCCAACGCCGAAGATGAGGACGAGCGGCTGGAGATCTCGGTATCGCTGAGCCGGGCGCTGTGGAGCATCAATCCGTCGGCGGCCGCGATCCACCTCACCGGGCTGCTTCCCGCGTTGGAGGACGGCAGACTCGCTGGTCAGGACGCGGTGACCGTGGCGCAACACGCCATCTGGAACGGCAACCGGGCGACTGCGGCCAAGACACTGGAGATCCTGCTCGGTGCGTTCGGCGGCGTGGACCCGCAGACGGCCGCCGAACTCCGTATCGCCTACGAATGGGTGTTCGGCTCCGCGCACGACGTCTTCGGCGCATTGGGCACGACGTCCCCGCCGCCAGGCGAGGACCCGGTGGTGGACACGACCCGGATGTTGGCCACCGTCTGGGAACACGGCGGTGACGGCACCGCCATCGCCAGCGCCGAACACATCCTGCAGAGCTGCCGCCTGGGTGCGATGCCGCTGGAACTGGCGGCGACCGCCATTCACACCCTGGTCTACGGCGGCAAACCCGTGCAGGCGGGCCGGTGGTGCGAACGGCTCGCCGCCGAGGCGGCCCGGCAGGGCGAGGTCACCTGGCAGGCCGTGATCGGCGCGCTGCACGCCGACATCCTGTTCCGCTGCGGGGACGCCGTCTCGGCGATCCGCACCGCGAACCAGGCGCTGTCCCGGTTGCCACCACGAGGTTGGGGCGTCCAGATCGGCTATCCGCTGGGCATCCTGGTGCTGGCGGCCACCGCGCTGGGCAGGCACGACGTGGCGAACGAGGCGTTGCAACAGCAGGTCCGCGAGGCGACGTTCACCACGCAATGGGGACTGCGCTACCTACACGCCAGGGGGCACCACCATCTGGCCACGGGCCGAGTGTTGGCGGCGATCGACGACTTCCAGCGGTGCGGTCGGCTGATGAAGGAGTGGAGCATCGACTTCCCGATGCTGGTGCCGTGGCGCAGCGGCCTGGCGGAGGCGAATCTCCAGCTGGGCAGGCCGAGGGTGGCCCGCGATCTGGTGCGCCAGCAGTTGGAACGCATCGGCCCCGCCGACACCCGCACCAGGGGGATCTCACTGTGCACGCTGGCCGCCAGTAGTGAACCGGCGCAGCGCGGTGCGTTGCTGCGTCAGGCCATCGATTGTCTGCGGGCCTCGGGTGATCGCCTGGCACTGGCCAAGGCGGTGCACGAGCTGAGCAGGCTTCGCCCCGGTGCGGAGCCGGATCGGCCGGGTGCCGTGGTGGCCGCGCAGCGGGCGGAGATCACCGCCCGGCGGCTGCCGATCCCGGCCCCGAAGCGCCCCGAGGAGCACCGCCTCCCGCGCGCCTCGACCGGCGCGTCGAGCAATGAGGCGACCGGCCTCGGCTCGCTCAGCGACTCCGAGCGTCGCGTCGCGGAGTTGGCGGCGATCGGCCACACCAACCGCGAGATCAGCGACCAGCTCTACGTCACCGTGAGCACCGTCGAACAGCACCTGACCAGGGTTTATCGCAAGCTCGGGGTCAAACGTCGCACCGAACTGCCCAGTGCGACGGCGACAGGTGCGATGTCACGGCAGACCTCTCGACCAGATCGGCATGTCCCGCTCAAACCCGAGCGTCGACAGGCTCGGGCGCGTCATCGAACACCGACACGGCGAGACATCGCCACCAACCACAGGAGTAGTCACATGTCAGCCACCTCGTCGTGCCGGATCTGCGGAGACACGGTCACCGAGTTCATCGACTTCGGCAAGCAGCCCGCCTCCGACGCCTTCGTGAAGCCCGGCGAGGAGGATCGGGAATTCTTCTTCAGACTCGCGGTCGGCATCTGCGGGTCCTGCGACATGGTGCAGCTCATGGAGGAGGTGCCCAGGGAGCAGATGTTCCACGAGGACTACCCGTACCTGTCCTCGGGTTCCTCGGTGATGCGCGCCCACTTCGAGGGCCTGGCCAAGCGGTTCCTGACCACCGAGCTGACCGGCGAGGACCCGTTCATCGTCGAGCTGGGGTCCAACGACGGCACCATGCTGAACACGATCGCCAAGGCGGGCGTGCGGCATCTGGGCGTCGAGCCGTCCGGCGGGGTGGCCGAGTTGGCCGCCACCAAGGGCATCCGGGTGCGTAAGGACTTCTTCGAGGAGTCGACGGCCACCGCCATCCGCAGCGAGGACGGCGCCGCCGATGTCATCTACGCGGCCAACACCCTCTGCCACATCCCCTACATGGAGTCGATCCTGCGCGGCGTGACGACGCTGCTTGCGCCCAACGGCGTGTTCGTCTTCGAGGACCCGTACTTCGCCGAGATCGTCGAGCGGGCATCCTTCGACCAGGTCTACGACGAGCACTTCTACTTCTTCACCGCGCGGTCGGTGGACGAGATGGCCCGCAGGCACGGCCTCGAACTGGTCGACGTCGAACGGCTCGCCGTCCACGGCGGCGAGGTCCGCTACACCCTGGCCCGCCCGGGCGCGCGGCAGCGGACGGCGGCGGTGGCCGAGCTGCTGGCCTCGGAGGAGGCGGCGAAGCTGACCTCCCCGGCGACGCTGACCGATTTCCGCGAGCGGGTGGAGAAGAACCGCGACGACCTGATGGCCTTCCTGCGCGAACAGCGGGCACAGGGCAAGCGGGTCGTCGGTTACGGGGCGACGGCCAAGAGCGCGACGGTGACCAACTACCTGGGCATCACGCCCGAGCTGGTGTCCTTCGTGTGCGACACGACGCCCGCCAAGCAGGGCAAGCTGACGCCGGGCGCGCACCTGCCGGTCAAGCCGCCGTCGGCCTTCCACGCGGACTACCCGGACTACGCGCTGCTGTTCGCCTGGAACCACGCCGAGGAGATCATGGCGAACGAACAGGCCTTCCGCGAAGCCGGCGGCAAGTGGGTGCTCTACGTGCCGACGGTCCACATTGTCTGAGCAGGGCGGCCTGGTGTCCCGGTCGGCGGGTTCGCGGATCGCGGTGCTGGGTGCCTCGGGGTTCATCGGTTCGACGGTCGTGGCGGCGCTGGCCCGCCGCCACCCGGAGGCCGGATTGCGGCTGGTAGCACGGGGACGAAGCCCGGTGCCGCCGGAAGCGGAGAACATCGAGGTCATCACCGCGGACCTCACCGACTCGGACGCACTGGCCGAGGCGGTGGCCGACGCCGATGTGGTGTTGAACCTGCTGCTCTACACGGGCGGCGGCACCTGGCGGGCGGCCGAGGAGGATCCGAGGAGCGAACAGGTCAATGTCGGGGTGACCCGCGATCTGGTCCGCATCCTGCGCCGGGTTCGGCGGCCTGGTCCAGCGCCGATCGTCGTGGTGCCCGGCTCGACGTCACAGCTCGGGCCCGGCGGTTCGGGTTTGGTCGATGGAACGGAGATCGACGAGCCCGCCACGGTGTACGACCGCCAGAAGTCGGCGGCCGAACGGGTGTTGCTCGACGCGGCGGCCGAGGGCATCCTGCGCGGGGTCTCGCTGCGCCTACCCACGATTTTCGGCGCAACCCCGAACGCGGTGGACCGGGGCGTGGTCACGGCGATGGCTCGGCGGGCGTTGGTGGGCGAGAGCCTGACCGTGTGGGGCGATGGCAGTGTGGAACGGGATCTGCTGTGTGTCGACGATGTCGCGCAGGCAGTGCTTGCCTGTGTCGATCACGCCGATGAACTATCGGGTTCGCATTGGCTGATCGGCACCGGGCAGGGCGTCTCGTTGCAGACCCTGTTCACCACGATCGCCGAGGTGGTGGCCTCGGAAACCGGGCGCCCGACGGTCGATGTCGTGTCGGTGGCTCCGCCGGAGCATGCCACCGAGATGGATTTCCGCAGCATCATCGCCGATCCGGCGAGGTTCCGGGCCGTGACCGGCTGGCGGGCCGAGATCCCGCTGCGGGCCGCAGTGCGGCAGACGGTGGCGGCTTTGGTTGCCGGTTGACCTCGTTCGAGGCGTCGGGTGGGGCGGCCGTGCCTGTTGTGGTGCGGCTGCCCCACCTTGCTCGGGCGTTGGATGGGAATGGCGCCCGGGATGAAAGTGAATAGGGATTCGGTGACCTGTCAGTGGAGGGCCAGGTCTTCCCCATCTGCGCCGGGGTATTCCCTCCGCGACCGTAACCCGATGCTGTCACGGAGTTCGCGGAGGAGCCTGACGAAGGTGCGCGGGTCTTCGCCGTGGAATCCGTGGCCGGTGTTCACGCGTTCGATACGGCAGTTCGGCAGTGCGGTGCAGGCGCGTGAAGCGTCATCGTCGGTCATGGCTCCTTCGAGGATGCCCGCGTCCGTGATCCGCCAGTTCGCGTGTACCAGGATCGACGGGACGCCGACCGCCTCAAGGGTCGCTTGCTGGTCGAAATCGCCCTGCCACTGGCAGGTATAGAACGCGTCGGCGAAGGCCGGGTCGAACTCGTGCATGAACTGGAACGACCTGTTCACCCCCGGAGGAAAGAACCAGATGGACAGCGGGGAATCGGGGTGCGCCGTCCGGTAGTTGCGCGCGTGCCGGGCGATGCCCGCACGGCCGTTTCCGAAGTAGCGCAGCCAGGCGTTGTGTTCCATGTACCAACTTGCGAAGTCGGTTTCGGTGTCCTGTTGGAGGAATTCGTGTGCGGGGGACGCGAGGTCGACGTAGTTGAACTGCTGCGGCATGCGCGCCGGCTCGGTGGAGAAGAACGGCGGATCTTCGAATAACACCCCCGCGATGTGCGCAGGCTCGTTCGCGGCAACCCAGGCGGCGATGAGCCCGCCCGAGGAATGGCCGGACAGGATCACGGGCTTGCCGATGACGTCGTCGATGAACGCGGCGATGTCGGCGCCGATGGCGTTCACGTCATACCTGCCGGGGGTGCGGCTCGACGAACCGTGTCCCACCACGTCGACGGCGAAGACGTGGAAGTCCTGCGCGAGCTGCGGCAGCACGGGCGCGTAGTCCTCCCAGGCCACGCCTTGACCATGCACGAGCAGCACGGCGGGTCCGTTCGCCGGTCCTTCTGCGTAGTTCAGCCGCACGCCTGTCGGGAGCTCATGCGTGCGCTCGACGTAGCCGGCCTTCTTCACCGCGTTGCGCTCACGGTTGGCGAAGGTGGTGTTGTTCCAGGCGTAGGACCCGATCCCCAGACCTCCGCCGACGATGACCGCTCCGAATACGGCCCCGAGGATCTTCAGCATCCGGCGAGTCCCTCCTCTGTCTGCATGCAGTACATGAGAAACATGTATAACATGTATTTCATGTCATCTAACGACGAGGAGACTCCCGAGGTCGTGACCGGGCCGGGAGATCGAAAGTTCTACGGTTCCGTCACGGTCGGCGAACGCGGGCAGGTCGTCATCCCTGCGCGGGCCCGCCGTGATCATGGTTTTGAACCGGGCGACAAGCTCTTGGTGCTGGGAAACTCCGACGGGCTGGCGCTCATGAGCGCGGAACGCCTTATGGAGGTGCTGGAGAGTTCCGCCGTCCTGTCGAAGCTCATCTCGTCGGCACGCGATGACACGAAGTGAACTCACACCGCCGATCTGTGGTCGGTCGAACGGCGCGGATCCTCCGGAATAGCGTGAATCCGGTGCCAGAGCACGCTTTTCCCGCGTGTGCGGGGTGTTCCCGCTCCCGAGCGCGACCGACTAGCCCGGCCGCTCCCCCGCGGCCCGCACCGGATTACCTCGGAGCAGCCAGGCGTGATCGGCGCAGTCGGAGCAGGTGATCTGTGGTCGGGTGGGGTCGCAGCGGGCGGCTTCGATGTTGATGGCGAGCCGAGCGCCGCAGAAGGCGGTGATCTCGGTGCCTGCGGGCGGGCGCGGCGGGGCGGCGGCGTGTCGGTCGGATAGTGCGGAGCGGGGACGGATGGCCGGTTCCCAATACAGCTGCGGGTCGCCGTGCCAACCGGGGATCACCGGCCCGCCCGCAGGATGCGCAAGGTCTGACGGCGACCGGTGATGTCGGGTCGACGGCGCTCGGTACGGCTGTCCGCAGGGCGTCGCGGTGGTTCGACCATGGCGGGCAACGGGTACGGGTCGACGAGGTGGATCGCGTCGACCAAGGTGATGATCAGACGCGGGACCTCGTCGCGGCCGACCCGCCAGCGGCCCCGCAGCGCGTGGTCACCGAGCACGGCGAGGTCGACACCGAGGCCGGGTTGCACCGTCGATGACAGGAATACGGGAGCGAGTCCCCGACCAAGGGCGGGCAGTCGGATTTCGCCCGGGTGTCCGAGATCGAGGTTGTCGATCAGCGAGCGGGTGGCGGTGGGGTTGAGCGCGGCCAGCCCAGCGGGTCGGGAGCCGAGTTCGAGTAGCACTCGGCTGGTGGTTCGGTCGACGGTGATCCCGATGGGTTGCGGTCGGCGAGGCATCGCCACCAGGTCGGCGGGAATGACGGCGTGTAGACAGGGGTCGGGGTAGATCACGCGGCACTCCTGGCGTGGGTTGTAAGGCTGCCTGCGAAGGCGGTGACATAACCGGCGGGCCGCGTCGAACGGATTCCATCGGTGGGCAGCGGGTCGAGGGGTGCCGAGCACTGCGCTGTCGGCGTGGCGGAGCGCTGCCGGTCGACCTCTGGCGAGCATTGAGGACTGGATTCGCTGGCACACCGGGCCACAATCGCGGCGACACAGTAGAAGTCGTCTTCCTCGGGGTCGGCATCGAGCGAATCCCGCAGCAGAAGCGCATCGGCCGCACCGCTGTCGAATCGAATCGGGTCGTAGGCGTACTCGTCGTGGGGCGAAGGGTCGGGCGCGTAGGCATCGATGTGCCGAGAGTCCAGCGGGACCGTGTCGAGCAACGCGATGGCGAGTAATGCGTCGTCAAGGCGCTGCCGGGCAGCTCTGGCCGCACGCTGTGGGGACTCGACCGGGGATGGCGCGGTGCGCGGAGCACGTCGGGCTGAGGTGGCGCCGGAGTTCACTCTCCCGCCTTGGCCGTCCGAGGCGGAGCGCGCGGAAAGCGCGGCGACCGGACTCCCCAATGAAATCCAGATCAGCACCGCGCCGAACACCATCAGCGCCAGCCCACCCAGCGCGGTACCTACGAAGCCGTCGATCGGCATGAAGTGGCTCCCGATGAGGTTGTAACAGGAACCACTTTATTCTTATGTAACGGTTACAATCGGGCAATTGCCTGATCGGGTGTATCTACTGGAGCCAGCTGCACGGCTAGCCTCTGGCTATGGTCCGCAAGGTCGTGTCGCCCAGGACGAGAGCGTTGGGCGCAGCGCTCAAGGGTGCAAGAGAAGCAAAAGGCTTGACCGTGCGCGAACTTGCACGACGGCTCGGCATCAATGCCATGGCCGTCTCTCGGATCGAGAACGGAACACGGGTCGTCGGGGTTGAAGACGTCGCCGCGATCCTGGGCGCACTCAGCACGAGTGTTGCCGAGCGAGAGCAGGTGCTCGCCATCGCCAGGGAAGCAGAGTCCCCGAACTGGTCCGTGATCGGATCACCCGGGGTGCCCACGCAACTCACGGCACTGGTCGCCTATGAGCGCGAAGCCCGGAGCATCACCGAAGTCAACCCGTTGCTCGTGCCCGGCCTGTTGCAGAGCCGCGAGTACGCCCGAGCCATCGTCGGTTCCGGTACAGCAAATGCAGAGGAACTTGAGCAACGCGTCAACTATCGATTGGCTCGGCAAGATGTCCTCACCGGCAGAAACGCTCCGCACTATCTTGCGATCATCACCGAGTCGGTGCTTCGCATCCCGGTCGGCGGTCACCTCGCGATGGCCGAGCAGTGCATTCGTTTGCTCTCGATGGTTGAGCGGTCCAACGTGGATATCCAGGTGATCCCAGACCGAGCAGGGGCACATGTGGGCCTCGCAGGAGAGTTCGTCTACATCGAGTCCGACCACTCACCACCAGTCGCTCACTTGGAACACCTCTCCGCGAGCGCGCTCGTGACCAAGCCCCGCGATCTGGTCGTCTTCCAACGAGCGGTCGATACGCTTCGAACGGTCTCCATGAGCACGAACGAGTCGATCGAGCTGATCAGGCTCTTCGCAACCCATCATGAAAGCGAGTCATCGTGAAGCCTCTACGGGCATGGAAGAAGTCGAGTCGTAGCGCGGTCCAGACCTCGTGTGTCGAAGTCGGCTGGGCGCCGGGCGTGGTGGGTATCCGCGATACCAAGAACAGAGACAGTGGGACGTTACTGCTGGATAGACCCGCCTTCACAAGCTTCCTCGCCGCAGTGAAAGCCGATCGGATTCGCTAACCGCGATCCTGTAAGCGAGCCACCGAAGTCCGTCACGCCTGTGGTCAGGCAACAGTAAGCTGATGAGATCGCGTATTCACTCGTGAACCCCCAGCGCACCAAGTGCACCTCCGCGCACACGGTGGTGGTTTCAGGCGAGGAGCTATAACCATGATCGAGGGATGGCGGAAGTCCAGCTACAGCGGCACAACGACCGCATGTGTCGAGGTCAAGCGGGCTCCAGGCATGGTGGGCATCCGCGACACCAAGAACAGAGCCAGCGGCATGCTGTCGTTGCCGAGCACAGCGTTCTCCGCCTTCCTCGCTGCGGTGAAATCGGACCGGGTTCGATGAACTGACAATGGTTACGGCGGCGGGCGCGGTAGCCGCGCCGTCCTTGACGGCAAGGAGCGCATCAACGACGGACTTGGCATCCTCACGCCCTCTGGCCTTCCCTTATTCCCCGATCCGAAGCAGTAGCGGCGCTGATGCAAGTGGACGAAAATGCAGGTCAACAAGTGTCTTCCCCGTACACGCGGGGTGTTCCGTTGGAGCACCCGATCGTCGGGTTCAGCCGAAAGTCTTGCCCGAGAATGTCTCACCGCTCGATACGATCACTAAACGCATGCGAATAAGTACCATCCGCAGGGGAGCTGGATGTCTGTAGCGGAAGTGGTTGAACGGTTACGTGCTGCGTATATCCTCGCGGGGGAGGCTCGCGCGGCCTGCGCCGTAGCAGACCGCGCAATCGACGATGCGACGGAGATCTTCGACGCCGCTACTCGAACTTCCATCTGGCCACAGGTTCCGAAGATCAGGGGCCATGGTGACGCCGCAGCCGAAGATGTTCGCCTCGCGGCGGCTGCGCTCACCGAGGCACAGCGGATCATGGAGGGTTACTGCTGGAACATCGCAGGCCACGGCCTTGGTGCGGTGGCACCGCTCGAAGCTGAGCTACGTGCGTCCAGTACAGACAGTTCCCCCACAGAATCTCCGCAGACCGACGCTGCGGGCATCGAACCCACCGCGCAATACGCGGAATGGGCTGCTGAGCTTGAGCAGACGGGCGCCGACATCGATCGGACGAAGGTCGTCCGCATGATCCGTCTCCGGGACGGCCGAATTGCCTGGTTGGAGCGTGGTCATCCAAGAAAAGGGCTGGACCATATTCTCGAAAAGCAGAAGCGTGATGCGTTCGAGGGTACGGGCGTACCACGGGAAAAGATCGTGGAATTGGTGTTCGCTGCGATCGAACACGGTGTCGTGGTCGGCTACAGCGGTCGAAATCGGCCGGTGTACGAAGTGGTGTTCGATGGCGAGACTCGCAGAGTAGCCATCACCATCGCCGACGACGGTGGCATCATCGGTGCCCATCCCATCCCAGCGAAGCGCAAGATTCGACCGAACCCCCACCGGAGGTAAGACGATGAGGCTTGACATCGCCATCCTTGCGGGATGGCAGGAAGACCCGTTCTACTACGACGCTGGTGACGGCGACTACAACCATTCGATCGAGGAAGCGGCAGCGTTCCTCGGGCTCGGGGTGGCTCTCACTCGCGACATCGCTACTTGGGATGCGGAGTTTCAAGCGATCTACAGCCCAGCGGACACTCGCACGTCCGCCTTCGCCACGCCGGAGCAGGAGAGCCGTTGGCTGGAGACGGGCAGAAAGCTCGCCCAGCGCATCAAGCAGGAATCCGCCATCGCCGCCAGCGTGAACTATCGAGGCGACGGCACCATTCCGGATCAGACCTGCGTGTTCTGACGCCTCGATTCAAGATACGGCGCCGCGTTGGTTGCACAGAGGCTCCCCGTCGGACGGCCGCGCCACTGCCAGGAGTCAACGGCACGAAACGTTTCCGTCGATCCATGCCGTGGTGGTTTCCACAGTCGTCACACTGTCCGTATGTCTGAGGAAGCAGGCACCCGCAACGAGATCAGCGGCACCGTGCACAACGCCCTGCAGGCCGGAACCATCCACGGCAACGTCTTCCAGGGCGGCGTGCACCACCATCACGCCCCACCGGTGGAATGGCCCTGCCGGGTGGGTGTGCTCCCTCCCCGCGCGCACTGCTTCCAGCAACGCGACGTCGGCGCCGCACTCAGCACAACGGTGGCGTGGCAGGTGATCACCGGTTTGGGCGGCGTTGGCAAGACACAACTCGCCGCCGACATCGCCCGACAGACCTGGCAACACCGGCAGGTCGACCTGTTGGTATGGATCACCGCCAGCTCGCGCGAAGCGGTCATTTCGAGTTACGCCGCCGCTGCGACGAAAGTAGGGCACTACGTCGGCGATCGAGGCGACGAAGAGGCGAGCAGGCGATTTCTCGAATGGCTCGACACGACGGATCGCCGCTGGCTGATCGTCCTCGACGATGTGCAGAACCCCGCGCACCTTCGTGGCCTATGGCCGCCGCAGCAGCCAACCGGCCGCGTGCTGCTGACCAGCCGACGCCGAGACGCCGCGCTCATCCGGCGCGGTCAGCTCAGGGAAGTCGGTCTGTTCACGCCGTCGGAAGCGACCGACTACCTGCATGCGGTCCTTGCCGAACGTCCGGCCTTGGTCGAAGGGTCCACAGCGCTGGCCACCGAACTCGGCCTACTTCCCCTGGCGCTGGCCCAGGCCGCCGCCTATCTACTCGATCGGCAGTTGTCCTGCGCGACCTACCTACAACGCTTCACCGACCGACGTAGACGGTTGGCCGAGTTGTTTCCCGACGTCGACAGCCTGCCCGACGATCACCACGCCACCCTCGCGACCACCTGGTCCCTCTCGATCGAGCTTGCCGATCAGCTCGAACCCGCCGGTCTCGCCCGCCCGCTGCTGGAACTCGCCTCGGTGCTGGATCCCAACGGCATCCCCGCAGCCGTCTTCGGCTCGCTCGGGGCACTGGACCACCTCACCACCAGGCTCGCCCCGACGGGCCAGGTTCATGCCGAGGACGCGCAGGACGCACTACACAACCTGCACCGCCTCAGCCTGGTCGCCGTCGAACTCGACGATCCGTATCGCAGCGTTCGAGTGCACGCCTTGGTGCAACGCGCCACCCGCGAACAGCTTCCCGCCGACGACCTCGCCACCATCGCCCGTGCCGCAGCCGATGCGCTCTTCGATAGCTGGCCGACGATCGCACGCGATACCGAATACGAGCAGATCCTGCGCGACAACACCGACACGCTGCACGCCCAGGATGGCGATCACCTGTGGGATTCGGGCTGTCATTCCGTCCTGTTCCGCGCCGGTAGAAGCAGGAGCAGAACAGGGCTGGCCTCCGAAGCCGCCAGATACTTCCACGATCTCTACGAACTAGCCAACGAGATTCTTGGTCCCGATCACCCGGACACCTTCGCGGCTCGCAGCGATCTGGCGGCCTCGCGCGGCGAGGCCGGGGACGCGGCCGGGGCAGCAGCCGCCTTCCAAGCCCTGTTCGCCGACCGCCTCCGCGTCAACGGCCCCGACCATCCAGACAGCCTGATCGCCCGGAGCAACCTGATCTCTTGGCGCGGCGAGGCAGGGGACGTGGACGGCGCAGTCGAGGAATGCGAGGCCCTACTTACCGACGAATTGCGTGTGCTGGGTCCCGACCATCCGGACACGCTGACCACCCGTAGCAATCTGGCGTCTTGGCGAGCCGAGAGCGGAGATGTCCTGCGGGCGCTCGACGAATTCGAAGCGGTCCTCGTCGACCGAGTCCGTATCCTCGGCCCGCACCATCCAGACACCCTGGGCACCCGGGGAAACCTGGCCTCCTGGCGGGGCGAGGCAGGGAATGCGGCTCGCGCGGCCGCCGATTTCGAAGAGCTCCTGACTGCCGTGGACCAGGTGCTGGGGCCCGATCATCCGGACACGCTTTCCGTCCGCAGCAACCTGGCTTCCTGGTGCGGCGAGCTAGGGGACGTGGCCGAGGCGATCTCCCGCTTCGAAGCCCTACTCGCCGACCGAATCCGCATCCTCGGCGCCCACCACCCCCAAACCCTGGGCGCTCGCAACAACCTGGCCTACTGGCGTGGCGAGGCGGGAGATACGGCAGGCGCGATCGTCGAGTTCGAGATCCTGCTCGCCGACCATTCGCGGGTGCTCGGTCCGGAGCACCCACACACCCTCACTATCCGGGGCAACCTTGCCCGCTGGCGCGGCGAGTCGGGCGATGCCGCCCAAGCGGTGGCCGACCTCGAAGCCCTGCTTGCCGACCAGACACGGGTCCTCAGCTCCCACCATCCGAATACCTGGGCCACGGCCCATAACCTGGACTTCTGGCGAGATGAGGTGGAAGAAGGACGCGGCGGAACGGTTGGCCTCGGATGACGGCGGTTCGGTCGGGTACTTCATCGGGCGTGGGTTAAATCGGTCGAAAAGGCATAATTCGGGGTCGTTCCGATCCGTTGTGGACACCGGCTCCGGTCGCGTGGTTACCACGTCAACACCCATCGCGACTGCTCGAAGGATTCGGGCGACTCTTCGAATTTGGCAGACTGGACTCATGTCTGAGGAACCAGGCACGCACAACGAGCTGAGTGGCAGAGCCCGCAACGTTTCTCAGGCGCGAGACATTCTCGGCCCTGTCTTCCAAGGCGGCGTGCACCACCATCAGGCGCCACAGGTCGAATGGCCGTGCCGAGTGGGGACGCTGCCGCCGCGTGCACATTGTTTCCAGCCACGCGATACCGCCGCCAGGTTGTCCGAGGTCGATAACGCTGCTGACGCAACACCGTGCCGAGTGATCACCGGCCTCGGCGGGGTCGGGAAGACACAGCTCGCCGCCGAGCACGCACGACAGTCGTGGCAGGACCGCCGGGTCGATCTATTGGTGTGGATCACCGCAGACTCGCGGGAAGCGATCGTGTCGAGCTATGCCAGCGCAGCAAGAAAGCTCGGGCAGAGCACCAGCACCGACGAACACGATGACGCGGAATCGAGCAGGCGTTTCCTGGAATGGCTGGACACGACCGACCGTCGATGGCTGATCGTCCTCGACGATGTCCAGAATCCCGCGTATCTACGAGATCTGTGGCCACCCCAGCAGCCCACAGGCCGAGTGTTGGTGACCAGCCGCCGCCAAGATTCCGCATTGGCCTGGCGCGGTCACCTCGTCGAAATCGGCCTGTTCACCTCGCAGGAAGCGACCGATTACCTGCACGCGGTACTCGCACAACGCCCGGCCTTGATCGACGGCGCCGCAGAGCTGGCGGCCGAACTCGGTTGCCTCCCCCTCGCATTAGCTCAGGCCGCTGCCTACCTCCTTGATCGACGGTTGTCCTGTTCGGTTTACCTGCAGCGGTTCACCGACCGACGCAGGCGGCTGGCCGAGTTGTTTCCCAGAGCTGAAAACCTGCCCGACGACCACCACACCACCCTCGCGACCACCTGGTCCCTCTCGATCCAACTCGCCGATCAGCTCGAACCCGCCGGGCTGGCCCGCCCGCTGCTGGAGCTTGCCGCGATGCTGGATCCCAACGGCATCCCCAAGGCCGTCCTCACCGCCCCGGCGGCTCTGGATTACCTCACCAGCATGCTTAGCCGAACAGACCCGCTTCAGGCCGAGGACGCAGCAGACGCGCTGCACAACCTAAACCACCTCAGCCTGGCCGCCGTCGACTTCGACGATCCGAACCGCAGCGTGCGAGTGCACGCCTTGGTGCAACGTGCTACTCGTGATCAACTCTCTGACGACAATCTCGCCATCGTCGCCCACGCCGCAGCCGACGCACTCCTGGACAGCTGGCCGGAGGTCGATCGCGACAACGAGTATGGGCAAGCCCTGCGCGCCAACAGCGACGCTGTACAGACTCACGGCGAAGAACACCTCTGGCACCCCAACATCCATCCCGTGCTTTTCCACTCGGGCGCTAGCAGAGGCAAAGCCGGTTTTGCTTCCGACGCAGCCGCCTACTTCCAGCATCTCCACGAACACGCTGTCCGAGTGCTCGGTTCGGAACATCCGAACACCCTGACCGTCCGCAGTTTCCTCGCAGGCTGGCAAGCTGAGGAAGGTGATGCGTTCATGGCGATCGTCGAATTCGAATCACTGCTCGCCGATCAAGCTCGCATACTGGGTCCCGACCACCCCGACACCCTGAACACCCACAACAATCTCGCAGTCTGGCGGGCCGAGCTCGGGGACACGGCCGGGGCAGCAGTCGCGATCAAGACCGTCTTGCCTGCCATGG